>JASJCX010000008.1 GCA_030065255.1 Calothrix sp. MO_167.B42 | reverse complement strand
CCCCTCTCCTTAATAAGGCTCACGTGTACACACAAGTCCTGTCTGTCTTCGTTTGAGTCTATTGAGCCCCCTAAATCCCCCAATTATGGGGGACTTTGATAACTCTTGTTCCCCCATAATTGGGGGTTAGGGGGCGTTTCAGTGAGGACTTGGCTAAATTTAATTATTTGTGTGTACACCGTAGCCTTAATAAGGAGAGGGGTTGGGGGTGAGGTTTAATAAGGAGAGGGATTGGGGGTGAGGTTTTGATGTATACTTCACTCTTTGTAGGAAATGCAATATAACGCACCTAATAATCCCCAATATTTTACGCTTGTTGCTGGGGAACTTGATTCATTTGTGCCAATTCCTTCTCTTTATCCAGTCTCCGTTTTTTGGCGTACAGTTGAATTGTTACCGCCATTAAAATGACTAAACCAAAAATTACCCAAGCTGTCATACTTGTAGGCAAACTGTTTTTAAATACTGCCAACATGACAATTACTACTAACATTAAAGTAGGTGCTTCATTCATGGCACGCATTTGTTTGCTAGTCCAATTACACTTACCTTGCTCTAATAGTTTCATTAACCGACCGCAATAAAAATGGTAAGCCAGTAATAAAGCAACAAATCCCAATTTGAAGTGTAACCAAGTTTGTTTTAAGTAATCTGGTTCTGTCACCAACAAACCAATGGCACAAGCCACTGTCACCACCATCCCCGGTGTGGTAATAATGCCGTAGAGCCTTTTTTCCATGATTTGATACTGATTTTTCAGAATCGTATTTGCTGGTTCTGGCTCCTGCTCCGCTTCAATGTGGTAGATAAATAGGCGTACTAGGTAAAACAATCCAGCAAACCAAACCACTACGCCAATAATATGAAATGCCTTAAACCAGGGATATGCCATAAATCGTAACCTCGATATATTTCTTATTACAGGTGAATGCAACTACTCCCATTAATCAGGTTACGGCAAAATCCACCCGTGAGCATGGCTGACAAGGGGTTTTGTATATAAAGAAGTGTGAAGTGTTTTCAGTTGACAGTTGATGGTTAAGAGTTAAGAGTTAAGAGTTAAGAGTTAGGAATTAAGAGTTGATAGTTGATGGTTAAACCTCCCACACTCCCCACACTCCCCTCACCTCCTCATCCCCTCACTCCCCCTACCCCCTGCCTGCCTCTTCGGTGACAGTTCTTTAATCGAACAATACTGTCCTAAGCAATATGTCCATTGCTATACCAATTAAAAAATACTTCCCTGACTTCTAAGTATGGGGCAGGGAGCAGGGAGCAGGGGGAGTGAAGGAAGTTTAACGTTTAACCGCCAACTGTCAACTGCTCGCACTGAGCTTGTCGAAGTGTCAACCATCAACTGCCAACCGTCAACCGTCAACCATCAACAAGTATGATAAATTACAACAGCATTCCCGCAATACAAGCAGTCATAAAACAAGCGATCGCACCTCCAACCATGGCTCTAATTCCCATCTGTGCCAAGTCTGCTTGCCGTTTAGGTGCAATTCCCCCAATGCCTCCTATTTGAATTCCAATGGAACCAATATTAGAGAAACCACATAGGGCATAGGTACTAATTAGTTTTGCTCGCTCGGAAATTACTGGTAAACTATCCGCAGCCACAGCCCCAGTATCAATTTTCTGGCTATTTTCTATTAAGGTTTTTAAGTCTAAGTAAGCAACAAACTCATTCAAGATAGTTTTTTTACCTAGTAATATGCCTACTTGTCCACAGTCTGCCCAGGGTACGCCCATCAACCAAGCCACGGGGGAAAGCAGGTATGAGAATATCAACTCTAAAGATAGTTGGGGAAAATTTATCAGAGAACCAATCCATCCGAGTATGCCATTTACCAGAGCCAACAATCCTAAAAAAGCAATCAGCATTGCTGCCACATTTAACGCCAACTTCATCCCCTCACTAGCACCAGTAGCCGCCGCATCAATGGCATTGGCATAGGTACTATCTACCTTGACTTGGACTTTACCCGCAGTCAGGGATTTTTCAGTTTCTGGATAAAGTAACTTAGAAATAGCCAGTGCTGCTGGTGCAGACATGACTGAAGCCGCAATCAAGTGTTCTGCTGGCACCCCAAAGGATATATATGCTGCCATGACTCCCCCAGCAATGGTGGCAAATCCCCCTGTCATAATGGCATGCAACTCAGAACGAGTCATTGTCTCCACATAGGGTTTAATCATTAATGGAGCTTCCGTTTGTCCTACAAAAATATTTGCCGCAGCTGAAAGGGATTCGGAACCTGATGTTTTCATGGTTCTCATCATGACTACCGCTACTATTTGCACTATTCGCTGTAAAATTCCGTAGTGGTAAAGTACCGTAATAAAGGCTGAGAAAAAAATAATTGTGGGCAATACTTTAAAAGCTAAAAAGTGTTCTTCAAAGTTATCCCCAAAAACAAACTTTGCTCCAGCATCAGAAAAGTTCAAAAATTGACTCACCGCATCACCGAGGAATTGAAACATCACCAAACCCGGTTGTGTCCTGAGAATTAAAATGCCGAAAACTAATTGTAAGCCAATCCCCCACAGTACTGGTTGCCAACGGATGGCACGACGATTTATTGATAAAGCGTAGGATAAACCTACAAATACAAATATTCCCAATAATGAAATCAAGCGTTCCCATTCCATACTCACTCCTAAGTTTGCACCACTGCAAAATTCAAAATACCTGATAGATGTAAATGGAGTTTAGACTACTTTGGTACTTAAAACTAATGAGATTTTAAAATAATTTAGAATTTAGAATTTAGAATTTAGAATTGCGTTTTGCAACGGAGATTTTACAAAAAAAGGCAGGAAGCTCCAAGGGCAGAGGGCAGAAGGTAAGAGGTATTAATTAAAAGAAGTTGTAGTAGTTCGAGTTGGAACAGATTGCTTCCTTCTGCTCCGCTCCAGTCGCAATGATATACGGACTATCTTTGAAAGCAAATTGGTATGAGAAAGGATTCCAGTCCATTTCAATGGACTTAAGCTACTAGCGGTGGAACTTAAGTTCCGGGCGGGATATCGGGCTTATTGAGAATGGTGCAAAATGTCAGTTAAACACACATACTCAAAAACGTACATTCCCAAACTAAACGTGGTTGAGCGTAACACAATAAGGACTTACGGGCTTGTTCTAATTGTTGAATAGTACTTGGTTGACAACCCCTTTGCCAGTGAGACTGTTGCAAATAATCAACTAACCACAATTGAGCCTCCGTATCTAAAACTTTATCGATTTGTTTAGCCATTTCTAGAGCATGACGGTAATTTCGTGGTGGTTGCGTCACCTGGGCCAATAATTCTAGTGGTATATTTTGTAACTGATGAAAAGATGCGATCGCTTCCCCAGGACTACCAGCAGCAATATTTAAAATGGTGGGATTTTGCAAAATTGCTTCATGTCCGGTTTGCCTTAATACTTGTGCCATAGCAGTTGGTTCCAGGCGATAAAAGGGGATGCGCTGGCACCGAGATACTAAGGTTGACAAAATGGAGTCTGGGGAAGGTGCGATTAAAATCAGTGTTGCTTGTCCGGGTTCTTCTAGGGTTTTGAGCAAGGCATTAGCAGCAGCCTCTGCCATTTTTTCGGTTTCCGACAATACCACCACCTGCCTTGGGGCTTCCAGAGGTGGACGACTGAGAAATTGAGTAATTTCCCGAATTTGCTCTAACCGAATTACAGGTGGTGCTTTGCGTTTGAATCCTTTTTCTGCGGCTTCGGCAACAGTCAGGCGTTGTCCCTGGTGTTGATATGTGGGTTCCACCCATAATAAGTCAGGATGATTGTTAATAATTTGACGATGTTTCGAGCCCGTAAATAATAATTTGATGAAGCATCGTGCTGCTAAACTCCTGCCTATTCCCGGCGCTCCGGCGAATAAATACGCTGGGGCAACACGTTCTTTTATTACTGCCTGACTCAGTAATTCTACTGCTTGAGTTTGTCCTACCAGTGGTGAAAATTGCTCCATCAATTGCCAAAATCTAGGCTACTTGATAAATAAAGCTGAAACTTGCCCAATTATTCACATTCAAACTATAAAAGTCAGTTGTGGTATTAGCACTAGATGGCTCGGCACTAGCATTATGCAAATCTTGCAACAATGCCTGTGCCACTTCCACAGGATTGAGTAAAGGAGCAATTCGCTGTTGAATTGAACCGTGATGTTTAGCAGCTTGTTGCTCTAAGGTTTGTGTAAAGGGTGCGGTGCTAAAAATTAGTTGGGTTTCTGCAAAAAAAGCAGGTCCTGCAATCAACCATTGAAAACCAATTTTGGGTAAGGGTACGATTGAGGTTTTGCCAGGGGCAATCATTATATTTTGGAGCAAAGGTTTATTATCGCCGCTATCATCATCTTCCAGGTTTGCCCATGGGTAAAGGGCATAGGCATTTATGGAAGTATCTAAACCCAAAACCATGAGGTATATAGGACGATTGCCTGTATTTTGAATCCGATACTGGATGCGACTACCAATGGGAATAATGGGTAATTTTCCACTGTCAGCACTAACTGTTTTCCTGGCTGGAGGTATGGTAGAGATTGTCCGCAGAGTTTGGCGCTGGGTAACTATTCGCGGAACAATGCCACTAACTATTTCCAGATTTACCTTTAAGCTCAAACCCGAAGAATTAGCATTTTCTGTCAACCGCCATAACTTTGCTGCCTGGATAATTTGCATTTTGGGGGCTAATCGCTTGATAGCCAATTTGACAACTTCACCAACTTTTCCTCCAGTGTTGGGGATTAAATTCCCATCCAGAGAAAATAAACCATAGCGGCTGGGAGGAGTCACCATGGAGTTACTAGACTCCTTTTCAGATGTTTTCAATATTGGTAATTTGCCAAATACGCAATCTGCTGGCTGTTCTCCGGCAATTACTGATGTAACATTATTCAAAGTAGACAAAGCACTAGTTGCATCTACCCGTTCAATTCTCTCTAAGGTGGTTCCCAAGGCCAAAGTTAAGTCAATATTCTTGGGTATTACCCGAATTGCTTCCTGAACTAGTTGCCCTGATTGTGGTACAGATGAACTATCATTGCGAGAAATTTTAGCTTTTGCTTTCAATCCACTGCGAGAGCGCAATACCAACTTAGTTTTTTCCTCTTCTTCGCCGAGGAGGGAAAGTTGGGAGTTGACACCATAGTATGGCAGTATGTGGGCTGGTATTCCCCCTAACCAGAGAGTAATATCCCCATCCTCTTCCACATTTTGCACTACTCCCTCTGCCCCAACGGTGAGGGATGGGAGAAAATTATCCGCAATTTGCTTGGGACTAGTCTTTCCAGCCAACAATCCAGGCTGTTGGTAGCTCCCCAACTGATACATAGAGTTTGCCGTTTGGGAAAGGCTAACTTGAATTGTGGTTGCGGGCAGAGTTTCCCACAGGTATTGTGTCAAGGCATAGGTAAATAAACCCGCACTGCAATCAGCAAATAGCAACTCCCTAGCAGCTTGTTTACTGTCAGAATTTGGTGTAAGAAATGTTATAGGTAAATCGACCCCAAGTAAATTATTGGCTGCCAATTGATAGCGCAAATTTTCTTGTAATTCCCTTTCCCCATCTGCCACACTTGCCTGGGTAGGGGGTTGGCAAGCACGGATTTTCCATCCCGAGGGCAATAGTACATCGGGAGTGTAATAACTACTATCGATAACTACAGTACTTCGTTCAGTTTCAAGCGATCGCAATAATAATTGTAAGGTATTTTCTAGTAAATAATCCTCTACTTCCCCCTTACTAGATTTAGTTACTAAAGCATTGTTCCACCTTGGCAGTAATATTTCAGATTCAATCCGACAACCATAACCACTAAAGTGGAACACTACCACATCTTCTGGTTTTGCTTGCTTCACAAGATGTTCTTGAAAAGCATTTTCCAGGGATTCCCGGGAAGCTTGTTTATCTGTCAAAGTCAAAATATGGGAATTCAAGAAGCCGAAGCGGTGAATCAACAGCTCTCTTTGTAGTTCCACATCCATCACACAGCCAGCAAGTGGGGAATTTTGAGAATACTCATTAATTCCTACTAGTAAGGCAAATTTGCGCGGACTGGGTTGTGCCAAAGCCTGGTAGTAGCGGTTCCCTAAAGATAACCACTCCGCCTGAGACAACCCCATTGCCGCGACAAGAAATCCAAACCGTTGCAAAAAAGTCCGCCGCTTCATAATTCAGCTTTCAGCCCTTAGCCAATTAGTTATAGCAATCCTAAGTTATTTCTGAATCAGAGTATAAGAGATATTGCTCCCTTTCTAACCCCTAATATCAAATCCGCTTGTGGGACTTACCATATTGTTGTCACCTCACCCCTTCCCCTCTCCTGAATAAGGATACGGTGTACACACAAGCGATCGAATTTATTCAAGTCTCCACCGAAACGCCCCCTAACCCCCAAAATTGGGGGGACAAGATTTTGAAAGTCCCCCAGGTACCCCCAGGTACCCCCATAATTGGGGGTCACGGGGGCAGGGGGTCACGGGGGCAGGGGATTTAGGGGGCTATATAGACTTGTGTGTACACGTGATGAATAAGGAGAGGGGTGTCCACCACCGACGGGGTGAGGTTTTTACGGTAACTAATCATCCGGATTTCATATAATTTGCCAGCTTAATTTTTACAACTCAATTTTGATTGCTATATCAGCTTAATGGGCTGAAGTTGAAATTACAAAATTCAAATTATTTTTTGTGTTTTTAGTATTATTTACTACCAGTATTTACTTAAGTTTTCATTGCCCGCGCCAATTCTGCTGCAACTTCGGGGCGGGAGAATTCTGGTGGTGGTGATTCTCCCCGGCGCAGCATTTCCCTCACCTTGGTTCCAGATAAGTGAACTCGCTCCTCTGGTTTACTAGGACTAGTTTTGCTGGTTGCCATTTGCTTAGTCCGGGTACAGTAGAAAGCGTGTTCAAACTTCATGGGTATAATACCCAATTCCCCTAGCTGAAATTCATCAAAGATATGCTGGGCATCATAGGTACCGTAGTAGTCACCCACCCCAGCATGATCCCGTCCCACAATAAAGTGGGTACAGCCATAATTTTTCCTGACTAGAGCATGGAAAATTGCTTCCCGGGGACCAGCGTAACGCATGGCCGAGGGATTAATGGCTAAAACCACTCGATTGGGAGGATAGTAATGCTCCAATAAAATTTCATAGCAGCGCATCCGCACATCAGCCGGAATATCATCTGATTTGGTTGCTCCTACCAGTGGATGCAAAAATAATCCATCCACGGTTTCCAGGGCACACTTTTGAATGTACTCATGGGCGCGGTGAATGGGATTACGAGTCTGGAAACCCACTACAGTTTTCCAACCCTTTTCTTGAAATATCGACCGGGAAGTTGCAGGATCGATTTGGTAAGAGGGAAATAGGGGATGGGGATCTCTTTCTAATAACCACACATCCCCAGCCAAATTAATTGCACCTTGGTTATAAACTACATTCACACCAGGATGCTTTTCTTCGTCCGTGCGGTAAACATTAACTGCCTCCTGGCGCTTATCGTAGGTATATTTTTGTGTCAGTTGTAAAACACCAATATATCTACCTGTATTGTCATCTAGGCGCACTAAACCGCCTTCCTGGAGGGCATCAGCCTCTGATTCTGATACTGAGAGTGTTACGGGAATTGCCCATGCTACTCCATTAGCAAGTCGCATATCTGATACCACGCGATTGTAGTCTTCCTGATTCATAAAACCAGTCAGGGGACTAAAACCACCGATAGCAATCATGTGCAAATCGGAAACGGCTCTTTCATCAAGTTGCACTCGCGGCAAAAAGTCTGCCTTAGACAGAAACTCTTGTTTTTGTTCGGGTGTGGCAATGCGATTTACTAAATGCCCGCCGTGGGGGGCAATGCCCTGTGTGTTGTTACTCAAGGTAATCCCTTCTCTGCGTTCAGCTGCAAGTTGTTAAGTATTTATTAAGTTACCAAAATCCAGGTACCCAGGGAAGGAGGTGTGCGGAGTGTGGGGAAGTAATGAGTAATGAGTAATGAGTAAGTTTCCTTAATACCGTCAACTGTCAACTGCTCGCACTGAGCTTGTCGAAGTGTCAACCGTCAACTGTCAACTGTCAACTCCTTAACAATAATTCCCCCACCTAATACTTTTTCCCCTTCATACCAAACTGCTGCTTGTCCTGGGGTGACACTAAACTGGGGTTCATCAAATACTACCCTTGCCCGAGAGTTATCCAAAGGAACTATGGTTACCCCAATTGGTGCAGAACGATAACGAATTTGCACTTCTGCTCGTATCGGACTGGATGGTTCAGCAATGGAAACCCAGTTAACCCTTTCCACAGTACATTCTGGTTGGGTGGCTGTGGTGCGATCGCCCACTACAACGCGATTCTTCACCGCATCTAGGGCAATCACATACAGGGGTGCAGGGGCGGCAATTCCCAACCCTTTACGCTGCCCTATGGTGTAATGATGTATGCCATTATGTTGACCCAAAACCTTGCCCTCTGTATCAACAATATCCCCTGGTTTGGGAGCCAAATACTTATCTAGAAATGCTCCCATGGAACCATTGCTTTCTACCAAACATAGGTCTTGGCTTTCTGGCTTATCAGCAGTTTTTAATCCATACTCCGCAGCCAGACGGCGAGTGTCACTTTTTTGTAATTCCCCCAGTGGAAACACTGATGCTCTCAGTAAATCCTGGGATAAGTCATAAAGAAAATAGGATTGATCCTTATTGCGATCGCATGCCCTTAACAATTCGTAACGTCCAGTTTCCGGATTATGACGAATTCGGGCATAATGACCAGTAGCGATTTTTTCACTGCCCAATTTTTCCCGGGCATAGTTGACCATTGGGCCGAATTTTACTGTTTTATTGCACTGGGAGCAAGGTAAAGGAGTTACCCCCGCACTGTAACCAGTGACTAGATAATCGACAATTTGAGTTTGAAAAACTTCTCGAATATCAACCACGTGATGGGGTATACCCAGCTGCTCGCAAATGTAAGCAGCATCAACCATGCCCTCAGAGCAGCACTGTCCTTTACCCTTCATGAGCCACAGGGTAAGGCCAATGGTTTCATAGCCTTGATGGTGCAAAATGGCAGCGGCGGTGGAACTATCAACACCACCGGAAAGTCCTACTACGACCTTTGTCATCTTTCGTGTATCTTGCTTGGTTGATATTTCTAAGCTAACACTGTGTAGATGCTACAAATGTCAACCTATTTTGGATTGTAAGTTAATCCTCTGTTTCTTGGTTGATTTTACTGACTTGGATGACAAAAATTAAAAATTGGAAACTGTTATGTTAAAGAAATCATTAAATCAATTTATAGTACCTGGCTTTTATACTCAACCATTATTATTTAGTGTACCTCTGATTTTAGGTATTTCCACCCCAGCCACTGCACAAATGTATGAAGGGGTAAGTAATTTTCCCAGTCCACAATTGAACGACAATATCGATCAATCTGCGGAATCTAACCAGGGTTACATTGAGTTTAATGCCATTCCATCGACTCAATATCCACAGAGCTTCGATCGCTATATGGTTTATGTGGATAGCAATAATTTTCAAACATTGCAGCAGGTGCGTCAGGTAGAACCTACAGCTTTTGTCCGTCAATTCCAAAGACGGTATATTATCCAAGCTGGGGTATTTAGCAACCCTGCCAATGCCCAGAGAAGAATTCGGCAGTTAGCAACCTATGGGGTGAATAATACTCGTATTTTTAGCCCGAATCAAAGAAGAGAAATCCCCAATAATGATGCTATTGGTGGTATGAATCAACAAGTTTCTAGATACTATTATGTGGCGATCCCCAGTAATGCTGAAGATGTAACAAGAATAGCTAATCGCATTCAGCAAGAGACTGGATTTTACCGGGGCATCAGCGCCAGTAATAATGGCAGGGGACACTATGTGGCGGTTGGTCCGTTTGCTCGGCGTGCAGATGCCCACAAGTGGAATGATCATTTACATAATATGGGTTTTGGTAACGCCAGGGTTTACTACGGCAGGTAATTTAAAGTAGTAAGACTAGTACCGCAAGGCGGAAGTTAACAGTCAAAAGTTAAAAGTCAAAGGTATTGTGTTTCCTAGCTTTGACTTTTATAAATGGTCTGTTTATTTCCGCCGCACTGTACTAGTGCTCCACCAACTTAATTATCAGGGGTCAAAGATAAAACCGCATTAGCGCAGCCATGCCCGTAGGGCTTTAGGCGCAAAGAGGGCAAAGGAAGAGGAAGAGAGCAAAAGTCTAGAATTTATCTCACCCCGCAGAATTAATGTGGTGGAGTACTGGTACTTGACCACATTAATTTTGCGGGGTTAAAGGAGTGGGAGCACAGAAAGCTCCCTGGTTGAAAATAGGGAGCGAGACGCTCCCACTACAATTGTTTTACTCCGCATAACTAATGTGGTGGAGCACTAATGGTTTGTCCCATTAGTTTTGATGGATAAATTGAAATATCTATTTCTCTTCTTTCTTCCTTCCTTTGCGCCCTTTGCGCCCTTTGCGCCCTTTGCGGTTCATTATCCAACCCATCATATTTTATGGGACAGAACACTAATAGTACATTTCATCAATTCTGATGGGTCCAATAATAGCTAAAACCTTTGATTTAAAAGGAATTTAGTTTTAAGACAAGCCATCAAAACGGGGGTTCAACAACGTCCTAAAAGTTATACCTTTAGACATATTTTAGGTACGGTGAGTGAAATGTTAGAATTCTTCCGATTCAGTAGTTTAAGGAGAATTACTAATGTCACAGTGTGGTTTAGAACAATTAGCCTTTCATCGCTGAGGCATGAGTATTCCTCTTTTATAGATCCAGTTTGCTGAAATAGTTTCCCATTTAAAAAGCCTTCATTTCTAACAAACACATTTTATAAACCTTATATCGTAAAGGTTATAAAATGTGTTTGCTTTATTTTATTGCCAGGGGATTTAATAAATATAAAACTCGAAACTCCAGATACACAACTCATGGAAAATAGGCAAAACTTGATCTCTCAGGTTATAGTCACAGCCCAGCAAATGAGGGACATTGAAGGGCGGATTTTCGCAGGGGGGATGCCTGTAGTAGCTTTAATGGAAAAAGTTGCAGGTTTAATTACCCATTGCATTACCCAAGATATAAGTTTACCTAATCATGTGGGGATTCTTGTGGGCCCGGGCCATAATGGAGGGGATGCCTTAGTAGTTGCCCGGGAATTACATTTTCGCGGCTATGGGGTTGGAATTTATTGCCCTTTTGCCAAACACAAGGAGTTAACGGCACAGCACTTACAATATGCCCAAAGCTTAGGTATACCTTGTTACTCTTCAGTTGAGCAGTTATCTGATTGCGATATATTAATAGATGGCTTATTTGGATTTGGGTTAGAAAGGGCGATTCAAGATCCCATAGCCAGTGCCATCGCTCGGATTAATCAATGGCATATACCTGTTATTAGTATAGATATACCTTCAGGTTTGCATACGGACACTGGTGAGGTATTAGGAATTGCCATTCATGCCACCCGTACCCTATGTTTGGGTTTATGGAAATTAGGTTTATTGCAAGACCAAGCTCTAGATTATGTGGGTAAAGTCGAGTTAGTTGATTTTGATATTCCCTGGGTAGATGTTCAGACGGTATTGGCAGATACAGCAAAAATTCAACGCATCACCACCACCAAAGCATTATCTGTGATTGGCACCCAAGGTACACAAAAAAGACATCCTGGTTCAACCATCCTTCCCCGTCCACCCCTTACCCATAAATACAAAGAAGGTCATTTATTGTTAATTTGTGGTTCCCAACGTTACGCAGGGGGAGCAATCTTAACAGGTTTGGGTGCTAGGGGAAGTGGGGTGGGCATGCTCTCTATTGCCGTACCAGAGTCCCTCAAACCCCTGTTAGTATCCCATTTACCAGAAGCATTAATTATTGGTTGCCCGGAAACAAGCACCGGAGCAATTGGGAAATTAGAATTACCAAATAATATCGATATTAATCAATATAATGCGATCGCTTGCGGTCCTGGTTTAACAACTGAGGTAAACTCCATAGTTGAGCAGGTACTCGCCAGTGAAAAACCCCTGGTACTTGATGCCGATGGTTTAAATATTTTGGCACACATGGGAGCTACATCCACATTACAAAAACGACAATTTCCCACCATTCTTACCCCCCACACCGGGGAATTTAAGCGTCTTTTCCCTGGGATCGCTGATGTATCCACGGATAGAATTAAAGCCGTAACCACAGCCGCAGCCCAAACGGGAGCCATCATTTTACTTAAAGGGGCGAGAACTGCTATTGCTAATTCCCAAGGTACAGTGTGGATTAATCCTGAAAGTACTCCCGCCTTAGCAAGGGGTGGTAGTGGTGATGTGTTAACAGGGTTGTTGGGTGGTTTAATCGCCCAAGCTGCTACCCGAAACATCTCCCTAGAAGATATAGTAGCTACAGCCACTTGGTGGCATTCCCAGGCTGCTATCCTCGCAGCAAGCGAGCGTACAGAACTAGGTGCAGATGGTGTTACCCTTGCGAATTATTTAATGCAGGTATTATATTAGGGATTTGCCAAGGAAACTTTGCTCGGTTTGTAGTTGGGCTTTAGCCCGATAAATACAAACCTTGAGCTACATTAGTTTGTACTAATGGTGTTGCTAAATCATGGTATATTTAACAGTTATCAGTTACCGCTTTGCACTATTTGGATTTAACAATTATCAGCACTATACGCATTGATAACTGTTTACTGTTCACTGATTTAAGGTATTCTTAAAGTACATCAAGTTATGACTCAATAAATTAAGTTTGTAATAACACTTGTTTCAGTTTCCACTTTCATCCCGGAACAATATAAACAAATTGTGTATCCTGAAAACAGCTAAGATCACAATGATATGGAGGTCTAATGACTCCTCAGGTAATGCGTCAGGTTTGGTCAATAGTAGAAAACGCTCACAGCCAAACCCTGTTGCAAATGGACGATAACAGCTTGGTGCATTGGTTAGTCAAACAAACCAGCACCAAGGCTTTGCTCGATGGTCATGAAACTGACTTTTTGAGCGAATACATTAAATCTCGGCTCCATCTCATCCGCGATATCGCTTATGAACGCCAGTGCTCTTAATCGACTGTTGATAACTGTTTGCTAGCCATTGGGTAAATAACCTGTAATTAAACAATCAGAACCAACAACACGTATTTCCACATCTTCGAGGGATAAAGCCTCATTCATCGTTGTAAAACCAAGATCCCCTACAGGTGTGGGTGCGTGACTACCACCAATAATTTTTGGAGCAATGAATGCCAAAACTTTTTGTACTGCACCTTGAGCGATCGCATTAGCTGCTAAAGTACCCCCACACTCCCATAACACACTACAAAAACCGCGATCGTACAAGTAAGACATCACTTGTTTGGGAGTAAGGGGATCTAATTCTATTACTTCTACCCCTTGTTTATGTAATAAACTCTGAAATTCTGGGTTAGCACCAACTTCGGTCAATACAAGAGTCGGTGCAATAGTTGTATCCCACAAATTAGCCGTAATTGGTAGATCGAGATTGCGACTCATCACCACCCGCAGAGGATTATGGCTTCCTTCTTGATGGCTAGTTAAATAGGGATTATCTTGCCTAACCGTATTTCCACCTACAATAATTGCATCACAAGTAGCCCGTAATTTATGTACAGTCTGGCGGGCAATTTGGTTTGTCACCCAAGTACTATGACCGCTATTTGTAGCAATTTTTCCATCTAGAGTCATGGCATATTTCAAAGTGCCGAAAGGTTGATGGTGGAGAATACGATGAATAAAACCCTCATTTAGTCGGCGACAATCTGCTTCTTCAACTCCAACCACAACCTCAATCCCAGCAGCCTTGAGTTTAGCGATCCCCCCTCCAGCGACTAAGGGATTGGGATCTACCATCCCCACCACTACTTTTGTTAACCCTGCCCTAATTATGGCTTCAGAACAGGGAGGAGTCCTGCCATGATGGTTACAAGGCTCCAAACTCACATATATAGTCGCGCCACGGGCATTGTCCCCAGCTGCTCTTAGGGCAAATACCTCAGCATGGGGTTCCCCAGCACAGGGATGAAATCCTTCCCCGATGATTTTTCCATCTTTAACAATTACCGCTCCCACTAATGGATTGGGAGATGTACGCCCCAATGCACGACGAGCCAGGAGCAAGCATCTTTGCATCATTTCCCGGTCAAATTCAGTTCCTACCCTTGGTTGTGTAGGTGCATATTTTGGAGTCACCAATGGGGAATTATCCATAATTTTGATTGGGAAACGATCTACAAGATCAAAAGTGGCTGATTGAAGGGTAGATTTTATCTATTCCTCATAATTCACTAGTAGTCCACCACATTAGTTATGAGGGGATCTAAGCACCCACGACTTGTCAAAATTAATGTGGTCGAGTACTAGAACTATGAAATAGAATCCCATATCTTCAATTACCAAGGTGCAAATTGCCGGAACGGCAGTTAGGCTTTTATACAGGTTGATTACTATTCGGTGTTACACCTTATTTTACCAACAAACGGGACTGAGGCATAAACACCGGTTTGATTTGTGAATTGACTTGTAGGGGGAGGGTACAGGCTACAGGCTACAGGCTACAGAAAATGTACTGAGTTGTGTAAGTGTACAGCCCAGGCTACGCCAACAAAAACCAAATAGTAATCCTATACATTAAATACAATCCCTCTGTTGAATCAAAAACTGCTTCATATAGCCGAAAAATCTACTTAAATGAGTAATTTTGGGCATAAATAGGCAAATATTTGATTACTGTTGCGATCCCTATTTTTGGCATTGCTGAATACTGGGGTAATTGAGATTGCCCAAAAATTCATCTCACATTGCCATTCGGTCAGATGTGAGGCTTCTTTTTGTTTAAACTAAAATTTACTGGTAGCAGACTGTTGGGCTGTCTTTAACCTTTGCCACCAGAGATTTAAAGGATAATAAATCACAGGTGCCCACAGACTAGTGAGAATAGCAGAAGCCAGGGCAATTCTTTGGTAGTATATCCAAATATCTTCCGGATTGCGATCGCCCATCAAACTCAATTGTGAGGCAAAAATTGTTTCAGCTAAAGCTGACATTCCAAACACGATTAAAGCGATAGAAATAAAATCTTCTTGAATAAATCGCTGCTTTTGCATCAAACCAGTAATCAACCCTACCACCCCTAAACTTAAAGCGTGGGTGGGAGCCGGAGAAGTCATAGCATCTTGCAATAATCCCAAAACTACACCAGCTAAGGCTCCTTGGAATGCCGAACGCTTCACACTCCAAGCCACAACCCAAATTAATAACCAATTAGGCCCAATACCTAATAATTCCATCCCTGGGAAACGAGTCAGCAACATCAACAAAAATATCACTACAGAACCAAATGTTACCCCCCAGTCTAGAATTTGCAAGGCTTGAGGATGCCATTTAGAAAGAAAAGGAATGTTATTCTGTTTTGATTTACGTTTTTGTCTTGATGACTTTGACTTTTTTCTTTTACTACTCCAAAATCCCTGAATCTTCATTGCTTCGATGTACTCCAACCTAATTAGATTTCTGCGGTTGTGTATTGGTGGAAAGTGATTTTTCCGACAGTTGTTCTTCAGCTTTGGGGTACACTGCTACCCAATCTAAGGAACTAATGGGTGGAAATAACTCGATTTTGGCAATAGATGCCGGTAATTTTTTCAAATCCAAGGATTTGACCTTACCTATAGGTAATCCAGAAGGGAATTTCCGACTATGGGTAGATGTAGTAATTACATCACCAACTTTGACATTAGGCACTTTCTCATAAAACTCTAATACAGCTTCTGTGGAAGAGTTACCTCTTAAAATCCCTTTAGCACCAGTCCGACTGATATTGACACCTATGGTACTTTTCATATCAGTGATTAACAATATACGGCTAGTGTTCATTGTTACATTCTCAACAATGCCTACTAAACCACCCTCTGCCTTAACAATAGCTCCTGACTCTATACCTGCTGAACTACCACGATTGATAGTTACTTGTTGCCACCAATTGTCAGCACCACGTCCCACTACCCGAGATACAATTGGTTTAGAGGTAGCAGGTTGTTTCTCCGTATATGAGATTAATTTTTTGAGCTTTTGATTTTGGAATTGCAAATCTGCAATTTGGGCTTCTAACTCCAAAACCCTGGCATTGTGCAAACGATCTGTTGTATCTGGCTTTGTTTGTACAATCTGTAACTGATTGCTGATCCCCGTATAAAATTCTAATAAGGCTGCGCCCTGGGTTTCTCGAACTAACCAAGCACTACCAACAACTACAGCAATCAGACCAACTTTTAATCCTCTACGCTCCCAACCACCACGTGCTGTAAACATATATACTAATAATTAACTTTAGTGTGAATTGTCAGATATGGAATTTCCACAACTTGGAATCCATATATATAGATTAATCAATATATTGCCATTGAGTTTTAAACACTACGGGAACGTCCACTGAAAACCCGTTCCAACTGCTTAAAGTTTTCCAGTACTCTCCCTGTGCCTAAAACAACACAACTTAGGGGATCGGCTGCAACGTGGGTAACGATACCGGTTTCATGACTAATCAAAGTATCTAACCCTTTGAGTAAAGCCCCGCCACCAGCCAGCATAATACCTCGATCGATAATATCGGCAGCTAGCTCAGGGGGCGTTCTTTCCAGAGTCCGTTTTACAGCTTCAATAATGACAGAAAGTGGTTCTGCCATACTTTCCCTAATTTCTGGTCCTTTGAGAACGACAGTGCGTGGTAAGCCAGAAAGCAAGTGTAATCCCCGGACTTCCATCACCGCTTCTTCATCATCTTTAGTTGGATAGGCTGAACCAATACGAATCTTAATTTCCTCAGCTGTCCGTTCTCCAATAACTAAGTTATGTACCTTTTTCATATATTGGAAGATAGAGTCAGTGAGTTCATCTCCAGCAATTCGTACAGACTCGCTTAATACCGTACCCTGCAAACTCAGCACAGCAACTTCCGTAGTCCCACCACCAATATCAATAATCATATTACCAGTTGGCTCTGCCACTGGTAAACCTGCACCGATTGCAGCTGCTACTGGTTCATCAATTAAATAAACTTCCCTTGCTCCTGCTTGTGTGGCTGCATCCATCACAGCTCGTCTCTCTACCCCTGTAACCCCACTGGGAATACCAATCGCAATCCGGGGTAGTACCAGAGATTTACCTTCATTGACTCGCTGAATGAAGTGTTTTAACATCAACTCTGCAGAATCAAAATCAGCAATCACGCCATCTCGCAATGGTCGCAAAGCCATCACATTCTCTGGGGTACGCCCCAACATTTTTTTCGCTTCTTCTCCCACTGCTATTGCGACTTTTTCGTTTTTATCAATCGCAACTACTGAAGGTTCTTGCAGTATAATACCTTTCCCAGATACATATACTAGAGTATTGGCGGTACCCAGATCGATACCCATATCCCGTGACAAGGAAAACCTGCTAAAAATTCCCACGCCTCTGCTTGCCCCCTATTCGTGCTGTTTTCGACTACTACCGTAAGTAATAATTTGGCCCGATTGTATTACGTTTATTCACCCTGAGTCTAGTCAAGGAAGCTATTTATTAGATAACTTTAGACACATTATTGTTCCGACTCAAGACTATACCTTTTATATACTCCCATTGAGAGAGTATATCCGTAACAGTTTGGCAACCATAACCGACTGTTTCTTATGATTCAAAATCAATATATAAGTGATATTTATATCAAGCCCCAACTATTAATTTGTCATTCTCTACCATGGGAGTCACAATAAATAAGTACAGTTGTACTTTAAGGTTTACCTGTGAATATTAACGTAGTCACCTTGGTGGGTCGTGTCGGTGGCGACCCGGATATGAAATATTTTGAATCTGGTGCTGTCAAGTGTAGATTAACCTTAGCGGTTAGAAGGCGAACGCGCAATAGTGACGAACCAGATTGGTTTACTTTGGAATTATGGGATAAGACTGCGGAAGTGGCAGGTAACTATATTCGCAAAGGTAGTTTAATTGGGGTTAAAGGTTCTTTAAAATTTGATTCATGGAGCGATCGCAATACGGGAGCGCCCCGTTCTATGCCGATTATTAGAGTCGAACAACTAGATTTATTGGGTTCTAAAAAGGACGCTGAAGCAGCAATGATGGATGGTAATCCCGACCATTTTTAATTAAATTAATCACCACTGCCTCCATCAGTAATAGGACTTATGCAGTGTCAAAACTTATCATCATTTAATTGTGTTTTTTAATACATAAGTCCTATTACTTAATAACTAATTGTCAAAGTTACAGAGGCTTGTACCCGTTGTTCTCCACCAATGACGGGGGTAGAAGCCTGTTCTACTAACCCTGCTGCCACATTAGTCCGAAACATGGGAGGAGGGGAAGTGTTTCCACTATTAATTGTGATGTTAACAACTTCTTTACCAGTTAAATTCAAAGATGTGAGAACTGTTTGGGCTTGACTTTGGGCATCTTGAGTCGCTGCTTGTAGGGCTTTGGTGCGGGCATTAGCGATCGCTTCATCTGTAGCAATAAAGTTAATGCTATTAATTTGTGTGGCTCCAGCTTTAACTACTCCGTCCAATATGTTACCCATTTTATCGGTGGCAACGCGAAAGCTGACTCTATTGGTGGCTCTGTACCCGTTAATTTGCGTAGTGTTGTTTATGGAGCGATAGATTGGAGATAAATTAATCCCAGTGGTTTGTAATTTTTCCACATTGTTATTTTTCAGATAGTTCACCACAGCGGACGAACGCACGGCTGCTTTTTGTTGTGCATCTTGAGCGGTTTTTCCTTGAATTTCTACACCGACGTTCACTTGTGAATTACTTGTAGCAATAAACTCTATTCCACGACCATTAACCGTAATAGTACGAGGAATTTTCCCTTTGACTTGGGACAATGCAGGTGGAACAAAAGTTAAATATGTCACCAAAGCTACAGGGAAAAATTTCCATGTATGGGGGAGACAGGAACCTATATTCTGTAACGCCAATATACTCATATAATTACCATCCGAGAAAAAAGTTTATGGATTACGTAAGATACTATATTTTGTTGTCTAGCTGGATTTAGGTTTTGACTAGGAGATTCATTGTATGGCTTATTGGCTACTAAAAACAGAACCAGGGAACTACTCTTATGGGGATTTGGAAGAAGAAGGAACTACAGTTTGGGATGGAGTGAATAATGCCTTAGCACTCAAGCATATACGGACAATGGAACCAGGGGATATTGCATTTATTTATCACACTGGCAAGGAAAGAAAGATTATTGGTACGGCCGAAATAATCAGTCAACCATACCCAGATCCCGCATTAGACGATGTTAAACGGGTGGTTGTTCAAGTTAAGGTAGGCAAAAGAATACCCCAACCCGTGAGTTTGGCTCAAATTAAGCAGGATGAATACTTTGCTAATTTTGATTTAGTGAGATTATCTCGATTGTCTGTAGTTCCCGTTTCTCCATCTTACTGGCAGCGTTTGTGTGAGTTGGGGAATGTTAATAACTAAGCTGTTATGCATCTAGTTGGTATATCCAATCGCAGGGGGCAGGGGGCAGGGAGAAAGAAGATTTAACATTTTGTCAGTCAAGCACACATATACAATTTAAATGCGTGACAACTTAACCATTCCCAATCACAAGGAAATCGGAGAATTTAACCAATGATTTAGGATTGGTATATGGGATCAATTGATGGAAATTAAAGGTAGTAATTACAATGCTGAGTATAAGTTTAGATGACGAGGCAGAAAAGTATTTAGTAGAGATTCTGGCAAGAGAGGGGACTACCAGTAATGAATTAATTAAACGTTTGCTATGGGAACATTGGTCAAGTTTACAGTCTCGGAAAACTGTTTTAGAGCGAATGGGTGGTTATCCCGAAAATTTACTGGAAGGTCCTAGTAATTTATCAGATCGGGATTTTCGCAGAAAAACTATTGCTCAAGATATAAATAAATCCCGGGCAACTGCACAACAAGTATTCAGGGAAGCACAAAACTCGGCAGCATTAGAAGGACTTGAAGATTTGGAAAATCAGCAATCGCAAGAAACATGAGCGATTACCTGGAAATTCTTGTAGATAGTGGTTTACTAATAGCTTTTTACAACAAAATAGATAATTATCATATACAAGTTCGTGATTTCTTTGGCGGTTGTACCAGTGATTTAATCACTACAGTTGGATGTGTTACTGAAGTTATGTATCATCTCCAGTCTAATTCTCAGGTACAAAATTTGTTTTTATCACATCTAGCA
The DNA here is from genome assembly GCA_030065255.1 of Calothrix sp. MO_167.B42. GTDB lineage: Bacteria > Cyanobacteriota > Cyanobacteriia > Cyanobacteriales > Nostocaceae > Calothrix_A. The sequence continues at coordinate 12,866 of JASJCX010000008.1, read as the reverse complement.
GATCAAATTTATAAATGCGAGCCTTTATTACCTGAAGATTTTTGCCGAATTGCTGAACTTAACAGCAAATATCAAAGTATGAATCCCGATTTTGCCGATTTGTCCTTGGTTGTAGTTTCCGAGCGCCTAGATATTAGTAATATTGCGACTCTCGATAAAGACTTCGACGTTTATCGTCGCTACCGTGATAAACCTTTTGAGCGAGTGTTTCGCCCCCAGTAATTTATACTTAATCCACCACCATCCAATCTGCATTTTCCTAAAATCAAAAGTCACTCCTGAGCAATTTCGCTATTAACCATAACTTAAGCTCAGAAAGTATTTCACCCAAAGATTACGGAAAATCTATCGGCTGCAATGATATATAGCCAGAAAATCTATAATCTTTACTTTTAATAACCTTGTACATTAGGAAGGAGAAGGATTCCCCAAAATTAGGTAAGCAATGCAGTTAAATATTGTACCCTTCTCATTACCTCTGTTGGCAACTACAACAGAAACAGCAGATAGTTCGCTGGTAGTAGCAGGAGTACTACTTAGTTTAGTAGTAATTTACTTCGCCAGCAAAGTTGGTGGCGAGTTGTCCAGTCGCGTAGGTTTACCACCAGTATTAGGCGAGTTGGTGGGTGGTGTTTTGGTGGGTGTATCCTGCTTGCATCTGTTAGTTTTCCCCGAAGGAGGGGCAGATGCTTCTAGTTCTGTGATTATTAGCTTCCTAGAAACCACAGCAGGTTTAACTCCAGATGGGGCGAATGCCGTATTTGCATCTCAATCAGAAGTAATTTCGGTTTTGGCTGAGTTGGGAGTAATTATCCTCCTATTTGAAATTGGCTTGGAATCTAACCTAAAAGATCTCATGGCTGTGGGTTTACAAGCGGTAGTAGTGGCTATCGTCGGGGTTGTGGTGCCCTTCACAGCTGGTACGGTAGGTTTGATGACTATATTTGGCGTACCTGCGGTTCCCGCAATTTTTGCTGGTGCGGCCCTAACTGCCACTAGTATTGGCATTACTTCCAAAGTTCTGTCCGAGTTAGGCGCTCTTAATACCAAGGAAGGACAAATTATTCTTGGTGCTGCAGTAATTGATGATGTGCTGGGAATTATCGTTTTGGCGGTGGTAGCTAGTCTTGCCAAAAATGGGGCTGTGGATGTAGGTAACGTCGTCTATTTAATTATCAGCGCCAGTAGTTTTCTCCTAGGTGCGATCGCTCTTGGTAATATATTTAACAAGTCTTTTGTAGTGATTGTTGAGCGCCTGAAAACCCGTGGGGAGTTGGTAATTCCAGCTTTCATTTTTGCCTTTGTCATGGCATATCTGGCTGACGTAATTCACCTCGAAGCAATTTTAGGAGCTTTTGCAGCAGGCTTGGTTCTGGAAGAAACTGATAAACGAAAGGAACTTCAAAGGCAAATTATCCCCATTGCGGATATGCTAGTACCCGTTTTCTTTGTGACGGTGGGGGCACAAACTGATTTAGGAGTTTTAAATCCATCGATTCCTAGCAATCGTGAAGGTTTAATTATGGCAACTTTCCTGATTTTGGTGGCAATTATTGGTAAAGTCATTACAGGCTTTAGCGTTTTTGGTCAACCCCAAATTAACCGTTTAGCAATTGGTGTGGGTATGATTCCTCGTGGGGAAGTGGGATTGGTATTTTTAGGTATCGGTTCTAGCACTGGCGTATTTTCTAAGCCATTGTCAGCCGCAATTATTATGATGGTAATTCTGACTACTTTTATTGCTCCTCCATTGTTGAGGGTTGTTTTACCACAAAAAACAGAAGAAGAGGGTTTCAATCAGGATCAATTGGTGTTAGAAACTTCCCAAAATACACCTTTGGCAATTAGCTCCCGTGAAAATTTGGAAAATACTTCAGACAATTATGAATCTTAGTTAAAGAAATGGGTAGACTAAAGGACTACTGAGTGATGAGTCATGATTTACATTCAATGTTATATGTGAATTTAAAATATCGTCCTCAATTGTAACTACCTGTATCCACCCATTATGGGAGTCAGTATCTTGTAAAAGGTATTCTGGCTCCTGGAAATCACCCAGATTTACCGAGGCTGGAGATTAAATGAGAAAAAATGTTTCAAACAATGCAATTTTCATGCTGATTCATTAAGTTAACCACATTTTTGTCATGGTTGATTTAAATAGCGATGCAACTTAGAAACGCGAAAAGTTATATTCCCGACTTTTTTGAAAAGTCGGGGATCTGGGCCTCTCGATTACTATAGTGAAAAATTAGAGGAATTAGCAATCCTATTTGATTTTCCCACAAACAACCCAATTCTATCCTTTTTATCCCCTATTATCTGTTTGATTCACCACAGGTATTTAAGCCTCAATCAAATTTATTTTTATCTGCAAAACTAGGAGATTAATATAGGAAACTTATATATTCACATCTACGTCCTATAAAGTGGTAAATTTTATACCAATTTGCACGAGTATTGTTGCATATGGATTGCCCAAATGTTCACCCAGTGAATATTTTACAATCGGTAAACCAATAATGGATAATCCGTTTTTCCAAATCACCAAGGGATTATCTAATTTTTTACATCACCAACGAATTATCTGTTTTTCTAAATCAACAATGGATTAGGTATTATTGCTTGAATTTTCATCATCAATTATGCGTTTTTTAAACCCCTAGGATTAAACCCACAATATTCTTCAGTCTGGAGTCATAATTTTGCCAGAAAAAATCGAAAATATTCTATCACTTGACCACATCAATTGACAGCAGTAATCTCAAGGGCGAAATTCTATATCTTGTTGATAAAATATTGCCAACTATGATTAACTATTGCTGTGTATTCTGCCTGCCCCGTTATTAGTGTATTCTGATGCTTTGGAGACTCTAATTTCGTGTTATAACAGCATGGAAAAACCATTATGTTCTCAAAATACTACTTACTGTTAACTTGATTTGGATGAAAACTGTGATAAAGAGTGCAAAATTGACAAGCACTCGACAAAAACAGAAAAAATTATGGGAAATAATTCCCTTGTTTTCATCAAAGCTAATATTTAGGCAATAACCGTAGGGTAACTTGCCAAGCCTTTTTGATAAATTGACAGCTCCCTCCCGTAAATGCACCTCAGGAAAAAGCACTGTGAAACTACACTGGTTAATACCTGGCACTGTTGGAACTATATTAATGTTATCGTCGCCTGTGTTGGCGGCAAAACTAGAATCGTGGCGTTTCGATGCCAATAAAAATCGACTGGAAATTAATACTAATGGGGGAGTTCAGCCCCAAGCTCAATTAATTTTTAATCCGACTCGTTTGGTAATTGATTTACCAGGAACGGTGTTTGGACAAAGGCAACTCACTCAACCCGTAGGTGGTGCAATTCGTGCAATTCGTGTTGGACAGTTTAACCCACAGACAGCTCGTTTAGTAGTAGAATTGAATCCCGATTATACTCTCGACCCCAAAAAGGTAAAATTTGTTGGGGAAACTGCCAGCCGTTGGTTCGTACAATTACCTAAGCCAACTAGACGCAGTAGTGTAACTGCCTCCAATGGGAATGTTTACAACACTGTAACGATTAATACCTCCAGAAATAATACTTCCAGAAATACTCCGAGTAATATTTCCAGGAAGCCCAAGAATTCCCCAATTGCTACAAGTTCGGCAGCAGCACAAATTCAACGGTTGCTGGTGACGGGGGACGGCTTTTTCGTTCGTACCACAGGTGGTAAGCCAGAGGTTGAAGTCAAACGTAGCCGCGATCGCAAAACCATTTTTATGGATATCTCTGGTGCTACCATGGCTCCCAGTTTGTCTTCCCGGAAGAAGGAAGTCAACAAACATGGTGTAAAGAGTATTCAATTTAATCAACTGAAAACCTCTCCCTCCACAGTTCGCATGACTTTGCGGGTAGATAAAAATAGCCCCGATTGGCGAGCAACCAATAGTGGTGCTAGTGGTTTAGTAGTTTTACCTACTCGCATTGTCCGTAATTCTTCTAGGAGTAATAATCGTTCATCACCAACTGTAGTTAATACTCGAATTAGTACTCAACCAGTTGTCAGACCACCTAAGTCTACAGCCAGAAACGTTGTTTCTACGATTAAATCTGTGGAAATTGCTGATAATGGAGGACAATTATTAATTAGAGGCGATCGCCCTTTATCTGCTAATAGTGGTTGGGACCGCCAAACCGCTTTATTCCGCATTGAAATTCCCAATGCTAAGTTATCCTCTGATGTCAAAGGCCCCAGGTTAAATGCCAATAGCCCGGTTTTGAGGGTTCGCTTACAACAAAAAGACCCTACCACAGTGGTAATTTTTGTCCAACCAGCTTCTGGAGTACAACTAGGTAGAGTCAATCAAGTCGGTCAATTATTATCTTTGCGAATGCAGAGGTATAGAAGAATGTCTCCCATTAATAGAAATAGACCTCCGACTATTGGATTACCTCCTCTCAACCGTCCTAATCCCAGATCGGTTCCCCCAGCAATTGTCAGGACACCTAATCCGACTTCCCAGCCCAGAAGACCGATTAAAAAAGGTAAATTAGTAGTTATGATTGACCCTGGACATGGTGGTAAGGACCCTGGTGCCATAGGTATTGGAGGTTTGCGAGAAAAACAGGTGATTCTCCCCATTGGTAAAAGAGTTGCCCAGATTTTGGAGCAAAATGGGATTCAGGTGGTTATGACTCGCAAGTCTGATTATTTTGTTAGCCTGCCGGGAAGAGTGAAGATGGCAGAACGGGTAAATGCCGATGTATTCGTGAGTATCCATGCCAACTCTGCTGGTCGTAAGCGTCCTGATGTTAATGGTTTGGAAACCTATTATTATGATACAGGGCGTAGTTTTGCGACTATAGTACATCGCCGAATTCTTCGTACCGTGAATATGAAAAGTAGGGGTGTACGCAGAGCACGATTCTACGTCCTCCGAAAAACTTCTATGCCCGCAATCCTAGTGGAGACTGGTTATTTGACTGGCCGTAATGATGTCAAAAATCTACGCAGCCAATGGTTCCGCAATAAAATGGCGGAAGGAATAGCTCGCGGTATTCTTGATTATCTCAGACAGAGGTAGAATAAGTAGCCCCCAAATCAAGTACTGGTTGTTCGGGAGGGAGCAAGCAGGGTGCATAATCAATCATTGACATAATCCCACGGATTTTATCTGTGGGATTTTACATAAGTACTACACATAAGTACTACTCACATCAGTACTGTTACTGGTTACGGTGATGCATGGGTTCTACCATATTTTCCACTGTTTTCTTGCACTTGAATATATTTCTTTGGTCTGGTATCCCCAGAGTGCCACTTTTTCCTTGTTTTTCAGCAAGCCCTAAGTATAATTTATGGCTATCATCAAATGAGTAACGTTATTCAAAGCGAGTTTTTCAAAAGATGTGGATCTTTCTAGATATCGATGGTGTTCTTGTCCCTGAAAAGAAGTTTGATATTCCAGTTAGCAAAGAAGACCTTTTGAGGTTTGATCCAACTTGTTTGCAAGTATTTGAAGATGTTTTAGAAAGATACCCAAAGTTTTTAGTTGTCATTTCATCTTCATGGAGAGAGGTGTTTTCATTTGAATTAGTTCGTCCTTTATTTTCGCCAAGGGTTGCTGAACGAGTTGTTGGATTTATACCTTTTTTAGATCCCAAGATTATCCATCAATCCCAGAACCGCAGGCATCAAGAAGTTATGGAATTCTTACGACAGAATAATGCAGTAGGTGATTTTTGGGTAGCAATCGATGACATTCCAGAACATTATCCACCCAATGTTAACATCGTTGTGACCGATGCATATAATGGCTTTGACGCATCTGCTGCATCGACTTTAGAATTACTTTTGTCAAAAGCTGAATGAAGAATTGGCATACGCAGGGCACGGCGTGGGTAAGATTATTCTACAACCAACAGAGATTTACCGATGCCGTGCCCCTACCGGATAATTTTTGGTATGTTTGAGATTGCTTTAATGTCACCTTCACAGGGCTAGCACTGCCTACCCTACCATTATTCTTAACTGAAGCGTATTGCATTATAGGTGACTCAATTACAATTTGATGTATTAATTGTTAATAAAAATAAAGGGATGGAGGAGTGATCGCTCCCATAAATATTCTGGAGAGACCCAGATCCCCTAGTAATTATTTGGTAGTCATTTTTAACCTTTAGTGTTGTAATATCTCAATTATTTTCACTATGACTTCTTCTAGCTTTTCTGATTTAAGTTGACCTGCTTTGTAGAGAATAATTGATTGCTCGGCTGTGAACAAGCGATTGGGTCGGATATTACTAATTTGATTGAGTCCACCTGTGCTAAAGTCGCTATTGTCAATGTTAATAGCATATTCATCACTCACTACTTGACTGGTAATTTGACAGAGAATGAGGTCATTTCCTTGAAGATTAGCAACAACTAGAGCAGGTCTACGTTTAGCTTGGGTCAAGTCAGAGAAAGGAAACGGGACAATCACAACATCACCTCTTACAAATCCTGCCATGCTGCCTCTTCTTCAGGTTTCAGCCAATCTTTTTGTAGTGAATATTCACTTAAGAGGGTTATTTCTAATTTCTCTTGTTGGTGCTTATTTTGCAAAAATTGAATAAAATCTAACACTTCTTGTAAGAGAGGTTCCGGTACTCTTTCAATCTCTTGTAGTAGTTGTTCTTTAATATTCATGATAAGTAACTCAATTACAATTTGACGTATTAATTGTTAATGAGAATAATGGGATGGGGGTAATCGCTCCTATAAATATTCGGAGAGGCCCAGATCCCCGACTTTTCAAAAAAGTCGGGGATCTAACTTTTCACAAATGATTTAGGATTGATTTAGATATTATGCGATCGCCCATATATTAATCTATTTTCCCCCCTTTAAACCAGATAATCCTTGGCGTTCTTTCACAACTAATAGAGCTGCTTCTAATGCTTCCTGGCGACTTTGTAACTGATTTTTAGGCAACAATCGATCTAAAAGTTTTAAACGTCGCAACCTATCTTTTACTTCACCACTGGCTCCCACCAAAAACACTGCTCGCCTTTTTTCACAAGCTTCTTTGACCATGTTTTCGATCGTCAAGGAAGCTGTTACACCCACATGGGGAACTTCAGATAAATCTAAAATCAATACATCATAATTTTCCACAATTGACAAGCGTCGGGAAATTGTTTTTGCTGCACCAAAACTCATGGGACCACCCAAATGAAACAGGAGAATGCGTCCCTCTGCTTGCTGCAAAATTGATTTTTCTTGTGGGTTTAAGTGCAGCTGTCCATTGGGAGTTGTGATGGCTTTGACTTGCTCTGCTTGCAAATCAGAAAGACGTTTAAGAGTAAATAGATTTGCCAGAAAAACCCCAACCACAACTGCAATAATTAAATCAACAAAAACCGTTAGCAACAAGACTAGATACATCAATCCCGTTGCTCTGAGGGATATTTGGTGAGCGCGTTTGAGAAAGCCCCAATCAATAATATCAATCCCAACTTTAATCAAGATACCGGCTAACACCGCATTGGGAATATTTTCCGTCAGCCCACCTGCACCCAAGACAATTACTAACAACACCACGGCATGAATTACCCCCGATAGTGCTGTTTTTCCCCCTGCGCGTACATTCACCACAGTACGCATAGTCGCCCCAGCTCCAGGTAATCCACCGAATAAACCTGCAAGTAGGTTACCAATACCTTGTCCAATTAATTCTTTGTCAGAGTCATGTTGAGTGCGGGTAATGTTATCCGCCACTAGGGAAGTTAGCAAAGAATCAATTGCTCCCAAAGTTGCCAGCATCAAACCATAAACAATCATATCTTGGATTTGAGTCAGGCTGAACACTGGTAAGTGCAGTTCGGGTAAACCCCTAGGAATCGTACCAATGCGGGCTATATCACTATCTGGAAATATAGTCACTGAAATAACTGTGCCCACAACTAGTGCTATTAAGGGGGATGGTACAATCCGATTTAGCTTTGGGGGAGATAAAAATACAATTAGTAGGGTTAGTAAGCCCAATCCAGTGGCTACAGGGTTAGGGTTATTGAGGAATTTGGATAAATTGGAGAGAGAATCCACTACCTTGGCAGAACTTGGATGTCCCAACAAGGGCCCAATTTGGAGAAAGAGAATAATAAAACCAACCCCAGACATGAAACCAGAGATGACTGTGTAAGGGATAAAGGTAATATATTTACCCAATCGCATGATCCCAAACAGGATTTGGAATAATCCACCCAGCATGATGATGGTAAATGCCATTTCCAGACCATTATCTGGATTCTTGGCACTCATGGTAGTAAATACAGTGGCCATCACCACCGTCATCGGACCCGTGGGACCAGAAATTTGGGATGGAGTTCCCCCAAATAAAGCTGCAAATAGCCCTATAAAAATAGCGCCATATAATCCTGCGATTGCTCCTGCTTGTGGTGAAGCTGAAACTCCAAATGCCAATGCTAATGGTAAAGCAACAATAGCAGCAGTTACACCACCTAATAAATCACCACGTAGATGGCGGAAGTTGAAGCTGTTAATTAATCTGAGACGGGTCATGAATTTAGTTGTATGAAGTTAAATTAATTACCCATAATTTACTTGTCTAAGTAAGTAGCCGTAATCAAATGTGTACACCAGAACAGATGAAAAAACTTTTTCTCCTACTCTGTGTAGTTTGCTTTTCAATAAAGAATATAGGCACTTAGTGACTTCTGGAATTAGCCATTTTTGAGTTTAATGTTCTGTTGTGCGATATGTTAGTTAATAACTAACTAATGGCAGACAAAGCATGGCTAATGGCACAGTCAACTTAAAACTAAGTATGTTCTGTTGTATGTAGCGCATAACAAATATTGACAATTGTCCTAATATATACAGAAAAATTTGACTACTTACTTTAGCTAATCTTGGAAATAATGGGTGGTATCACCAATAGTGTTTGTAGGAAACCACAGAGATTGTAGAGATTATATGGGAGTCCAACATGGTTATCATTCATCAAATAGCCATGGAGAGTGGGAAAATCCCAATAGTTCGAGGATACCTAAAGGCCATAAGCCTGCTAATCTGGGTTGGCATAAGCATTCGGCAAAGTATTTTGTGATTGGGATTGCCGTTTAAGATTATAGCCATGCAACTAATATATCAATCAGTGCGATCGCTAAAAACATTAAAATTAAAAAGACTTTTTTTCTGCCATGGGCGATCGATAATTATCTTTAATTGCAAAGCTCCCACAGTGTAGCTATGAAGACGCTGGGTGGGAGCCTGAAATTGATGATTATTTAATATCTGGGTTACTAATGATCCCTGCCTAAAACATCTTGCAGTAAGGGTGCCAGTTCTTGATTTAAGCGACCGGAACGGACAAAATCGGCATAGGTATCTGCTTCTACTGCTAGTAATTCACTTCGCAGTTGTTCGGTGGTAAATTCCCGTAGATTAGGATAGTTATGTTGTAACTTTTCAATTTGTTCTTCTAAATTATTCAATTCTCCTCTAATTAAAGTCTCCTGATAGCGACAAAATTCCTTGTCCAGTCCTGGACGCTCATCTACGCTATCGAGATATTTTAGTACCTTTTCTAGTGCTGACTGGCGTGCTACTAATTCTAAATATTCCTGACGTAGAGGTTGATCCCCCAAAAGATTTAAATTTTCCAGTAAGGGTTTGGTGGTTAATCCCTGTACTAATAAGGTAAATAAAACTACCCCAAATACAGTAGCAATTAATTCCTCTCGTTCAGCTAAAATTGCCGGAACACTTAATGCTAAAGCAATAGATACAGAACCACGCAAACCACCCCACCAAAGTATAGTTTGTTGCGGTAAACTAATTTCTGAATTAGCCAGTTTATTGGTCAAAAATCCCAAACCATAAACAGAAACTACCCTGGCTACAACCATCCCCCCAATGGTGACACCAATAATTACTAAATTATCTGCCAAAACAGAAAACCGTACTTGATCTCCAATGAGTAAGAAAACGATAGAGTTGACAAAGAAGGCGATAAATTCCCAAAATTCACTCACAATCACCCTGGTACGGGGATTCATCCCAATGCGGGAACCAAAGTTACCCAAAATTAAGCCAGTTGTTACCACCCCAATTACCCCAGAACCTCCCAATTCTTCAGCAATGATGTAGGTTCCATAGGCTGATACCAGGGTTAAAGACTGTTCCACCAGTGGTAAATCAAATCTTTGGGTGAGGTAGGAAATACCAAAGCCAATCAATCCTCCCACGGCTATACCAATACCTACCACAGTAAAGAGTTCGATGATTACAGGTTGAAATCCCAGTTGTGCTGTTCCCAGGGGTAGTCCCACCAGGAAACTAAAAGCCACAACAGCCATGCCATCATTAAACAAACTCTCCCCTTCCATTAGGGTTGTGAGGCGTTTATCTACCCCCAACTCGCGGAATAATGCGGTGACGGAAACGGGATCGGTGGCTGATAAACTAGCTCCCACTAGCAGTGCAGTAGTCAGGGGAACTGCGGCGAATTGGTTGAGTCCAATTGTCACCCCAACAATAGAAATGAGAACTCCTAACACTGCATAGAGACAGATAGGAAGCATATCCCGCTTCAGGTTTGCCCATTTTAAATTCCATGCTGCTTCAAATAACAATGGAGGGAGAAAAATCGCCAGAATTAATTCTGGGGATAGATTGACAAGACGGACATCTACTAGTGCCAAACCCAAACCAGCAATAACTAAGAGTAAGGTATAAGGTATTTGGCGAAACCAACTAAACACCTGGGGTAATGTCGCCACACTCAAAGAAACTGAGAGTACCAGCAAAAATTGCTTGAGATTTGTCTCAATTGCGACTTCGGTAACAGCAGATTCTATCGCCATAAAAATATTTCTAAGATTGAATATTTAGACTTCACCGCCAATAGTTTAACTCTCTTGACATGAGTATTTTGCTAGGGGAGGGAGCCTGACTGTGATATGTTTATTTTTGTTGCGATATAAAAATTTAGTTTCTCTTCCGGTTACTTCGTCTTGTAAGTTGAGGAGGTGGAGGTGGTTCTTGGGCTTTTAATCCTTTATCAGCAGTTAAAAACTCTACGCAAAAACCTTCTTGTTTATAATATTGACCAAGAAAAACAATACTAGCATCACCCATAGAAGTTTTTTGACTTGCCCATTGAGGAAATTGATCGGCTAATTTTTTCAGCTCATCTTTTTCCCAAAGTTTAACTTGTTTACTAAAAGCTGCCCAAGGAGATGTTTCATCAGCAGCTTTAGTCATAATTTCTGCAAATTTTTGAGCTACATCATAATTATTTTTAGCCTGTGCAATGTGGTTACCAATTTCTACAACTACAGCTAAAGGGAGTACAAGTACTGTAGATTGCTCGATTTCTGATTGAATTTTTTCATCGACACGTTTAAAATCCCATTTATCATCATCAGTACCACAACTTTCCATTTTTGGAACTTGTAGCCAAACACATAAAAGTGATCTATAATTAATAACTTTCTCATATTACTATTTATTCGCCATGAGAAAAGCTTCTTTCAATTGCACCACTTGTGGTTAATTTACCTAAGGAAGCAGATGCAAATAATTTGGGAAAGTTTTTAATATCTTCTAGAACAGTAAGTTGACTATCACCAGTTTCTACATCTCGGTGTGCAACAACTACGAAGGGAATGATATCTGAGCCAAAAGCATCTAGTAAAGTTGGGTTATGGGTAGTAATTAAAATATCAATATTTCTTTTTTGTCCAATTTCCCGTAACATCCTGACGAGCAATGCTGAACGGGAGGGATGCAGTCCATCATCCACATCTTCAATTACTAATTGACTACCTTCTGGACGAGTTAATAAAGCTGTGATAATTGCAATAAATCTCAGTGTACCATCGGACATACTGCGAGCATCAATTTCTGTAATTTCCCCTGGTTTCCATTCTTCTTGACAGTACAGCATTGCATCTGTGCCAAATCTACCGACTTTTTCCGCCCATACTTTTTTAATATCGCCTTCTGGTAAGTTTTTTATGTAGGTAGATATTGTTGTTTCTACCTCAGCTTGTTTTTCATCAGATAATCCTGCGAGCACTCCTGCAATATTAGAAGCATCACTTTCAAGACTATTAGCAAGCTGTGAATAGTTTCGCATTTTAGCAGGGATAGGATTAAGAATAAAAATCTTACCTAATGCACCAGTTATGTTTTCTTTTGCTTCCTTCTCAGGCTTCAATATTTCATCTGTTAAAAATTTCTGTTCTCTTTTAGATATTTTTGTTTCGTCAAAATTTAAATTTGGCAAAAAAGGCAAGGTACTTCTATCTTTAAAATCTGGATTTTTTACAAACAACAATGTATCATGTTTATATTTATCTTCAGAGGTATCAAGTCTAATATTTTCTTTGACGATTCTAATATTTGGTTGAGTTTGTATTTCAATCGTATAAAGATAATCAGTATTCTCATCTTCGCCCTGAATCAATGTTTTTAAGGTGAATTGAGTCTCCGGTTTACGTGCAGCCCATTCCACACCACCTCGAATAGAAGGAACTATTTCATTTCCAGTTAAAGCTGTTTTAATATCTTCACCTCTCACTATTCTTTGCAAAAAATCTAAGGCTTCAACTACATTAGATTTGCCACTTGCATTAGTACCAATTAAAACAGTTAGTGCATCGATTGGAAGTTCAGCATGGCGAAAACTTTTCCAATTTTCCAAGATGAGTTGCTTTAGCATTACCTATTCCAAAAACTCATACTCATATTTCCCATTATTGCCTAATTTCAATGGTAAGTTAGAAACTGCGATCGCTTGCGCTGACTTGGTGCGACTCGTATTGTCGGATGCACAACAGGCCACAATAGTTAACACAAGTTAAA
>JASJCX010000009.1 GCA_030065255.1 Calothrix sp. MO_167.B42 | reverse complement strand
GTAATTGAAGCAGATTTTTACCATGCTAATCAGTTAATACCCTTAGATAATCAGGCGATAGTTGGGAAGGTTCAGAAGGATTTAGCTACCTGTGTGCCGGGATTTGGGAATGCAGAGGTGATTGATAGTAGTGTGATTCGTCTTCCCCAAGCGGTAACACATTTTGCACCTGGTAGTTATCAGCATATGTTGCCAGCTCAAACTAGTTTTGACAATGTATTTATGAGCGGGGATTGGATAGTTACCCGTCATGGTTCTTGGGCTCAGGAAAAGGCTTATGTGACTGGTTTAGAGGCTGCTAATTTGGCAGTTGATTATTTGGGAGGGGGTAAAGCGGCGAATGTGATACCAGTGGAAGCAGATGAGATGCATATCCAAGTAGGCAGGAAGATTAATCAGACATTGCGTCAATTGGGTAAGTCTATTTTGCCTGATATTTGGTTACCTTAAGGGAAGGAGTGATGGAGGGAAGGAGTGATGGAGTGATGGAGGGAAGGAGTGATGGAGTGATGGAGTGATGGAGGGAAGGAATATTAGGGAAATAACTTTTAAATTATATATTCTTAAAATTATAGACACACATCGTCTACACTCTCTCACTCTCTCACTACTCTCTCACTCTCTTACTTGGAGAAGGGTTCTTCTGTAAAGATTAATGTATTCTGAATACAATTGTTGGGATTACAATAATAAACATCTGTTTTTCCAAATCCAAAATAGACAACGGATAACAGATAACGGATTATCTGTTTTCCAAATATAAAATATAAAATCCAAAATCCAAAATCCAAAATCCAAAATCCAAAGCCATGTCCCTAGCCAAAGAATTAGATACTCCTCAAGACATCACGGAAGATGTTATATTTCCTCCTGGTGATTTATATAGTGATGAGCCTCCCTTGGAAACAGAATTGCATCTAGAGCAGATAATGCTCTTACTTAAATGTCTAAAATGGCTGTGGCGAGATAGAAATGATTTCTATACTGCTGGTAATTTAACTATCTATTACAGCCCCCATCAACGCAAATCAGAAGACTTCCGGGGCCCAGATTTTTTTGTGGTATTAGACACAGAACGCAAAGTTCGTAAAAGTTGGGTAGTATGGGAAGAACATGGTAAATATCCCAACTTGATTTTAGAAATTCTTTCCGAATCAACAGCTAATACAGATAGGGAATTAAAGAAACAAATTTACCAAGATACTTTTCGTACCCCCGATTATTTTTGGTTTGATCCCTATTCATTAGAATTTGCTGGATTTCATTTAGTAGATGGTAAATATCAACCTTTACAACCTAATAATCAAGGACATTTGTGGAGTCAACAGTTAGGATTGTATTTAGGGATTTATGATGGTTTATTAAGATTTTTTACGTCAGAACATGAGTTGGTTCCCACACCAGAAGAAGTTGCAGAATTAGCAGAATCGGAACGCCAACAGAAAGAATATGAGCGCCAGCAAAAAGAATATGAGCGCCAACAAAAAGAAATTGCTCAAAAGAAAGCTGAAAAATTAGCTGCTAAGTTAAGAGAATTAAATATCGATCCAGAGGATATTTAATCGATCAGATAACTGTTTGATTGCACAATATAGTAAGATAATAAATCAAATGATCCATGCTTTATCTAAACCTATAACTTATGAGGAATTTATCAAGTGGTATCCCAGCAATGGCAATCGCTACGAATTACATAAGGGAGTAATTGTTGAAATGCCACCCCCAACAGGAAAGCATGAAAATGTTGTTGGATTTTTGACAGTACACATTGGTTTTCAACTGTTACAAATGGGATTGCCCTATCGTATACCCAAAATCGCACTTATCAAAACTGGAGATTGTACCTATTCTCCAGATATTTTATTATTAAATCATAAAAATTTGGTCAATGAACCTTTGTGGGAAAAGCAATCAACTGTAATTAAACCCGATTCTGTTCCCTTAGTAATTGAAGTTGTTAGCACTAACTGGCGCGACGATTATTATGATAAATTTGGGGATTATGAGGAGATGGGTATTCTCGAATACTGGATTTTAGATTATGCCGGGTTGGGAGGTAAAAAATTTATTGGTAATCCCAAACAACCTACTATTTTTGTCTGTGAGTTAGTAGATGAAGAATATCAAATGACAGCATTTACTGGTGATAACTTAATCGTTTCTCCCACCTTACCCCAACTTAATTTAACCGCACAGCAAGTTTTCGATTCTGCTTTATAATTATTTACATAAAAACCACTACTATAGCAATGGACATATTGGTTAGGACAGTATTGTTTGATTCAATAACTATCAACTGTCAACTGTCAACTACTATAAATGAACCAACCCAAATTCTTCCAGTGCGGGATAAAAATTTTTATTTTCATGGCTGGGACGACTTAACTTAATTAACGCAAAACGTTGTAAAGGCGTAAGTTGTGCCCACTGCTCAATGGCAATGTCAATACCAAACTCTGCTGCTTTTTGCTTTGTCGTTGCCGGAATATTAGTTGCATTCATCCAAGGCGGTGCTGATTCCACGGCTATTTCACTTGCGGGACTCCCTGTCTTTTCTACTACTAACCCTTGGAGAAAATTACTATAAGCCACAATTTCCGATTCAGTTCCACAAGGCTTTTCTACCAAGGTTTGCCGTTCTTCATCGCTCAATTGATTCCAGTGAGCTAGCTTTAATTTAATACCACAAGTATCCAAATTCATGCGTATCTGCATGGGAATACAATGCAGGGTATTAACAAAGTCTGACTCAAATTTAAAAAAATTACCCATTACTCATATTCCAACAATTGTGGAAAATCTGTCAAGCAATTTTGGATTTTGAAAAACAGATAATCTGTTATCCGTTATCCGTTGTCTATTTTGGATTTACAGGTTCCTTTAGTTTACCACTGGCTCCGATTATTTATAGCTTTAATTCGGCGTTGCATATTTGCGGGATGAGTTTATTTTCTCTGTAAGACAATGAAACTTAATTCTTCTTAATTCTTTGTACTCTTTGCGCCTTGGTGGTTAATATAGCAATAGACATATTGGTTAGGAAAGTATTATTCGACTCAAAGATTCTCAACTGTCAACTGTCAACTGTCAACCATCAACCATCAACCGCTTTAATTCAACGTCGGTAACAAATCAGCAGGTGATGGTTCCTGGTGAGGCGACTTTGTAGTCATTGGTTGCAGATGATTAACTGGTGTTAGTTTAACTGCACAAGCCTTTAGTTCTGGTTCTAAGGAAATGGGGCAAGCTTTGGCATGGGTAAGAACATTAGCTTCCCCTGCTTCTGTCCACAGGGCACCCCAATGCATGGGTATAAACACAGTTTTGGGAGTAATAGCTTTAGTAATTTTAGCAGGAAACCTACCTGCACCGCGATGCGATCGCACTTCGACTAAAGAATCCGGTTCAATTCCTAGTTTTTGGGCATCGCGGGGATGGATTTCTACAAAAGGATGGGGATGCATTTTGTTAATTTTTTCAATGTGTCCGGTACGGGTTTGGGTGTGCCAGTGACCGTATAATCTACCAATTGTGAGTACGAAAGGATACTCTAAATCTGGTGGTTCTGCCAATCCTCGGCTATGGTAAGCGGCAAATTTTGCCCTCCCATCCGGGGTAGGAAAACGTAAGTCTGTGTAGAGGCGTTTACCTTTGATGGTTTTATCCTGAAATAAGGATGAGAAAATACCTGTTTGTGCAGGCAAATCTTCTGCTTCTGGCTCATTTTCAGGACATGGCCATTGTATGGGCCCTTCCGTGGCTAATCTGTGGTGACTAATACCTGTGACATCACACAGGCGATCGCGGGTTAGTTGCACAAATTCGTCATAAACTGCGGTAGAATCTGCAAAGGTGAACTGCTGTTCAAAACCCAAACGCCTCCCCACTTCCGCAAATATTTCCCAATCTGCTTTCGCCATACCAGGAGGTTGCCGAAATTTAGGACACAAGGTAACAACCCGTTCGGAGTTTGTCATGGTTCCTGTTTTTTCACCCCACTGGGCTGCTGGTAACAAAACATGGGCATAGGCAGCAGTTTCCGTGGGATAATAAGCATCCTGATAAATAGTAAACGGGGATTTCAATAAAGCCCCTTTAGTTCTTTGCAAATCCGGCATACTGACTGCTGGATTAGTAGCTGCAATCCACAATAAACCCACTTCCCCCGTTTCTAAACCTGTAATCATTCTCCAAGCATCCCTACCAGGAGTAGGGGAAATTTGTCCTGGTGGCAATCCCCACAGCTGCTCTACTTCAGCGCGATGTTGGCCATTCTTAACTACTCGATAACCAGGTAAAATGTGGGCTAAACCCCCAGCTTCCCTACCTCCCATGGCGTTGGGTTGTCCCGTCAGGGAAAAAGGACCAGCTCCGGGCTTACCAATATTCCCCGTCATCAAATGCAGGTTAATTAAGGTACACACCTTAGCCGTCCCTTCTGAGGATTGATTCAATCCCATGGACCACAAAGATAATACCCGCTTCGATTGGGCCCAGTACCGGGCAGCTGTTTCTAAGTCTGCAATTGATATACCACACTTGCGAGCCACTAACTCCGGTGAATAGTGAGGAATTACCCTTGCATAGTTAGGAAATCCTTGAGTACATTCATCAATGAATAAAGTATCAATTTTATTCCACCTCATCAGTAAATGGGCAATGCCATTGAATAAATCAATATCCGTACCGGGATGAATAGCTAAATGTAAATCTGCGACTTCTGCGGTGGGGGTACGGCGGGGATCGACCACAACCATTTTCACATGACGATTGCGCTTGTGGTGCTTGCGTAGACGATTAAACACAATGGGATGGCACTCGGCGGTATTAGTACCCATCAAAAAAGCGCAATCGGTGAGTTCCAAGTCTTCATAACAACAGGGAGGGCCATCAGAACCCAGACTTTGTGTATAACCCGCCACTGCTGAAGACATACACAGTCGAGAATTAGCATCAAAATTATTAGTTCCCAGACAGCCTTTAAGCAGTTTTTGGGCAATATAATAATCCTCTGTTTGAAACTGACCAGAGCCATACATGCAGATAGCATCCACACCTTGATTGCGCTGTACCCACTGTATACGATTAACAATGCAATTGAAAGCTTCTTCCCAAGTTACCTGACGAAAAGGTTGGGAAACCGAATCCCGAACCATTGGATACTTGAGGCGATTTTTATCCAGGGCTTCACTAATGGTAGCACCTTTGACACAAACCATACCTTGGCTGGATGGATGGGCTTTATCCCCTACTACCCTCCAAATAGGATTACCTTGACTATCTCTATTAGTAGCACGATTGGCGATCGCAGGGGGAGAAACTTGTAAACCACAACCAACTCCACAATAAGGACAGAGAGTTTTGACAGAATCAGACATGGGAGTGAAGGAGTGAGGGAGTGAGGGAGTGAGGGAGTGTGGGAGGTGTGGGAGGTGTGGGGAGTGAACGAGGTTTAATACTAAGTTGCATTCAAAGATAGTACCCTGTCATTGCGACGTAGGAAGCAATCTCATTGACTCGAACTACTATGATAGAACGCAACTTGGTATAACCATCAACCGTCAATCGTCAACTGTTAACTGTCAACTGTCAACCGTCAACCATCAACTGTCAACCGTCAACCGTCAACACCCCCTACTTTCCTAACGATTCATACCCGAAGAACTACCAATTTCCCCTGGCGGCATGGGAAACTGGGATTCTAGTTCCACTTCCGAGTAATTCTCTTCACCTTCATGATGTTCGGCGAATGAGCCTTTGGGTTCCTTGAGGACAAACCAACAAAGGAAAGCAACGATTAAGGCAGCAACACCCATCATCTGGAAAAATAAGGTATTGGCTTGAGCGATAATTGCATCCGTTGGTTTAGCACCACCACTTAACCATTCTGGTAATAAACTAAAAATAGTTAAATAAGCAACCGCACCAACGTTACCATAGGCTCCCACATTACCCGCTACTTGTCCAGTAATCCGACGCTTAATTAAAGGTACAATGGCAAAGGTGGAACCTTCCCCGGCTTGAACAAAGAAGGAACAGGCCATGGTTAAGACAATCGCCATCGGTAGCCACCAGTCACCGTTCACCGTCCCCATCATCAGATAGCCTATACCCATACCAGCAGTCAGAATTGCCATGGTATTTTTCCGACTACCCATTCTGTCGGAGATTAAACCACCACCAGGACGAGACATGAGGTTCATGAAAGCGTAACTTGCAGCAATCATCCCTGCTTGTGCCTTCGTCAGAGCAAATGTACCTTCAAAAAATGCCGGTAACATGGAAACCACAGCCAATTCTGAACCAAAATTGACTATATAAGTTAATTCTAGAATTGCTACTTGGGAGAAATTATAACGATCCTTTGCCGGATACTGTTTCCTATTTAACATCAAGTCTTTATTGACTTGCCAACAGTTATAAGCCTGAAACAGATACAAACCAATTAAACCAGCCCAGACAATATATAGGGTGTTGAAATCGTAAAATCCAACTTTCTGTAAGCGCCAAGCCAGAACCATCAAAATCCCAGATAAAGGCACGTTCATTAACATCAGGAACCAAAAGTCCTTCTTGCTGGTAACTTCTATACCTCTAGCACTACGGGGTTTCTGGTAAACTTTCCCTGGAGGATGGTCTTGCACATTAAAGAAGTATAAAATACCGTAAATCGCAGCAATAATACCAGTTCCTGCAATGCAACCCCTCCAATTGAGCAAAGTCTCTCCAGTTTGGGGATTAACTGCACCAAAGGCTATCCAACCACCGATGACAGGCAAGGTAAAAGCGGCAGCGGCGGAACCAAAGTTACCCCAACCTCCATAAATCCCCTCTGCCAAACCAATTTCCTTGGGGGGAAACCATTCTGCCACCATCCGAATCCCAATGACAAATCCAGCACCAACAATACTCAGTGCTAAACGGCTAATTAACAATTGGTTAAAGTCTTGCGCCAATGCAAAAGTTATACAAGGAATGGCGGCAAATATCAACAGACATGAATAGGTAATTCTTGGACCATATTTATCCAACAACATACCAATTATTACCCGTGCAGGTACAGTCAGAGCAACGTTACAAATTGCCAAGGTTCTGATTTGTCCTACTTCTAGTCCGAAATCTGCTTTGACTTGGGTAGCTAAAGGTGCAAGGTTAAACCAAACAACGAAAGAAAGGAAAAAAGCAAACCAGGTCATGTGTAGTATTTTATATCTACCACGCAAAGACCAAATTTCTCTGAGCATTTTTTATTTACCTGAATTGATCGGAACTACAAATGGGCACGAACTACTAGGTGTGCAGATTAACTTTGAGAGTTAGTTTATGGTGCAATACTCATTAGTATTAGTCAAAAATAATGAGTTGTAACAACAAAATTGAAACGTTAAAACCCACGATTAATTTGTATTAAATTTGGCATTTGTTCATTGTATTTCCTACTTCAATTTGGAACCCTGAATTGGATATTTGATGTTGTAATTATTACGTTCCCCAAATTTAATCGTTTTTTAACCGTGATTTTTTGTATAACTTGTAACCAAATTATCAATTTGATGTTTATTACGCATTGCAAATATGCTTTATATGCATTTAAGATAATAGCGATCGCATGCGGAAATATGTTGTAATATCATGTCCGTTTAAATAACCGTCATTGCGACCGTTCGCTGAAAGCGTTCTCGCAGAGTAGGGAAGCAATCCCAAAGACATTGTGATTGCGTCGTTTCACTTCGTTTCACTCGCAATGACATACTATGGGTATGCCCCGGACATGATATAAATTGTTGATTAATCCCAAAGTTAGGAATTATTGTAATGTTGGTGGCTATCCTTTGGTGTTCTTGATTGTTTTACTTCTTTGCTCATGTCCTCAATTTATCGGCTAAACTCCAGCACACAAGTCAAGGATCTAAAACTTTCCATGTCGTTTAAACACAACCACTCATAACAATGCAAATTACCCAATGTCTGCATACAGCTATCCTCGTTACCGATTTAGAAAGGGCTGAACAATTTTATGGACAATTGCTGGGGCTAACCAAGGTGGAACGCTCCATGAATTTTCCTGGTGCTTGGTATCAAGTCGGGGGACATCAAGTTCACCTGATAGTTGCGCCATCGGTTCCTGGTAAGGAGAAACACGAGAAATGGGGACGCAACCCCCATGTAGCTTTTTGTGTTACCAACTTAGAAGTTGCCAAACAACAGTTACTAAGTCAAAATTACCCCATTCAACTTAGTGCTTCCGGGCGCGCAGCTCTTTTTACTCAAGATCCAGATGGTAATATTATTGAACTAAGTCAATCAATTTGAGATTTTAGATTTTAAATTTTAGATTTTAAATTGACCCCATGCCTAAAGCCAGGAGCTTGTCAATTTATTTTAGGTTTTTAAAAACAAATAATCTATTATACGTTGTTCCTCATTGGATTTATTCCACGAATAAATTTGCGGACTACCCTGTACCGAACACTACGCGAATATACCTTTTTTAATTTCAAATTTTGAATCTTCAATTCCATCCCATAACTCTGAAACTGGTCTCATTTTTCCAGTTTTTGCTTCCTTCCAAGCAGTACGAAAACTTTCTAACACAGACTCCTTTGTTTCATCATCTGAGTTCACTTCCTCTTCTACAAACAATACAATCACCTTCACTCGACTGACTATTGCAACTGTGGTAATGGCGCACTTGAAAACACAGCAGACGCAAAAACAACCACAAGAGCGCAAAATCTGGAAATTTAGCTTGATACGTAGACTTTATAATTTAGGTTGGCAAGAGGAGGATATTCGCAACCTATATCGATTTATTGATTGGGTTATGATATTGCCAAAGGAGTTGGAAAATCAATTCTGGGAAG
The DNA here is from genome assembly GCA_030065255.1 of Calothrix sp. MO_167.B42. Lineage (GTDB taxonomy): Bacteria > Cyanobacteriota > Cyanobacteriia > Cyanobacteriales > Nostocaceae > Calothrix_A. Next base: position 29,958 of record JASJCX010000009.1, on the reverse strand, counting down.
AGTTTAAACAATTTGAGCAGGAGCGTACTATGAGATACGTGACTACGGGAGAGCGTATAGGTTATGAACGTGGGAAACAAGAAGGGAAACAAGAAGGGAAACAAGAAGGGGAGCAGACAATTATCCTGAGACTATTACAAAGACGAGTGGGAGAGTTATCGCCACAATTACAACAGCGTATACAATCTCTTTCTCTCAATCAATTAGAAGCCCTTGGGGAAGCCTTATTGGATTTTACAACTATGGATGATTTACTTCACTGGCTACAGGTGGAGGAGTGATAGAGAGAAGGAATAATATCATGTTCGGTTAAAGACTTATGGTTAAGACTGCAAGGGGGCAGGGGCTCCGGTGCAGGGGGAGAAAGAGTTTTGAAATGTTTGCACCACGATCCGAATAATAAGAATCTCCCGAACTGGATATAATTGGAGGGGAAGCATTTGATTTAGCTGGTTTAAGTGGTCAAATCTTAATAAAGCAGTAATATCATGTCCGGGTAATTAGTTGCGATAAAAACTCCTTATTCTCTCTGCGTCTGGAGCGTCTGGAGCGCCTGGAGCGTGAGCTTTAATGATAAGTGTTCAAGCTAACATGAAATAACTCCAGCTTTTATGCCTCGACACTAGGTGTTAACCATTATTAACCTAACTTTTTGATACTGGTGTAAAAAGAATTATTTCAGTCCCAACAACGGGATTTCTGGCTACTAACTTTTTTTGAGCATCCATAATTTCTAGATGACTAAAATCTAGTTCTTGGGAGCGTTGTAGCATATCTGTTGCTAGTTTGCGTTGTTCGGATGTTGGCAAATTATACCACTGGTCACCAATAATAACAGTTAAACTACTGGTACGAAAGTTAGCTTGAATTGATTGTATTAATCCTGGTGCAATGCGATCGCTAATTTCTGCTACTTTATTTTCTATGGCTGCAATTAAGGCTTGTTCCGGGGTAAGGACTATTTTTTTCGGGGGTATGGGAGTAGGTGTTACTTCTGGCTCGGATAGGGGTGTTTCCTCTGGTACTGCTGTTGCTTTTGTTTCTGGTTCGGATGGGGGTATTTCCTCAGTAGATTGAGTCGGTGTTACTTGTGTTTCTGGCTCGGGTAAGGGTGTGTCCTCAATAGATGGGCTAGGTGTTATTTCTGGTGCGGGTGTTGGTTCTGTTTCTGGTTGGGGTAGGGGAGTTTCCCCAATAGATGGGGTAGGTATTATTTGTAACGCGGGTGTTGGTTCTGTTTCTGGTTGAGGTAGGGGTGTTTCCTCAATAGATGGGGTAGGTGTTACTTCTGGTAAGGGTGTTGGTTTTACTTCTAATTCCTTCTCGATATTGGATACAGGTGTTTCCAGAGTTGGCGTAACATTTGCAACTTGATTGGGTTTAGTTGAGAATAAATTGGAAATTGCCCAAATTGCCATCGCTACTATTACAGCTATTATCCCTATCCGTGCTGGAGTCGGTAATTTTACTGCTCCTGTCTCAAATAATCCACTTATACCCCGTAAAAGGTTACTGACAATATTTTGCCGAGATGGCGGCTGAGAGGATTTTGTTGGGGATGTACCATCGGAGCCTCTACGGGAACGAGATTTACGTTTATTTTTTGGCTGTGGGGAGTTTGGTGGTTCTTGGGACATGGAATTTATAGTGCTACGCGCAAGTAATAAGTAATAAGTAATAAGTAATAAGTAATAAGTAATAAGTTTACTGCTCATGGGTTTGGGCATTCAACAATGTCTATCAGTAAATCCAAAATAGACAACGGATAACGGATAACGGATTATCTGTTTTCCAAAATCCTTTCATTAGAATGATCCAATCATAATCAATAAAATCTGATCCAATTTGAATTGTAAAATGAATGGTGTCTCAATCCCCGACTTCTGCAAAAAGTCGAGGACTTAACTTTTCAAACCAGTTGATTCACAATTAATCTACGTATAATTTCGGTGACTTCTGCGGCCATACGAGCATCAACTTCGACAAAAGTCTGCGATGGTGGCACCATGGCACGTAAGGTCATTGCTAATGTGCGGAATTTACTATCTTCATTGTTATCAATATTACGTTCATCTAGAAATTGAGTAAAGGCAACATAAGTAATTTCATTTGTGCCCCTGGTATTACTATAGCCATTACCAAGCTTAGAAAGGATTACCGGAGATGCGATCGCATATTCTAAACCGAGTGTTTCTATTGCTACTTCCACATACCGCGCTCTGTCATGACCCATGGTAGTAATAATACTTTGCAAGCTTTGCCAATTTGCACCGGGTAATCGAGCATTTTCTGGTAAATGTAAATGCCATCCTACCATGGAAATTATTCGCGTTAAATCGTAGGCTGATATGTAGTTTTTATCAATTTCTAGGCTATTAAATGGTGGATCGAGTACTTTTTTCCCAGACAGGCGATCGATTAATTCTGGTTGCCTAATAAAGGGGTTTTCCCCATACCCACTACGAAAATTAAGTTGTTGATTACCTGTGATATTTTTCAACCAGTTTTCTAAAGATGTTGGGGTACAAAACAATTTTAATGTGGCGGCCGCGGAGTTGGAAGAAACAAGTTTGCCTTGATAAGTCAGAATGTCTAAAATAATATCGGTGAATTGATATATATTTTGATTTATATAACAATTAGCAATATCAATATTCGGGAAATTTGTATTAGCGTCACAAACTACATTTAAAATGGGAATTATTTTTGTCGAGCTCCAAAATTGTCGTTCTGCTAAAGCATTTTTCCCCAACCACCGTGCTTGAATTTCACCATTGACAAAGTTACCAATACAAATACAAGCTTCCTTAATATCAGAGTGGAGAAAATTTAACCCTTCTCGATCGATTGTGGGAATTATCCCTCGTTGGGGATAGGGTTGATAAGGGGAAGGTGAATCAGAACTATTATATTTTTTGGCAACTCTTTGGGGATATTGGGAAATTTCCGCCGCATATTTGGAATTCTTTAGTCCCCGGTGCAAAAAAGGAGCTAGTTCACTTGATGAAAGTTTAGTTCCTTGAGCAATACTCAATAAATTGTTAAAAATTTGCTCCCGGTTGCTATTAGTCATTGCCAACCTAGAGGGTAAATACCTCGTTTCTAAGAGCTTGCGAGCAAAAGTTTGGTCATATTGAGGAAATGGTAAACCCACCGCATCACAAAAATCTTTCACACCTCTGCGACTTCTCGGGCCAAAATCACCATCAATAAATCTTCCCCCAGGATATAAACCCAAACCTCTCAATCTGATTTGGATTTGTATAACTAGCTCATAATCGGCTTTTACTTGTGCTTCACTCAGCCGGTTAGTAATGTTTTCCAGTTTCATATAAGTTATACCATTTTGGATTTTATATTTTAGATTTTAGATTTTGAAATATTTACTACATCAGCTATAGCAATCCTAAATCATTCGCGAGAGGTTTAGAACCCCGACTTTTTGGAAAAGTCGGGGTTCTGAGCTTCTTCATTTTTACAAATTAAATAAGATTGCTATATGTTACAATTTTTTAATAAAATTAGGGAGTCTAAATTCCCGTTACAAAACTTAAGGTATAAACCTTACCAAGCTAGAAATATTTGATTATATTTCTAGTAACTATAGTCAATCAGTAAATAAACCGGATTATCGACAACGGATGATTTGTTTTGCACAATTTCCGCAATCATTAACACAGATGATGTAGTACAAACAAGAGAGAACATTTAAGTAATAAATTTTATTAATATCCGGGGAATAATTATGCCACCTTTATCAGCTCCCATTAACAACTTAATTACAAATGCACGATTTACCGCATCCGAAATGGTAGAACTGGAAAAACAGGTAAAATCGGGGCGGGTAAAGAAAGGAGAAGTTGAAGCGATCGCTACCAATTATGTTGATACCTTAGAATCAGGGGTGGGTAACTGGTTAAATCAACTGTTGCTAAGTCTTCGTAGTCAGGTGAGAGTCAGTGATGGAATTGCTAATCTTGCTAGTGAGACTGATTTACTTAACGGGGGCGTTAGTTTACCCGAAGATGGACGCAAACATCCTTCAGTCCGCAATGTTCAACGGGCATTAATTGCTTTAGCTAGCCGTAAAGGTCAATTAGGTTATATGCTACCAGGGTTTGGTGCTGATGGTGACTACGGCAATGAAACCACTAAAGCTGTACGGGCATTTCAACAAGATAATGGACTGGTTGTAGATGGTAAATTAGGGCAGAAAACAGCCAAAGCCATTGATGCAGCCCTGCGTCAAACATATGTGCCAGGAATTACCAAGCCTACTCCTCAAGATTTAGTAAATGCAGCCCAGGAACTTTGTACTGGTGATATTGCCCAATACTACGGCGTTCCCCAACCTTGGATAAATATCGATCCCAAGCACAACGTACCCACCGACAGAACTTTTAATTTTCTCATCAATCGCTGGAAATGTAATTTATTTGGCGGTAACGTACTGCGTAAAGGTGGTTACGAGCCTCCTTTTTACCGAGATAATACTGATGACGGTAAAGGTGAATATCCCAATGCGAACCAGTGGTTTAAGTGGACTGATAAATATGCACCTAGGAATGGTAATCCCGTTCGCTTTCAACTAATCGATGAAATTCCTGTCACCAACTTACCCGCAGCAGAACTCAGAGGACGCATTCAAGAATTACTGGCTCAAATCAAACCCGGTGATTTTTTATTAGTAGATCATCAAGGTAGTGGAGTTCAAGATGGGGGACATACCCGGGTGGCGATTACTAACAATTTCCGTACCAATGGAACTATTTCTTTTGCCCAAGCCAGTTATGACAGCTCCTTAATTCGCCAAGAAGGTGTGGATAATTTGACCAATGAAGAGGTGATTTGGTTAATGCGTCCCAATACAATCATGTAAAAATCTACCCGAATCCCCCCAGAAGGATATCCATAAGATGGGTTGACCCCATATATCAACTATTCAATTGACAGTTATCCTGTTATTGGTTGAGCAGTTACTTATAGAAACAACTGCCCCACTTTGAGACGTGGGGCATTTTTCATTTTTTTAGGACTTATATCAAATCCGGTTACATCGGAATGATAAAAAAACCACTCCAGGCACAACAGAGCGCAGAGGAAGAGGGAGAAGAAGGAAATTTAAATAATTCCGATACAAACGGAAATGATATTACGCAACTGGCATATTTTCTGGTAAACACACAACACCTTGCAGGAAAAAAGTACAAGGTTACATACAAAATCTTTTGTGGGATGGTCATTCCTGCCCGTATTAATGTACTTTACTAATATGAAATATCCTATATGCATTCTTAATCAGGGCACGGCACCCGCAAAATCATTTTATATATTAAGGGATTGTTGATGTTCCCTACCCATCTGTCCCATTCTTTGTTCAAAATCTTATAGCAATGGACATATTGCTTAGGACAGTATTGTTCGACTCAAGAACTGTCAACTGTCAACTGTCAACCGTCAACTGTCAACTCTAAATACCTGCAAACCATTCATATCCTTGATCCTCCCAGTACCCTTGAAAACGAGGTAGACGACTAAGTAAAATAATCCGAGTTACCCATTTACTCTGTTTATAACCAAGCTTAATGGGAGCAGCTAAACGTAAAGGCGCACCATTTTTTACCGGTAAAGGTGACTGATTTTTTTCGTAAGCGAGTAAAGTTTGGGGATGGAGAGAGGAAGCAATATCCCAACTAGAGTAATAACCATCAGCAGATTCAAAATAAGCATAACGGACAGTATCCAGGGGTTGGGCAAGGGCGACAATATCTCTGAGTCTCACCCCTCCCCATTGGACAATGGCAGCCCAACCTTCAACACATACATGGCGAATAATTGTGGAAGTAAAAGGTAAACCCTGAATGTCTGCCATTGAGAGACTTAGGGGATTTTTAACCTCACCATCTACTATTAAACGATATTTATCTCTGTCAAGATTAGGAGTGCTTCTAAAAGTATTAACTATCAAAGCCTCCGGTTGAATATCATCAAGGGAAAATTCTGGAACCGGCTGTTGGGGCTTAAGTAATAAACTACCAACCTTCTGATTCAGGGGCTCGGAAACCTCACCCACCACATCCTCTAATATAGGGGTACCGCAACCACCTAAAAATAAGCTTGCAGTGGATAAACCTGAAAGCTGTAAAAATTGACGGCGGGATAAACGAATCAAACTCATGATTTTAAGTAGGTAGGCGTAATTAATGTAAGAGGCAAACCTCACCCCCAGCCCCTCTCCTTATTAAGGAGAGGGGTGCCGTCAGGCGGGGTGAGGTTTTATGTTTAATTTTACTTAGTTAACTTGTTGATAGATTGTTTCGGGGAGAAATAGCCGGAAATTACCAGTTATATCAAATCCGGTTACATCGGAATGATAAAAAAACCACAGAGGCACAGAGAGCGCAGAGGAAGAGGCAGAAGAAGGAAATTTAAATAATTCCGATACAAACGGAAATGATATTATTCGCACTCTTATCATTAACTCACCAAAACATAGATTCTGTTAATTTCTCCCCACCTGCTTGCTTCCCTAACCAAAAGTGAGCGATCGCAAACACAATTAATAGGGGTACACTGGCAAAGTGGACAATCCGTAGGGCTTGCCAACTGCCAAACATATCTACAATCCAATGGAGTTGGGCGGGTTTATACATTCCTAGCCCTGTCAGCACTGCCAGTAGGAGAATGGGAATAATACTGGTATATACAATGCGATGCCAAGCATAAACCAAGCGTTTGGGATTGCGACTTTTTTGCAGTGCTTTTAAATCCTTAGTTCCCACAAACCGATGTTGCCACCGTCGCGTAAGCAAAATATACAAACCATACCACAATAAATTCAGGGAAAATATCCACATAGCGGCAAAATGCCAGTGTCTTCCCCCAGCTAACCAACCCCCCAAGGTAAATATGGGTGGAATCTCCCAACCCCCACGTCCACCAAAAACCGGATTGGCATTATAAATCTGTAGTCCACTAGTGAGCATAATAAACACACTGACAATATTCAGCCAATGAAAAATTTTGGCAGGGATTGCCTGAGTTGGTGCGAGCATTTTAGTTATCAGTGAGTTGAATTTATTACCTTCTAGGAATTTTATCATCAATATTTCCGAGTAATATCATCATTTTCTTGATGTATTTTGGTTATCCTGAATACAAAAAATCCTATATAAATTTTTCGATGGTAAACAAGAACAAAAAATGGAGAGGCTCAGATCCCCGACTTTTCTAAAAAGTCGGGGATCTAACTTTTCACAAATGATTTAGGATTGCTATATAGTCTAAATTGTCAGGACTTGTTCGCGGGACACTAAAAACCTGGTTTTTCTGATATTTCCATGGTTAAAACTCGCGTTTTTTCTAGAAACCCGGTTTGTTTGCCTAAGTCCTGTTAATTAAAAATGATTCATTATGGATGCTGATGAGCTGAAGCGACTTTATGATGCAGGAGAGAGAGACTTTACAGGAGTCAATCTTTCACAATTAAAGCTAATTGGAATGAACTGTCCCGGTATCAATCTCTGGGGAGCAGACTTGACTGGAGCGAATTTAGCCAAAGCTAAACTTTGGGGAGCAAATCTCAGTGGTGCGAACTTAGCCAAAGCCAATTTAACCAGAGCCAATCTCACTTGTGCTCAATTAGAACATGCTAATTTACGGGGAGCTAAACTCCAACATACCAAGCTTTATGGAGCTAATTTAACTGGTGCTTTGTACGATGAAAGTACAAAATTTACAAAACATTTTGACCCTCTAAGTAAAAATATGCAGAAAATTTCAACCTAGAGGTATTCATAGAGAAAGGAGATTAGTCCTGTTGAGCTTTTTGTCTGGAATACTGAGGACGGCAGGGAGTTCCCCAACATACTTGCCCATGGGGGATATTGTTAAAAACACTACTACGGGCACCAATGACGGCGTTGGCACCAATTTCTACTCCTGGTGCAATAAAGCTATCAGTAGCAATCCATACTCCATTACCAATGGTAATTTTAGCTGTTTTTAAGCCAAAAGCAGGGTCATGGATATCATGGTTTCCCGTACATAGATAACTTTTTTGGGAAACTACACAGTGTTCGCCAATGTGAATTTCATCCAGACTGTATAAAACAACATCATCTCCAATCCAACTATAGTCACCAATACTGACTTTCCACGGATAGGTAAAACGAGCAGTAGGTCGAATTATCACACCTTTGCCAATTTTAGCGCCGAAGAGTCTCAGCAAAGCGCAACGCCAACTATTGCAAGGATGGGGAGTAAGGGGAAAAGCGATCGCTTGTACCAGCCACCATAGTAAAATATACCAACCTGCCCGTCCGCGATCGAACCAAGATTGATCGTATTGACGCAGGTTTACAAAGGGTCGATCATGTGTCATGCCATACCAATTTTGGATTTTAGATTTTAGATTTTGGATTTTGAAAAACAGTTATATGTTGTTTATTCTAGATTGATCGAAGAGAGTATTGTATAGCACTATGCATACACGTTAGAACATTGCTCAATCCCCAAACCCATGGGCATTAGACTTATTACTTATTACTTATTACTTATTACTTATTACTTATTACTTGCACGTAGTGCTATATGTTTGCAGTGAGAGATGACTGAAATTTTTCAGGGTTATTATTAGCATTAACTGTATTTAACTGCCCATGACAATGGCGTAATTCGTATAGCTTCACCCCTATTTGATACTCATATTGACTCAACAGTCTGGCATAAATATATCCAGGCTGACCATCTAAAAAGCCCAATTGAATGAAGTAAAATAAAATAAATCGCAAAATTGGTTTAAATGGCAGCCTCACCCAAATATTTTTTAAAAACCGCTTGCGTTGAACAGCATCACCAAATAAATTTGCCCCAATAGTATGGCTATTATCTTGTTTTGTGAGAATATTATAATAAACCTTTGCTTCCCAATTAGAATAGCGATTATGTCTTTCTAACCAGTGATATAAATCGCGGAAATCCTCATGTAACATATCATTTTTTAGGTAGCCCACTTGACCTGGCAAAACCACATGCTCATGAACTTCATTATCACCCGTATTGGCAATAGTTTCAGTATTTAAATTCTCGTAACGACCTATTTTATGTCTAAATAAACGTAAATTCCAATCGGGATATTTTCCACCATGGCGAATCCATTTACCCAAGAAAAATACCCGACGATTGAGATAGTAACCATTATAAGTAGGGTTTTGAATTGCTTGTTCAATCTCTACCCACAACTCCGGAGTAATGCGCTCATCACAATCAACAATCAGTACCCATTCATTGCGAAAACTGAGATTTTCCAAAGACCAATTTTTCTTTTTTGGCCAACTACCATTAAAATGAAACTGCACTACATTTACCCCGTAAGCTTGAGCAATTTCCACACTGCGATCGCTACTTTGGGAATCCACTACAAATATTTCATCTGCCCTTGCTAAACTGTCAAGGCAAGCTGGTAAATTAGCTTCTTCGTTTTTGGCTGGAATTAATACAGAAACAGGAATTTTTGTAGACATAATTTTACATAATTATTAGTTAAATATTAATCAAATGACTCCTATTTACACCTACTTTTTCCCCATGGGTGTAGATATTAAGCCCTGAATAACTGCATTTAAATAACCAATTTGACCATAAGCATACACAAATTTATCAAACCGTTCAGCAGGGTCAGAAAAATGTTGTAATGACTTATATAGTCCACGCACAAATCTTTCACTACCTCCCTGAATTTGAGCAAATCCTGCTTTACCCATTAATTGTTCCCGATAGCACTCACTAATACCTTGCCACCACCCACGATTTAAAAACCAAGAGCGTTGTAGCCGTTCTGGAGCCACATTATGGGATACTAAAGCATCAGGAACATAAGCCACTTGCCAACCCTGTTTTAAAGCAAGTTCAGTCATTTGTAGTTCTTCATTTGATAGTAATTTCTGACCTATGCGACCGAGATGAGGGTCAAAACCACCAATTTGTTCGAGAAAACTCCGACGGATAGAGTAATTTAATCCCCTGGGAGTTAAACCAGGATTATCAATATAAACTAGATTTTCACCCAAATCATAGGCACCCAAATTAGCCGCCAATCCTGGGGATAACCACCTTGGTGCTTCTATTCCCGGGGGAAAGAGTAAATTAACTTTACCACCGGCAATCGCTAATTTTTGGTTATGTTGATAAGCCGAGTACAAAACTTGTAACCACCGGGGACTAGCAACAGCATCATCATCTAAGTATGCCAAAATTTCACTACCCGCAACTCTAGCACCAGTATTACGGGCAATGGATAAACCAATATTCGGTTCCTCAACATACTTCAAACGGGGATTCCCCAGTCTTTCTTCCACTACTTGGCGAGTACCATCCCTCGATCCATTATCCACCACCACCACTTCAAACCCAAGGGGGAAATCCTGCCCTAAAAGGCTATCTATGGCAGCACCTAAATAAAAATCTCGATTGTGAGTGCAGATAATGGCGGAAATTTGCAGATCTAACATTGGTTCAGGTCTGGATTTTAGATTGCTATGAACTAGTCTAAAATCTCAGTTTCCATAATTGCCTATTGTATCGCCCGCTAATTTATACCAAAAATTGCCTACTCACCAACCGAGTTTCTTCGGAACAAATCTTCAAATCTTCACATTAATGGAGTTGACAGTTGACAGTTGGTAGTTGATGGTATTAAGAAAACTTACTCATTACTCATTACTCATTACTAATTACTCATTACTCATTACTCATTACTCATTACTTCCCCACACTCCCCACACTCTCTCACTCTTGGAGATGGCCGTATAAAGCCACTAGAGTTTCAGCTAGGTGGTTGAGACGGGTTTCTAAATATTGTTTGCGGCCCAATATTTGACGTAACTTTTGATAACGAGCAATCGCCATACTCACACTAGGTACTTGCTCCGCCGGGCAAGGACGGGACCACACTTTACCACGGGAATCTAAAGCACACAAACGATAGCCAGCACGGGACAATCGATCTGACTTCCCTTCATTAGCAGCACAAATATCTTCCACATAGTCCATCAGACTGTCAACTTCTGCATGGCGTAACGTTGCCGTTCCCCTAGTTTCTTGCTTTTGGTGGGATTCTAGCCAACCATTGACAATTGGCCCTTCTAAGTAAATATCCTGAATTTGCCGGACAATGGTTTTTAGTTCTTTCTGCCACTTGGCAACATCTGCCTGAATATCTTGTAACAAATTCATGGCTAAGGCAGGGTTCGCCGCATGGCGATGATTACTAAAACTAGGAGTTTTAAACTTGGGTAGATGGGGAAATTGCTCCCCATCTGCTTGGGTGGGAAACGTCTGTACGGAAATATGCTGATGAAAGAAATCCTCTTCGGCAGATGGGTTGTCTTCCTTCTCTGTCGATGTTTGGGAGGTTGATGGGTCCATTGATTGCGCCCCAACACTAATCCGAAAAGATACAGAACCATTGGAGTTACTACTATTTTCGGAAGTGGAAACAGTGCTACGTCCTAAATCATGTAAAGTTGCTTCAATGCGTTTTAAGCTTACTTTCATAAAAATATACCCACAGTTTGCATGACCTGATTGTGTTTAAAAATGCACTAATAACTACAGGATGAATGATGCAAGATGTAGATGCCATGGGCACTTACTACAACGGAGGGTAAATCCCCTCTGTGTTCACCGCAACCTAGTTTACTCCTATGGGAGACTTTACGGAAGAGAGGTAAGAGTATTTTTTATCCCATGATGAAATAAGTAACCCTGATGTTGATTGTGCTATTGGTGCTTAATTTTATCTATTATTTATCTATTAAATAATATTTGGGGGTAAAAACCGTACCTCTAAAGAACGAAAAATATAGTAATCAACTGCTAACTCACCAAAAAACTATACATTACATTGAGGTCAGAATTTTGAGTCATATCATTCTAGTGACTGGACCAGCCCGTTCTGGGAAAAGTGAATGGGCAGAAACCTTAGCTAGGGAATCGCAAAGGTCAGTAGTATATATAGCTACAGCTAACCACGATTCTAGCGATAAAGAATGGCAACAACGGATTCAACAACACCAACAGCGCCGCCCAGCACATTGGTCAACTCTGGAGGTTCCCTGTGAATTATCCCACACCTTGGCAGATGCTCAACCTAGTAGTTGTATATTAGTAGATTCTTTAGGTACTTGGGTCGCAAATTACCTCGCTCTAGATGAAACTACTTGGTTAAACACTGTCCAAGATTTTTTGTCAACCGTAGAACTAGTGAGTGCACAAATGATTTTTGTCGCCGAAGAAACTGGCTGGGGTGTAGTACCAGCTTATCCCGTCGGTCGAACTTTCCGCGATCGCCTTGGTGGTTTAATCCGCCAATTAAGCTCCATATCTGATACTGTTTATTTGGTGACAGGGGGATATGTTCTTAATCTTTCCCAACTAGGCTCTCCATTACCAAATATTAGCAATAATTCCTAATCTAACTTAACAGTAATTAAAGTTATTTAATTGTTTATGACTCTTAATTTTTTATTCTAAATTTATTGTTTAAAATCCATGGTAAAAAATATAGAATTAGTATTATGGCTAATAAACAAGAAGTAAAAGAATATCTTGCCCACTGGTTCCAATTGGGCAAAAGTGTAATCATTGCTCGGGGCAATATTGTGTTGTTACCGCGAACAGTAATCGCTGGTAATCGCTATAGTGATGAGTTTGAACAGTGCTGGCAACAAATTATTTCACCAGCAACAGGTGATTGTTATTTAGAAGGTACTCATCAAACCATTGCCGAACTTCTATCGCCGGGTTGGGAAATGAATCCATGTTCTCGCTGTAATATGCCTGTAAGTGTACGTAGCTTAGGAATGCCACCGGAAGTTTGTCCTTGCTATTATTTACCTGGATGGCCAAATACAGAGCTACCACTGCCACGGGGTCCTGTTGATACGCGAAACTCCCTCAAACAAATCAGCGATCGACTCATTAAATAGGGATGAAATGGCTAAGATTTAATTAATCTTGCAAGAATGCCAGTTTTTGTATAGTATTCCACATCTGTTGGGCTTGATTATTATTCCCTAACATGATGTAAAGATTGTATGCCTGATTATAATAGGAAATCGCATCTGTATAACAGTTTAATTTATGAAAACTGGCTGCGACTCCTAGGGCTGATGCTGCTTGTTTGTCAGCCTGATTTACCTCTTCAGCTAGGATGAGGGCAGAGCGAAAAGACTCCATCGCTGAAAAATATTGTTGCTTTAAATAATAAACTTCCCCAATATTAAAAAATACTTGTTGCTGACTAGGTTTAACTTCAATCTCTTGAACAATTATTAAAGCTTTTTGATAATATATTAAAGCCTGTTCATATTTTCCAGTACATTTATAAATAGTGGCAATTCTGGATAAAGCAGCAGCTTCACCAAATTGATTGTTAACTTGACGACTAATCTCCAAGGAAACTGTACTACAATCAATTGCCTGTTCAATGGATTCGCCATGGAAATAAACATCACTTAAACTCTGCAAAATACTAGGACGTACTTGTTTCTCATCCATATATTGAGAAATCTCTAGGGCTTTTGTAAAGTAATTTTCTGCTTGTTGGTATTCACCTTTATATTTGTATACTTTGCCCAAATTATAATAGCTAATCATTAAGAGATTTTTATCATCTATTTTTTGAGCAATTGCCAGGGATTGGGAATAAATTTCCCAGGATTGCTCCCAGTTTTCTAATTGCAGATAAAGATTACCGAGATTGCCTAGGGAGATACTTTGAATTTTAATATCACTTAATGTCAAAGCTACTTTTAAAGCTTGTTGAGTATAATTAATTGCTTGTTCATACTGCCCTAAAAGTTGATAAGTATTTCCCAATGCTGTGAGAGCATTTTGTTGCCAGCTACATTCATTTATCTCACAACTAATTGCCAATTGATTTTGGAAATATTCAATTGCTTGGTGATATCTTCCTAAATTATAATAGTTAGTTCCCAAACCCCACATAGCAGCAACTTGCATCACTCGATTACCTGTTTTACGAGTTAATGCCAATAATTGGGTAAAAAAGTGAATAGACTCATTACTTAAGCTTAGATGTAGATAGCAATTACCTGTATTATAGAGGGCTATTTCCTGCCATTCTGGATCGTTAATTTGCCAAGCTAGGGCAAAAAGTTGTTGATAGTAATCCAAAGCATGGGAAAATTGGAAAAGTTGTTCGTAGAGCGATGCAATTTGACTCAGACAAGTCAATTCTTGTTGGGAATCTTGATTTTGGCAAATAATAGACAACTGCTCTAAACAATCAGAGAGTTGACTGTGTATTAATTGGCTATTATCAGGTTGTTCCACTTTTGTCATCAGTGTATATACTAGACATAGTTTCATTCTAACTATATAACTACATCGCTATAAATTGAATATTTGTATAAGATTATTTTTTATCTGTTCCTGCCCCCGCACGCACGTTTAAGTGACCACTTCTAAGACAAACTCGATAATAGGTTGCTTGGCTAACTAATGTACCTTCGCTGATTTGAGATAATCCGTAACTACCAGGATTTATAGGACTAGTGTCAATTGCCAACATCAAAAACGTCCTAACTCCAACTTAAGTATGGTAATTTCCCAGCAGTTGCCTTAATTTGCTCGCCATGGGATACCAACTGACCACAAGCGTCCCAAGTACCAGAAACAAACATATTCTTTGCCCCTTCGCCCATAAAAATAGCAGCAACAAAGTCTCCACAAGTAACTTGCATGGTTTGCAAATTAACTGTCATGGCTACCTGGGGATTATCTGTAACAATTTCTTGCAATCTCTTGACAGTTCCGGTATCCGCAGTAAGGCACGGAATACCGATCGCCACACAGTTGCCAAAAAATATTTCGGCAAAGCTTTCGCCAATTAATGCTTGAATTCCCCATTTAGCGATCGCTTGGGGTGCGTGTTCCCTGGAGGAGCCACAGCCAAAGTTGCGGTTAACCACTAAAATTTTGGCACCTTGATATTGGGGTTGATCGAAGGGATGCTTACCTGCTAATGCTGTTCTATCATCAGCAAAGGCATTTTCTCCTAAGCCATCAAAGGTAACACAGCGCAAAAAACGAGCGGGAATAATGCGATCAGTATCAATGTCGTTACCTACTAGGGGAATACCTCGTCCGGAAACAGCCTTAACTTCACTATTCATGGGGAATCTTTGGATTTTAGATTTTAGATTTTAGATTTTAGATTTTAGATTTTGGGCATTGCTGATTTGAAGTATGAAACTAAGACAATGATGTACTTAAACTCCTTGTCTCTGCGTCTTTGCGCCTGGAGCGTGAGATAAATTCATAACCTAGATTCAGCAATGCCTTATTATTTATTCTTAATTCAACAGCTGACGCACATCAAAAACTTCTCCTTTAACAGCCGCAGCTACAACCATTGCTGGACTCATCAGTAAAGTACGTCCAGAAGCAGAACCCTGTCTACCTTTAAAGTTACGGTTGGAGGATGAAGCACTAATTTGCTTACCTTGTAATTTATCGGGATTCATTGCCAAACACATGGAACATCCCGGCTCGCGCCATTCAAATCCAGCTGCGGCAAAGATTTTATCTAGCCCTTCCGCTTCCGCTTCCTGTTTCACCCGTTCGGAACCAGGAACTACGAAGGCTTTAACTCCTTGGGCAACACGTTGTCCTTTTGCGACTTTCGCCGCTTCCCGTAAATCACTGATTCTCCCATTGGTACAGCTACCAATAAAGCAGACATCAATTTTGGTTCCCTGGATAGGTTTACCCGGAGCAAGATCCATGTAGTTGTAAGCTTCTTGAGCAATGAAATGGTCTTCTTCCTGGAGTTCTGCCGGGGTGGGTACTAACTGATCAACTCCCATCCCTTGTCCAGGGGTAATTCCCCAGGTAACGGTGGGGGGAATTTCCGCAGCATCAAATACTACTACATCATCATATTCAGCATCAATATTACTACGGATGGATTCCCACCAAGCAACTGCTTTGTCCCAATCTGCACCTTTGGGAGAAAAATCCCTACCTTTGAGGTATTCATAGGTGATGCGATCGGGATTGACGTAGCCGCAACGGGCACCCCCTTCAATTGCCATATTGCAAACAGTCATCCTCTCTTCCATGGTCATTTGCTCAAAGGTCGTACCTGCGTATTCATAGGCATAACCCACGCCACCCTTAACACCAAGGGTACGGATAATGTGGAGTACTACATCTTTGGCATAAACCCCTGGTTGTAAGGTACCATTCACTTCAATTTTGCGAACCTTTAACTTAGATAGAGCAAGGGTTTGGGAGGCAAGAACATCCCGGACTTGACTGGTACCAATCCCAAAAGCGATCGCCCCAAATGCCCCGTGGGTAGAGGTGTGACTATCACCACAAGCAATGGTCATTCCTGGTTGGGTTAGTCCCTGTTCTGGAGCGATGACATGGACAATACCTTGGTTTCCAGAACCAATATTGTGGAAAGTTATACCATTTTCTTGACAGCTTTGCTCTAGTGCCTGCATCATTTCTTCTGCCAAGGTATCAGCAAAGGGGCGAGCTTGATTAGTTGTGGGCACAATATGATCCACGGTAGCTACGGTACGCTCTGGGAATAATACCCCCAGACCACGTTCTTGCAGCATTGCAAAGGCTTGGGGACTAGTTACCTCATGAATCAGATGTAATCCGATGAATAGTTGCGTTTGTCCTGAAGGAAGTGTACCAACAGTATGTAAATCCCAAACTTTATCAAACAGCGTGCCTTTGCTCATACTTAAATTCGTTTTTCAGCGATCTTGTCTTTAGATATTAGCAAAAAGTCTGTCTAAAAAGATTGACCTGGAGGGAATTAATTCCCAGGCTCATAAACAAAGTCTACTTAAGTAGACTAGAATGCTTGTCTAGTTTGGTGCTATGAGAGGTGGGATTTTCAATCCCAGGCGGGATAAAGGTTGTAACGATTTGATGGTGTTCAATATGTTGGTAATGACAAGGACTGAAGTCAGGGGCTTGAAATTATGAATGATTGCACATTAATGCTTATGCATTCGGGCACAATTATTTCTAATTTTTCCACGAATACAGCATATCTCATTTTTATGAAGTACATTTATATTGGCATTTATACCGATTCTAGCATGATTTTTACTATGTAGTTTTGTACTTAATTCAACTGAGAAGTGCTGTAAGTTTAAGGGCTTGTATCCTTTTCATCTTCGGTAAAAAAATCAGGCAAATCATGGGAAAATATTAGTAGCAAGTGTGTCTGCAATAAACTTTATGACAGATACAGCCTATCTAGAATAATTCTGATTGTTACAGTTGCGATAAATCTTATATTTTCTCAATAATTTGGGAAAACTAAATCCATAATGCAAATAAGGGGATTTAGTAATATGGTTGTTGGCACAAGTGGAAAAATTACCGGGTATAGTTTGACAGAACAACTATATGCTGGTTCGAGAACAGTAGTTTACCGCGCTGTTCGCTCTTGGGACCAACAACCAGTGGTGATTAAACTGCTCAACCAGGAGTATCCTAGTTTTAACGAATTATTACAATTTCGCAACCAGTATGCGATCGCTAAAACTCTAAATCTTCCCGGTATTATCCAGACCTATAACTTAGAGACCTATGGTAACAGTTATGCCCTGGTGATGGAAGATTTTGGTGGTATTTCTCTGCGGGAATATATGCAAGCCCATGCCATCAATATAAGAGAATTTCTGGCTATAGGGCTACAGCTGACGGATATTCTTCACAGTCTCTATCAAAATCGCGTAATTCACAAAGATATTAAACCCGCCAATATTCTCATTCATCCAGAAACAAAACAAATAAAATTAATCGACTTTAGTATTGCTTCCCTACTTCCGAAAGAAACCCAATCAATTAAAAATCCCCATGTTTTAGAAGGAACTCTGGCTTATATTTCTCCGGAGCAAACAGGAAGAATGAATCGTGGTATTGACTACCGCAGTGATTTTTATTCTTTAGGTGTAACTTTCTATCAATTATTAACCGGAGAATTACCATTTATTTCTAACGATCCCATGGAGTTGCTCCATTGTCATATTGCTAAACAGCCAGAGGTGATTAATCATCAAGGAATTCCATCGGTGATTTGTGAGATTATCATCAAATTAATGGCAAAAAATGCCGAAGATAGATATCAAAGTGCATTGGGTTTAAAGAATGATTTAGAAAAATGTTTAGATCAAATTAAAGAAACGGGAAAGGTGGAAAATTTTCCCATTGGTCAACGGGATATTTGTGATAGATTTATTATTCCCGAAAAATTATACGGTAGACAGAAGGAAGTTGAGGAATTACTCGCAGCATTTGAGAGGGTTTCCCAAGGGAATAATGAATTAATCTTAGTTGCTGGATTGTCGGGAATTGGCAAAACGACGGTGGTGAATGAAGTTCACAAGCCCATAGTTAAACAAAGAGGATATTTTCTCAAAGGAAAGTTCGACCAATTTAATCGGAATATTCCTTTTTCGGCATTTGTCCAAGCTTTCCGGGATTTGATGGAGCAATTATGCACAGAAAATTACCAGATAATTAAAGCATGGAAAGAGAAAATTATGGCTGTATTGGGAGATAGTGCCCAAGTAATTGTGGAAGTAATCCCGGAATTATCAAGAATTATTGGTCAGCAACCACCAGTACCAGAATTATCGGGAAGTGCAGCCCAAAATCGCTTTAATTTATTATTTCAAAAATTTATTCAAATTTTTCAAGACAAAGAACATCCTTTAGTCATATTTTTAGATGATTTACAATGGGCAGATTCTGCTTCTTTGCAACTCATACAATTATTGATGGATGAGTCTAACAGTGGTTACTTATTATTAATTGGTGCCTATCGGGATAATGAAGTTTTCCCTGCCCATCCTTTAATGACAACTTTGGATAATGCGAATAAAGCTGGTGCAGTAATTAATACGATAACTTTACAACCATTAACTCAAAATAGCTTGAATCAGTTAGTAGCAGATACCCTAACTTGTACCGCCGAAGTAGCCCAACCATTAACGCAGTTAATTTATCAAAAAACCCAAGGAAATCCATTTTTTACTACCCAATTTATTAAGGCTTTACATGAAGATGGGCTAATTACCTTTAATTTAGATGCTGGTTATTGGCAATGTAATATTACCAAAGTCAGAGAAACTGCATTAACTGATGATGTCGTGGAATTTATGGCATTGCAGTTACAGAAGTTACCAAAAACAACCCAGAATCTGTTGAAATTGGCTGCTTGCATTGGGAATCAATTTGATTTAGAAACACTAGCAATAGTTTCTCAACAATCAGAAATGGAAACCGCTACTAGTTTATGGAAAGCATTACAGGAAGGTTTTATAATACCAAAAGATGAAGTTTATAAGTTTTATATTGACCAAGAACAGCAAACTAATCGAGAAAAAATTTCCCTAGTTGTTAATTACAAATTTTTACATGACCGAGTGCAACAAGCCGCCTATTCTCTAATTCCAGAACTATACAAACAAGCAACACATCTGAGAATTGGTCAATTATTATTACAAGGATTATCTCAACAGGAACAATTAGAACGGATTTTTGACCTAGTAAATCAATTGAATCTGGGACAAGCTGGTATTTATTCTCCAGGGGAAAAACAACAACTAGCTCGCTTAAACTTACAAGCTGCAAAAAAGGCGAAACTCTCGGCTGCTTATCAAGCGGCTGAGAATTATTGCATGGTTGGCATTGATTTATTATCTGCAAATACTTGGCAAACTGACTATGAATTAATCTATAATCTGCACCGTTATGGCTCAGAATCAGCATATTTGTGCGGTAATTTTGACCAAGCACAAGCTCTATATCAGGCAGCACTTACTAATGCTCAAACACCCTTGGATAAAGCCGTGATTTATCGGGTGCAGGTGACTCAATATCAGCTGCAAGGAAGAAATGCTGAAGCGATGGCTATTATAGGCCAAAGTTTACAATTGCTGGGCTGGGAAATGCCAAGGGAGCAAGAATTAATCCAAACTGGCTTAGATGAAGAAATTGCTAAAGTCAACAAGTTTTTAGAGCAGCAGACTGTTGAATCTATTCTTGATTTACCCAAAATGGCAGATGACAGCATTGCAGAAATGTTGCGAATTTTACAAATTCTCTTCTATGCTGCCTGGCTGGATGGTCAACCAATTTTAGCACTGCTAGCTATTGGCAAAGTGACCACTTTATCTTTGGAGTATGGTAACAGCGATATGTCTCCCTTTGGTTATGCTGGCTATGGCTTAATTGCTAATATCATGCTAAAGAAATTTACTATGGCTTATCAATTTGGAGACATGGCTGTACAGCTTTGCGAGCAGTTTGATAATGCTGATGTCCGGGGAATGACAAATTTTCTATTTGCTGCGGACGTACATAGCTGGAGTCGTCCCATAGCACAAGCAGATATTTACTACGAAAATGCCTATAGATATGGCATGGAAGCAGGTAATTGGCTCACAGTTGGCTTTATGATGATGCTCAGTGGTTCAGATCGCCTCACCTATGGTAAAAATTTAAATGAACTATATACCATCGCTCAAAACCATGGTGATTTTCTCCGTCAGATTAAAAGTCTAGAAAACCTAGATGCTTTAATCGCTGGAGTGATTCAACCAATTCGCCATCTCCTGGGTTTAACCAAAAACTTCTTTACTTTTGATGACGATAGTTTTAGTGAATCTGAGTATTTACAAAAATACGCTAATACTCCTTATCATCTAGTTTGGTTATATTCGGTCAAAATTCGTCACGCCTATTTATTTGAAAATCAAGCCGCATACCCAAACTTAATTCCCCAATTAAGCATAATTGAAAATACCGTTGCTACCCATACTAAAGTTCCCTCCAGTGTATTTTATGTGGCACTAATGCATTTATCTTTAGCTGAAATTGCCCAAGAAGAAACAGAACGTCAACTACATTTAGCAGCACTCATTCCCCTAGAAGAAAAGTTAAATAATTGGCAAACTGCTTGTCCAGAAAATGTTCTGCATAAATGTCTAATCATACAAGCAGAAAAAGCGCGACTCAATGGACAAAAAACAGAAGCCATAGATTTATATGAACAAGCCATAGCCGCAGCCAAAGCTCATAATTATGGCTATGAAGCAGCCCTGGCTAACGAACTTGCTGCCAAATTTTACCTGAATTGGAACAAAGAAAAAGTCGCCGCAGGTTATATGCAAGAAGCATACTACTGTTATGCTAAATGGGGAGCAAAAGCCAAAACCAACGACTTAGAAGAACGCTATCCCCAACTACTCAAACCCATTCTGCAAGAACAACAATCCAACCTCAATACTTTAGAACATATTGCGACTATTACCCATAGTTCCATTTCCCAATCGATACATAATTCTGTTTCTGGTACCAGTAGTAGTAGTATTTCCAATCTTCTGGATTTAACTTCTGCCTTCAAAGCTGTGCAAGCTATTTCCAAAAGTATTAAATTAGATGAATTAATTACTAATTTAACCAAAATTATCTTAGAAAATTCTGGAGCAGAAAAATCCGCCTTAATTCTTCCCCAGGAAGATAATACTTGGCAAGTAAGAGTAATTAACTTGCTCAATCAAGGGGACAAACAAGTAGATGAAGTCCAAAGTCACTTGATGTCAGAACCAATTGATACTTGTACACATATACCAAAACAGATAATTAATTATGTCAAAAATACCTGGGAAACTGTTGTCATCAATAATTGTCGAACAGATATTTCTGGGTTAATTAGCGAATATATGCTTAAATATAAACCCAAAAGTGTATTATGCATACCAATTATTAACCAGGGAAAACTATTAGCTATTTTATATCTGGAGAATCAAATAACTTGTCGGGTATTTACTCCAGAACGCCTACAAGTAATTAATGTACTTTCCTCTCAAGTGACAATATCTTTAGAAAATGCCCAACTTTACCAAAAATCCCAACAAGCACTACAAGATTTACAACAGGCTCAATTACAAATTGTCCAAAATGAAAAAATGTCTGCATTAGGTAATTTAGTTGCTGGAGTTGCCCATGAAATGAATAATCCCTTAGGGTTTATTTCTGCTACCCTCAAACAAACTAAACCCAGTCTTGCTGATATTACTGAACACCTGCAACTATATCAAGAAACTTTTCCCGAAGCAGATGAAGAAATTATCGACCATGCTGAATCAATCGATCTGGATTATACCCTAGAAGATTTACCCAAGATGATTGACTCAATGGTCATCGCCTGTGACAGACTAAAAAATATCAGTACCAGTTTAAGAACTTTCTCCCGTGCCGACAAGGATTACAAAGTACAATTCAACATTCATGAAGGACTCGATAGTACTATTTTAATTCTCAAGCATCGTCTGAAGGCAAACGAGTCCCGTCCCGCCATAGAAGTAGTGACAAATTACGGAGATTTACCAAAAATTGAGTGTTTTCCCGGACAATTAAATCAGGTATTTATGAATATCTTGGCAAATGCCATTGATGCTTTAGATGATTCAAATAGAGGGCGTAGTTTTGAGGAAATTCAAGCCAATCCCAATAGAATTAAGATTACAACTTTGGTAGAAAATAGCAATGTGAAAATATTAATTGCTGATAATGGCAAAGGGATGGGTGAGGAAGTTAAAAACAAAATATTTGACCATTTATTTACTACCAAAGCCGTAGGTAAAGGTACGGGTTTAGGTCTAGCGATCGCCAAACAAATTATTGAAGAAAAACATGGCGGTCAATTGAGCTGTAATTCGGTTATAGGTAAGGGTACAGAGTTTGCGATCGCTCTGCCTGTTGTCTCAGAAAAGGCATAGGCATTTTGTTAGTTAATGTTATATAATTTACTATTTTAATCTCAGTGGTGCTAATCCCAAGTAACTAATTCCCATGGGAGAAACGTGAAAGCGACAGGGTAATACTTCTAAACCAAGGGCGATCGCTTCCCTTAATAATTTACCATATAAGGGATCGGTACTATCTCCCGGGGCAAATTCCGTACAATCACCACGGTTAATAAAGTAAAACATCACTGCCCTACTAGTAGGTAGCAACGCCATTAATTCCCTTAAATGCTTCTGTCCCCTCGTAGTTTCCGTATCGGGGAATAGGGCTAATTTCCCATGGCAATAGGTTGTATTTTTTACCTCCAAATAAATTTTTCGATTTTCTAATGCAGAATGAGGGATTTCATCTTCAGGGGGATACAAGCAAAAATCCACCCTACTTTTTCTATCTTCTCCGTAAACTACCTCACTTTTAATTTGGCCATAGTTTCCCAATTTTGGAAACAAATACTGCTCTAGTGCGGATTTTACTACCTTATTTGGTAAAGCTGTGTTCACCCCTACCCAAGTCGGCTCTTGATTATCATTAACCTGAATTAATTCTAAAGTGTAGGGTAATTTACGTTGAGGATTATTACTCAAAGAAAGTTGTACTGGACTACCAGGAGTACAAACCCCTGTCATTGGTCCAGTATTGGGACAATGTGCTGTAACTACTTCCCCAGAAACCATTTCCACATCAGCCAGGAAACGCTTGTAGCGTTTGAGCAGAATACCGGGATAAAGGCTAGGGTAAGAATAAAACCAATCAGTCACTTGATTTTGGATTTTAGATTTTAGATTTTGGATTTTGGATTGTCAAATTAAATATAAAACCTCACTCCGCCTGAGGTTATATCAAATCCGCTTGTGAGACTTACCATATTGTCGTCACCTCACCCCGTCGGTGGTGGACACCCCTCTCCTTAGTAAGGAGAGGGGCTGGGGGTGAGGTTCAGCTTTACATTTAATTATGCCTACCCACTTACCCTATATAGTTTACTTGTACGTTACCTTTATTTTTTAAATTGCTTTAATTTTTCCTCATCAATCCTGTGCAAATAGGGATATGCTGTTGCACAAGTCTAATATCTAAATTACCAAAAAACCATAACAGACTTGCCAAGCCATGCCATCAACCAATAAATTACCCCAATGGTTAACTATAGCTTTAGCATTTCCCCTGACAATTCTTAATGGTTGGGTATTGCTTCAGGTTGTGGATTATTTTCAACCATTAGTAAGTATTGTTGTGGCTGCAATTATTTTAGCTTTCGTCTTAGATTATCCGATTAAATTCTTTCAGAAACAGGGAGCAAATCGCTACTTAGCCATTGGTGGAGCTTTACTCTTAGCAGTAGTACTGGTAGTTGCTTTAGCTTTTACCTTAGTTCCTCTAATTTTAAAACAAATAGACGAATTAGTTGATATTTTGCCAGTTTGGATTGATTCTGGTACCCAACAACTACAAGCCTTACAAAATTGGGCGACAACCCAGCCCCTCCCTGCTAATTTAAGTAGTCTACCCACCCAAATTTTAGACAAGTTATCCAATCAACTGCAAAGTTTTACAGGTAAAATTGTCAGCCTAGCAGTAGATACAATTGGTACATTTGTGAATGTATTACTGACAGTAGTATTAACCATATATATGGTATTAAATGGACAAAGTTTATGGGATGGATTATTTCAATGGTTACCACAGCATATAGCTATCAAAATTAGACAATCCTTACGAGAGGACTTCCAGAATTATTTTATCGGTCAAGCAACAGTAGGTGCAGTTTTATCTGTGGTGTTGATCTTGATTTTTGTGGGATTGAAAGTACCACTAGCTTTGCTTTTTGGATTGGCCATCGGTTTTTGTGCTTTGTTCCCCTTTGGTACAGGAATTGGTATTACTATTGTCAGCTTGTTGATTGGATTAAAAAACTTTTGGTTGGGAGTGGAAGTTTTAACCGTTTCTATCGCAATAGATCAAGTAAATGCGAATTTTATCGCTCCTCGTTTATTGGGTAGTTTAACTGGTTTAAATCCTGTGTGGGTTGTAATTTCTTTATTACTGGGAATCAAATTAGCAGGTGTTTTAGGTTTGTTGTTGGCCATACCCATGGCTAGTTTTATTAAGGATATGGCTGATAGTTGGCGAGAGGGTGAGTTTCATCCAACAACTGCACCTAGTAAAGATGGGGATTATTCTGTATTAGAGTAAACCGTAAAGATACTCGATGTAATGGTGCTAGATATGTAACTTTACGATTTAAAATGGACTTGAATCCATATGGCTTTGAAGTCATAATATTAGAGCATGACATGGGAAGTTTTATTGCATCATGATTATCATTGTCTACACAGCAAACCCCGACTTTAGTTAAGAGCCGGGGTTCTTGTTTTTAGCCCTATTTTCCAGTCAGGAATCAACGATAATTAGTAAACTGCAAGTCAATGGGTAATTCTTCTTGCTTCAAACGCTGGATTACCATTTGCAAATCATCTTTGTTTTTAGCACTGATGCGGACAACATCACCCTGAATTGAAGCTTGTATCTTTTTAAACTCATCGCGGATTAACTTAGAAATTTGTTTAGCAATTTCTTGGCTAATACCCTTCTTGAGAGTAATTTCTTGGCGAACTCGACTACCACTAGCAGATTCTATTTTTCCTAGTTCAAAGATTTTCTGGGATAGCTGGCGTTTAGCGGCTTTCTCTCGCAGTAATTTTTGTACTGCATCTAGGGTAAACTCACTATCGGTATTGATGGTAATAGTTTGTTCGCCTAATTCCACTGTGGTTTTAGTGTCTTTAAGATCGTAGCGGCTTTTGATATCTCGGACAGTTTGATCGACAGCATTTACTAATTCCTGTCTATCAAAGTCACTTACAACGTCAAATGAATAGGTAGAAGCCATAGTAAATTCTGGATACAAGATTGGGTGCTTAGAGTATAATCACTAACTTTATAGTGATAGTAAATCACTGCGATCGCATTAGTGAGTGACTTTTATTATACTCAACACAAATAGGGTTGTAGTACTTAAAGAACCAATCCCAAACATGAGAGAACGTAGGATTGGTATATTCAAAATATAAAAAATAGAGTAAAAAAGACGGGCAATCACAAAAGCTAATGCTGCCAACATTCCTAAGAAAGTATCTACCCCTGTAACGTATGCTGCCAGGGCTGCTGCGGCAAAAATCATAAACACTTCAAAGGAGTTTTGATGCGCCCAAGTCGCTCTTTGGGCATAACCAGGTAGCTTGTCAAACATTGCCCGAGGAGCAGACTTATCATATCCTACAAGGGCACGGGCATATCCTACTACCAAGAAGGGCAGATAAATTAGTACGGCAGCAGCAGCAATACAGTAAATTAAGATTGCGGGTACGGTCAAGGACATGAAATAATCATAGAGAGTGAGGAGTCAAACTTTCACAACTATTAGCCAGCTACTTGCTAGCTTTTTAGTGGCCAAAGCATTTAAGAACAGCCAAAATTGAAATTATTCAATTGGCTGATGCATTAGTCAAAATAGAACAAAGTAACTAATTTTCTTTGCTCTTCTGCATCACTACAAGTTTGCAGCAGAGTACGACTGTCGTGAAAGGCAAAGCAAATTAATTGCTGACAACGGGAAACAATTTCCTTGTTACACAAATAACTAGCTTCTGCCAGGGACATATGATCGTTACTAGGATTTTCTACTAAATGCATTACTTGCTCAAGCTGCTGTCGGGATTCATTGGGTTGACGTTCCAAGCTTTGGGGTAAAATCACCGTCAGCATATTCGGATCGCCACGCATTGCTCCTTTGATCGCAGCTGCATTAGTACCAGTAGCACCTGAAGTGATGATCTGATTCCCCAATAGCACCAAGGCATAGGTCATCATCTCAATGAGATTCTGGTGGGTGATGGGAACATGACGGGAACCCAGCATGGCGATTCGTTTAGAACCTGTTTGCTGGATTGTTGCCAGTTCTTGGGCTAATGTGTCGATGTTGCTAATTAGGTCTAGTGACTGGCTCAAAGATGGTTGAAATCACATGAAACAACCAAGCTATTTTAGCAGATTGAGGGCAGCTAAAAAGATATTTATGTGCAAATAAAAATTAATTGTTTTTAAAACTTATACCATTTTGAAAAAATAATGGCACAGGTGGGTAGGGGTACGGCACCCATAACCGTTAGATCCCCGACTTCTTTAACTCGACTTTAGCCATTTGGGCACACAGGTAAGAGTAACAAAACAAAATGTAAAAAAAATGGAGTCAAGTCAAACCAAAAGGGTAAGCTTGGCTCCATTGTAGTTTTAAATGAAACTGATGTTGAGTCTAGCAAATGAAATAACACAAGTGTTATGTGAGTTTCGAGTATTATTTGTGCAACAACGAACTTGGCACAAGGCACAAGTAATGTTGGTAGGAGCAATACTGTGTCAAGGCAAGCGCACGGTAAGTCGAGTGCTGCAAGTGATGGGATTAGGACAAGAAAAAAACTACTGCAAGTATTACCGGATGTTGAGCCGTGTGGGATGGAGTGGTTTAGCCGCAGCACAGATTCTATTGGGGATGATAGTAGGATTTTTGCTGGGCAAGGATACGGTGATTATTGGAATTGATGAAACCCTGGAGCGTCGGTGGGGTAAGCGAATCTGGGGATTAGGTATCTATCGTGATTCAGTAAAATCAAGTCAGAAACACACAGTAAAAAGTAGTGGAGTGCGTTGGCAAGTGATGCAAGTGTTAGTTTCTTTGCCGTGGAGCAGTCGAGTTTGGGGACTACCATTTTTGAGTGTGATGGTACCTTCGATTAGCACACCAAGGGGGAATAGAATCTACAAAAGCAGCCTAGACTGGGCAATCACTATGATGCGGATTGTAAATCGGTGGTTAAAACGTCATTGGGTATGTGTTGGGGACGGAGGCTAATTTGGTTGGGCTTGCCGTCATCAAGGGGTTACTTTGGTGTCGCGCTTGCCGTGGAAAGCCAATCTGTACGACTTCGCGCCAACAATGCCCAAGTCCTATCCAGGTCGTCGCCGCACTAAAGGAGTACGCTTGCCATCAATGCAGCAACACCTGGATAACCTCTGCTTCGAGTCTGGAAAGTTTCACATTCTCAACTGGTATGGTGGTACTCATGCTCTGCGGCAGTTGGTTACTGGTACGGCTGTTTGGGATGTTGATGGTTATCCCCCTTTGCCTTTGCGCTGGGTATTAGTGATTGATCCTACCGGGCAGTATCCACCCACCCCTTTGTTCTCTACTAGCCTCATCCTTACTGCCACTGAAATTGTCGAACTCTATGTTTCTCGTTGGAGCTTGGAAGTCACTTTTGAAGAAGCTCGTGCTCATTTGGGTATTCAATCCCAACGTCAGTGGTCTAAAGCTGCTACCACTCGCACTACACCTGTGCTACTGGCATTGTTTTCCTTAATCTGCTTGATTGCCTATCGCCTCCATGCTCTCCAACCTCTTTCTCCCCGTACTACCGCCTGGTATACAAAGGCAGAGCTTACTTTTGCCGATTTGCTCTCAAGGGTTCGCACCTCCCTTTGGCGTTCTCGACTGTTTCCCCGACCTGCCCTAAACCCCACTCCGGTTTTATTCCTTGATGCACAACGCGAGCAGTTGATTCAACTGCTCGCGTCCTGTTTTTAATTACCTAAAGTCATTTCTCCTTCTAGCGATCGCACTGCCGAGTGTGAGTAATGTAGGGGTCAAATCCCCAAACCCTTTTAGGTCAAGAATTTTTATGAAAACCGGAGTTCCTAAAATCCCTAATCCGGTTTTACCCCCTGACAATTGCGTGAAACCCTAATGCTGCTGAAATTTTGTAAACGTGTAAATGGCTAAAGTCGAGTTTAAGAAGTCGGGGATCTGTTGCCCCTTAGATAGATTAAATAATATGCTTTCTTCACAATTTAACCTCACCCTCGCTTTTTGCGGTGCAAAAATCTTTCCCTCGACCTATTAAGGAGAGGGATGTTCGTCAGGATAGGGTGAGGTTTGGTATTTTATTTCATCTTAAATCCTTACGGTAAAGCTGCTGCTGGGTTCAAACCTAGAATGTCCAGCAAGCGATCGACATCAAAGTGTTGAGCCATGAGATGGCGAATAAAGTGAACTTTGATTGGTTCATGGACTCGCACTTGACCAAAAGTATGATCCACAATTTCCACAGTAGTAAGAGTATCCAAATCTACTGATAAAATTGGGATTTCCAACTCTTGTGCACGACTGAGGATAAATTGTGGAGGTGGCAGTTTTCCTGTGAGAATCAGACATTGGGTAGAAGTTTCCAAGGCAGCTTGCTGAATTTCCACGCGATCGCCCCCTGTAACTACCGCCATATTGCGACGTTTGCGAAAATACTTGACTGCTGAATTGACGTTCATGGCCCCAATTGCCAAGCTTTCGACCATTAAATCTAAGCGATCGCCACAGCAAAGAATATCGGCTTTTAGTTGGTGTACTAGCTCGCGAACGCTAACGCTACGTAGCAAGTCGCTTTGTGGCAATACCCCTAGTAAAGGAATACCCTGCTGTGACAAAAAAGGGCCCATGGTATTTTCTACTAGGGGCAATTGTTTTTCTGGTACATCATTAATCACTACGCCTATCAAACGTTCCCCCAAAAGCTGTTTGGAAGCTAAAAGTGCCTCCACCGAAGCTAAGGATTGATAGCGGGTTACCAGAACGACTGTAGCATCAATTACTTGGGCAACTTGCAACAAAGACATGTCAAACAAGCAACCTTCTGATAAATTACCAGGGCCTTCGAGCAATACCAACTCACCTAATGGTTTGTCTAAATACTGTTGTGCTAAAGCTTGTTGATAATCTGTTTGGTCTTCATTTTTTAAGCGTTTTTCTACGGTTGTTCCATCCAAAGCTAGTACAGTTGGTGCAATCCTTGTGGGAGGTAGCTCCAGACTGTTTGTGATGAATTCAACATCTTCATCCACACTTCCATCTGTGGCATTTAGGCAAGTTCCTAGGGGTTTACCATAACCAATATCGATTTGTTTCTCTTGCAACAGATGAGATAGGCCTAATACGGTAGCTGATTTACCGCTATAAGCTTCCGTCGAGCCAAT
>JASJCX010000245.1 GCA_030065255.1 Calothrix sp. MO_167.B42 | reverse complement strand
TCCCCGACTTTTTTAAAAAAGTCGGGGATCTTATTTCAACTGGATGACTCACGGATACGTTTCTTATTGACTAGCGTGGGTAGTTCACATTCCAGGTTCCACACCACTAATTTTCAATACATCTTCCATGGTGGCGCAGTAGTTAGGTAAGCCAAAACTGCTAGGGTTAATAAAGCGATTATAAGTAAAGTGGCGATAGTTCATGCAGAAGCGATCCCAAGCT
This sequence comes from Calothrix sp. MO_167.B42, assembly GCA_030065255.1. Classification (GTDB taxonomy): domain Bacteria; phylum Cyanobacteriota; class Cyanobacteriia; order Cyanobacteriales; family Nostocaceae; genus Calothrix_A. The sequence continues at coordinate 9,025 of JASJCX010000245.1, read as the reverse complement.
GCCATTTGAATGCGAAATACAGCGATAATAATATTTGCCAATGATAATGACAGGGGGATACGAAAGTAAATTTTTTTACCTAGATAGTTACATACCGCCTCCACTGCTTGGTTAGCGGTTAAGGGGTTTTGTCCTAAAACAAATTTCCTTGCATCTTGAATTGCATCTGGATTTTCGATCAAGTATTTCACCACAGCAGCAATATCTTTACCGTGGATGAAGTGGAAGCTACCGTCTGCTTGTAAGAATCGAATGATATTGATATATTTGGCAACTTCTGGAATACCTGTTGTTAGGTGGGAGTAAGGTTTTTTGCCATCGCCACCTAATACTAAAGTAGGGTAAACCGTGGTAACTTTAGAAGCGATCGCTAATTGATCTATTTTATGCAAACAATCGTATTTGGAACTAATATAATCTGTGCCTAGTTCCCCTGCTTCTGGAATTGGCTGATTGTCACGCCCTAATACACTAGCAGTAGAAAAGTATATTACCTGTTCGCACTTATCTACATCCAGCAAATCCATCAATTCTAGGGTCTTATTGACGTTAATGTCATAAGTATTTTCACCACCCCAAACTGTTGCAGTTAAAACAGCTATATCTATGGTTTTTAACAAATCCGCAAGTTGGTCAATGTCTGCCATATCACCTGGCAAAACATGGACACCAGAACGTGCTTGGGTATTTACTTGTAATTTTTGGGGATTTCTGACTAGTAAATAGATTTCATAATTTGTATCCTGAATTAAAGTTTCACTCAGGTAATGACCGATACACCCACTAGCACCAGTCAGCAAAATCCGTTTTTGAGTCATTGGTTAGTTATTAGTGATTAGTTATTAGTTTAGTATTTAGGGTTGATGACCAAAGAATAAACTTCGGTTTTCCTAGTTTTAGGGGATCAATTGTTTGTTACAACAGGGAAAACTTCCCCACAAATTTCCGCAAAATCCAAAATAGGCAACGGATAACGGATAATCCAATAACTAATGACCAACAACTAACAACAGATGTTTCACACAGCAGCAGTTACACTGAGTTGCTTGGCTGTTTCAAAGAAGAATTTCACATTTTCCTCCGGGGTGCTGGGTAGAACACCGTGACCGAGGTTAAGAATGTGACCTTTATTACCGGCTTTACGCACAGTATCGTAGATGCGATCGCGGATAAATTCGTGGGAACCAAATAGTACCCCTGGATCGAGATTACCTTGGACTTTCATGTCTTTGCCCAATCTTACCCGTGCATCCGCCATATCTACAGTCCAATCAACATTGATAATATCTGCACCGGATAAAGCCATTCTTTCGAGTAAACCAGCACTACCGCTAACCAATAAAATTAGGGGTGTGTCGGGGTGAGTTTGTTTGACTTGCTGGAAAACCCGTTTTTGGTATGGTAGGGCAAAAGTTTCATAATCTTGGGGACTTAATTCCCCTGCCCAAGAATCAAACATTTGTACTACTTGAGCGCCACAATCAATTTGGTAGCGCACATAGGTGGCGATGGAATCTGCAAGTTTACCTAGAAATTGGTGTAACATTGTTGGATCGGAAAACGCCATATTTTTGATAATGGAGTAAGTTTTAGATCCCTTACCTTCCACCACATAGGCAGCTAAAGTCCAGGGCGCACCCACAAAACCTAACATGGTAGACTTATTGCCAATTTCTTGGCGCAATGACTGCAAAATGGTTTTAATGAATGGCAAAGACTCTTCTGGTTCTAGGGGACGCAAATTATCCACTTGCTTTTGGGTACGGATGGGAGAAGCAATGATTGGTCCTTTACCTTCCGCAACATCCATTTCAATGCCGATTCCTGGCAGTGGTGTGACAATATCGGAGAATAAAATTACACCATCTGGTTGAAAAGCCTTCCAAGGCTGTAAGGAAACTTCAATCGCTACTTCGGGTATTTCCGAGCGATCGCGAAAAGAAGGATACTTTTCTCGTAAATCTCGGTAAGCTTTCATGTACCGTCCTGCTTGCCGCATCATCCATACGGGAGGACGATCTACGGCTTCACCACGGGCTGCTCTGAGTAAAAGAGGATCGCTTGAGGAGACACCCATTGAATACTACATCCTATCTAAATCACTATATTTATGCCAATCTTTAGCTTATCATCCCGGGATTACGATGAGTGTGATAACTGAGTAACTGATAATTAATGATTGATAACTGCTTGATTCTATGGAAAATGATTCTAACTATCCTGCTGATGCAGTGTCTAATCGAACCAAAACAGGTAAAAGGTCCTTACTTTTAATTCCGCGATCGCACAGACGGTGGTTTTTTGCCCAATTTACCCTGGCTACCCTTGTGGGATGGGTTTTGGGGGGAATTGCCAGTATTTTCTTAGAAAGAAATCTGCAAGGCATTTTACCCCTTGCTTTTGCTTCACAACCACAAATTTTGTCTTACCTAACCACGAACTTTAGCACAGGTTTATTTGCCATCATTTTTGCTCTGTTTCAGGGATTATTAATCAGGCGTTATTTGTCCTTCTGGTGGTGGACAATAGCCACTAGTATGGGCTGGTTAATTTTCCTGAATGTTGCCGAAGCCTGGAAGAACTATATTCTTTCCCCCACTGTATTGCAATCTTTGCCTGCCGAGCGGGTGCTAGGATTTAGCATTTTGTCTACCATTGCCTATAATGTGGCTGCGATTTGGCTGGGACTCTTGCAGTGGCTAGTAATCAGACAACGGGTAATCGGTGCTTGGTGGTGGACTTTTTTACCTTCTGGGATATTTTTTACCATCAGCATTTTTATGTGGTTACTTTCACTTTTGCAAGAGTTTATTCCAGAAATCAACCGCACTCAGATATTGTATTTAAGTGGACAAGGATTTACAGCAGTGATTTTGGGAGTAATTCCAGCCATTGCCTTGTGTAATTTGAAAATAAAACCCAAGATTATCTCCACAAGTTCCCATTCATCCTCATAACTTAGGTCGAAGCAAAGTTAAGAAATATGAACACAGATAGTCATCTGCAAACTAATATGGTTCCTCCTGTGGCAAAAAAACAGCCCCAGATTTTAGAGTTACACGGCGATCGCCGAATAGACAACTACTTTTGGATGCGCGATCGAGAAAATCCCCAGGTTATATCCTATCTGGAAGCAGAAAATGCCTACACTGATGCCATGATGCAGCACACTCAAGGGCTGCAAACCCAGCTTTATGAAGAAATCCTCGCTCGCATCAAAGAAAGCGATCTCTCGGTACCATATCGTAAGGATGACTATTATTATTATTCTCGCACAGAAGCAGGAAAAGCTTACCCAATATACTGCCGCAAACGGGGCAGTCTTGATGGTATAGAGGAAATTTTATTAGACCAAAATCAATTGGCAAATGGGCATGATTTCTGCGATTTAGGTGTGTTGGCAATTAGCCCCAACCATCAGATTATGGCATATTCAATTGATACCACTGGAGCCGAGCGTTATACTCTATTTTTCTTGGATTTGAATTCCCATCAGTTGTATGCAGATATCATTGAAGATACTTATTTTTCATTGGTTTGGGCTAATGATAATCAAACGGTTTTTTACACCACAATTGATGATGCCAATCGCCCTTTCAAATTATTTAGACATACTTTAGGTTGTGATGTTGCTGATGATGAATTGATTTACCATGAACCTGATGATGCTTATCATTTATATGTGGATAAAACCCGCAGTCAAGAATATCTATTTTTGACTGTTGGCGGTAGTATTACCTCAGAAGTCCACTATTTAAGGGCTGATGATCCCTTGGGCAAATTTGAGGTGATTGCTCCGAGAAATATAGGAGTTTTATATGATGTTGAGCATCATCGTGACTATTTTTATATAGTTACCAATGAAGCCGCAATTAATTTTAAATTAATGAAAACTCCAGTTGCTAATATTGGTAAAGAAAATTGGCAAACTGTGATTCCCCATCGGCAAGATGTCAGATTATCAGGGGTTAGTGCCTTTATTAATCATTTGGTAATTTACGAAAGAAAGGGAGGATTACCCACAGCAAGGATACAAAATCTGACCACAGGTGCCGAAAATCAGATTACTTTTCCCGAGCCTACCTATGATTTTGATGAAGATACAAACGCGGAATTTAATACTAATATTCTCCGGTTTAGTTACACTTCTTTAATTACTCCCCCATCCATATTTGATTATGATATGGATACCAACCAACGGGAGTTAAAAAAGGAAACAGAAGTTTTAGGTGGATACGATCGCACTCAATACCGGAGTGAATTGTTGATGGCTACTGCCGATGATGGTACATCAGTTCCCATTTCCATTGTTTATCCACGGGACATAAAAAAAGATGGCACAAATCCCCTATTTATTTTGGGATATGGTTCCTATGGCTATTCTTATCCAGTCACCTTTGCATCAGATATATTATCTCTTTTAGATAGGGGAGTTGTATTTGCCATTGCCCATGTCCGTGGTGGGGAAGAGATGGGGCGACAATGGTATGAAGAAGGGAAATTTTTACATAAGAAAAATACCTTCACAGATTTTATCACCTGTGCCGAGTATTTGATTGCCCAAGGTTGGACAGCTAGCGATCGCTTGGCGATTTCCGGTGGGAGTGCTGGTGGGTTGTTAATGGCATCTGTAATGAATATGCGTCCCGATTTGTTTAGAGCGGTTGTTGCCCGGGTGCCTTTTGTGGATGTGTTAACAACTATACTCGATACATCCTTGCCTCTGTCTGTTATGGAGTGGGAAGAGTGGGGTAATCCCAATGACAAGGTTTATTATGACTACATTAAGTCCTATTCTCCCTATGACAATGTGGAAGCGAAGGATTACCCAGAAATACTGGTTACTGCTGGTTTAAATGATTCCCGCGTTAAGTATTGGGAACCGGCTAAATGGACGGCGAAATTACGGGACATGAAAACCGATGACAATATTATTTTGCTGAAAACGAATATGGGTGCGGGACATAGTGGCGCTTCTGGCAGGTATGAAAGTTTGAAGGAATTGGCCTTTGAGTATGCTTTTGTTTTCGATAGGTTGGGAGTGGGGAAGGAGTGAGAGAGTGATGGAGTGAGGGAGTGATGGAGTGATGGGATAGGGTGTGTTGTGCAAAAACTAATGCACCCTCATAAAAACTTCTTTGCGTCTTTGCGCCTTTGCGTGAGCTTTAATGATAAGTGTTCAAACGGACATGATATTACAGCTCATCAAATCAGGAGTCAGGGAAAAAATTAATGCGGCGATAGACTTCAGCAAGAGGAATTTCTACGTTTAGACTGTGTAGTAATATCAACTGATCGAGATGATCGTAAACCTGCCATTGCCAGCGATTATTGCTGTCACCAATTTTGTGGTACCGTTCAATATAGGGTTCAGTTTGGCTAACTAGCAAATATTCACAAAAGCTAGGAATAGAGCGATATTTTCTAAACTTTTCACCTCGATCGTAAGCTTCAGTGGAGGGCGATAAAACTTCAACAATCACTAAAGGATTGAGAATTTCATCAGTTCTATCGCCGTTCAATTGTGGTTGTCCATCAACTACCATCAAATCAGTGTAAGTCCCACATTTGTATTCTGGGATCCAAACACGCAAGTCGCTGTTATATAAGCGAAAGTTGGTATCTCTGAGCAAAAATCCCAAGTAAATTAACAGGTTGCTAGCGATTGCGCTGTGGGCTTCTGACCCTCCTGGCATAGTTATAATCTCTCCATTGCGGTATTCGTGACGAATTTCGGCGGTTTCTTCCATCGACCGATATTCCTCTAAACTGAAGCGAGTTGTTGTCACATCTGGGGTAGTGGTGGGGGGATTGGTTTGATTAATAACCACTATCAAACCTCCTGAGTTGAATAATCTAGAACTATTTTGACATACTGCAAGAAATTAGCCTTCATTTTCAATTTTCACTTACCGAAAATCTGCTCATCTGAGTTCATTCTTACTGCTATTTTTTGAACTCTGTTATACGCAGTTAATGAAAACCATCATCTAAGTCCGTTTTGCCTGTACAGTAGGAAAATTAACATCTAGAACCCAATTCTCATCGACAAATTCCAAATTTTCATCATAAACAAGAACAAGAGTACCAAAACTATCTATATTACCTAGTTGACTATCAACAACATGAGATGAATCTAGGAGGCTAAATTGAAATTTAAGAAAGCGTTTAGTACCTGTAACGCCAATAGAACTACTGACTAAGGAAGCTACTATGGTATGGGGTAAAATAATCTCTTCATAATATTCATCCTCCTCATCCCAATAGCCACATACTTTATAATCACATAATTTTAGATGTTCTTGAACCAGTGCATTTGCATCTAAATTCTTCAAAATTTCCGTCAAATTATGCCATACTTGATGATTTTTTAATTCGAGTTTAGTCATGGCTTATTTTCCATTAATGTTCTGTGACTAATCTCTATTTACTTATTACTTCAGGACTAAAGTTGCGTGTCACAATCAGTTATTGGTGCGTGATATTATAAAGTCAATACCGTTCAGTTAAGCCTGAAAACTAAAACTGGTGTAGGTTGGGTTGAGGAACGAAACCCAACATTACCAAGACTTTGTTGGGTTTCACTTCGTTCTACCCAACCTACTATTTTCCTTAACTGAACTGTATTGTGTTATAAGTCCCATTACTACGTTCAAATATTATCCTATAATCACACATCCTACACCTTATTACTTATTACTTATTACTTAATTATTCCCCCAAATTAAATCTAACCGTTCTTGAGCTGCTTTCAATGCTTTTTGGGGGGACTCACCTAATAAACTCGCTTCAATGGCTCGACCAAGACTATCAGATAAACGGCTATATCCAGCTATAATTGGTCGAGGTCTTGCTACGGGCATTTGTGCTAAAAATACTTTTAATTCCGGTTTTTTACTAGCAAATTCTTGATATGCTTTACTTTGGGCAGCTTTAAGATTAATTGGTAAAAAACCCGTGCCAATGCTCCATTCTGTTTGGAATTCTGCACTTAAAACATATTCCAAAAACTTGAGTGCTGCTTGTTCCCTGGCTGGGGTGGTTTTCATCAAATAAAAATTTCCGGTACCCGTTACTGTCGCACGTTCCACATTCCCAGGTATGGGAAATACCCCATAATCAACCTTCGACTTGGTAATATAAGTCCAGGGTCCAGTAATTTGCATTGCCACACGGCCAGCAATAAAGTCATCTTCCCCATAACCCCGTTCGGGAGCTGAGAGTTTTGCCGAGCCGTCTTGTAATAAATCTTGCCAGAACTGTAAAGCTGCGATCGCTTCTGGGTTGTATAAATTAGGTTGGTTATTTGTCACAACTTCTCCCCCAGCACCCCACAAAAAGGGGAACCAAGAAAACACTGTCCATTCTCCCTTTCCTAGGGGTAGTAACATTCCCTACTGTTCCGGTTGGTTGTCACCATTGCGATCTATGGTTAACTTTTTTGCAGCTTGTCTTAACTCTGACCAAGTTTTGGGGGTTTGGGTAATTCCCGCAGCTTGGAACAATTTTGGTCGGTAGAAAATACCGAGATTGCTGGTGTACAGTGGCACAGACCAAGTGTGACCATCTAATTGCAACTCATCGAATAAATTGGGGATAATTTCTGATTTTACAGGTAATTTTTCCAGCCAATTTTCTAAAGGTTGAATTGCTCCTAATTCCACAAACTGGCCCGTAATTTGAGGATAAAATGACAAAATATCTGGAGGTACATTGCCAACAACTGCTGTTAATATTTTTGGTAATTGTTGGTCTGGTTCCCCTGCAAAAATAGACTCTACATAAATATCAGGATGGGTTTGATTAAATTTATCAACTAATTTATTAAACACATCTCTATTTACAGGGGGATTAATTCCCTGCCACAATGTTAAATGAATGACTCCGTTATCTTTTTGTGTGGGATTTTGACAACCAAATAAAACAATAAGGCAAATTAGACAAATTGTTAGAACTGGGAATGACCAATTACCAATTCTCAATTTTCGGGTGAATTTTCCTATGGGAAATAGGGAAAGATTAGTTTTCATGCCAAGTAGTTAGACAGATTGAAATTATCACTTAAAAACTCTTGGTAATATTTATTTTTGATTCAGTATAAATATTAGGTTATTAGATTTACCCTTGAATAGTATCATAAGTAGTCTGAGCTTATTGTGAAAAAATCATGGTTACACCTACCACTCCACCTGCTTTAAACAGTTATTCTCAAGATTCATTTTCTTTAAAACAGCATTTACAAGATTTCTTGCATTTAGATACCCAAACCTTAGAAAGTAAGTTGATGGCTGCTCAACAGGAGATGGCAGAATTAGGGCACAAGGATTTTGATTGGGAGGCGGCTACTAATTTTTATCAGGAAAAAGTAGGAGAAATTTACTTATTTGAACTGGGAGCATGGCATCTAGAAAGTCATGAATATATTGGGGATACCCTGAAATTAATTGTGGATTATGCTCAAGGTAGAGTGTTGGATTTTGGAGGTGGGATCGGCACCCATACCATTGCTGCGGCCCTTTGTCCTCAGGTTACACAAGTAGTATATTGCGATGTTAATCCTATTAGTCGTGATTTCGTGCAATATAGAGCCAAGGAAATGGGACTAGACAAAAAAATCGTTTTTTGCCTTGATATGCCTCTCCAAGAAACTTTTGATACTATCATTTGTTTTGATGTTTTAGAACATTTGTTAGATCCAAGTCAACAGTTACTACAATTCCATAAAGCTCTGACACCTGAAGGTAAGATGATTGTTAATTGGTATTTCTTTAAAGGTTTTAATCAAGAGTATCCCTTTCATATAGATGATCCCCAAGTAGTAAATAGTTTCTTCCAAACACTCCAGAGTAACTTTTTAGAATGTTTCCATCCTTATTTCATTACCACTCGTTGCTATCGCAAGTGGATTTGATGTTGACAGCTGATAGTTGACGGTTGACAGTTGACAGTTGACAGGCTTCGGCCGTGAGCTCAGCGTTCGACTGAGCGCTCACGCCGAAGTCCGAACGGTAGGAGTTAAGAGTTA
>JASJCX010000244.1 GCA_030065255.1 Calothrix sp. MO_167.B42 | reverse complement strand
CTAGTACTCCGCCAAGGGAACTATGCCAGGTTAATAATGAGAAGAAAAAGTTCTTTTCTCCCCACACTTCCCACACTTCCCACACTCCCCCTACCCAGCAAAGTTGGTGTGGTGGACTACTAGGGGGCAGGGGGCAAGGGAGAAAGATTGTGAAAATTCCCCTACAAAAAGGGATTCAAGTCCCCCATTTATGCATGGGATGTTCCTCCTTCCCCTTGCACAGAAACCCTTGTCCTTTTCCCTCTTCCCTGATTTTAGGCAGAGCTTATTACTTATTACTTATTACTTATGCAATTCATTGATCGTTGACTATCAAAACAATTTTACCCTTCATCGGCATTGGACATTGCTGGATCTAGAGCATTAGTCACAAAGGGTTTTTGTGAGGATTTTAACATAGTTTCTTTTAATCCTGGCGTTGCAAACTGGGGTAAAATTTCTCGATTAAAAGCTTCAGCAGCCTTTGATCTGTAACGATTAGGGTTGTAAATAAGCCACAAAGTCCTACGCACAATTACACCTTCAACGGAAGCAGAATGCAACACACCCATTTGCAGTTCCTTAACAATGGCGCTATTGGAGACAAATGCTGCTCCTAAACCGGCTTGCACGGCATTTTTAATCGCTTCAATGGAATTTAGCTCCATTTCAATTTTGAACCTTCTGGTATCAATATCAGCCTTAATCAAAACATGATCGATTACCTTACGGATAGTTGATTGGGAATCCAAAGTGATGAATTGTAGTTTATATAGGTCTTCTTTGTGAATTTTCTCTACTTTAGCCAGGGGATGGAACACAGGTAAAATTAGTACTAATTCGTCCTCAGAGTACGGAATCATTTCCAGGGATTCTGCCAATTCCGAAGGCACCTCACCACCAATAATTGCCATATCCACTTGTCCGTTGACCACACTCCAAGCAGTGCGCCGGGTAGAATGAACATGTAATTGCACTGCAACATCTGGATATTTTTGTCGAAATAACCCAATCATCCGGGGTAATAGATAAGTGCCAGTAGTTTGGGAGGCACCGACAATTAAAGTACCTCCTTGGAGATTTTGTAAATCTTCCACTGCTCGACAGGTTTCTTGACAAAGGCTGAGGATTTTTTCCCCATAATTGAGCAGCAGATGTCCTGCTTCCGTAAGTTGAGCGCGTCGTCCCCCGCGATCGAATAAAGGTACATCTAATTGCCGTTCCAGGTTTTGTACTTGTAAACTAACGGCGGGCTGGGATACGTATAAACTATCAGCAGCGCGTTTGAAGCTCCCTTCTACGGCGATTGCTTTGAGAATACGTAATTGATCTAAAGTGAAAGGAAGGTCAGACATAAGGCTCAACCTACATATGTGAAAGGAGCAGCATTAGCAAATAGCCAGGATTTTGTCATTTTGTGATCGGGATTAATTTATGACATTTTTAATTGTTTAAGAGGCTTTATCAAAAAAATACTAGTAGTAAAACATTTTGACTAAAGGTCTCCTTTGAATACTTTGTGGTATTCATTGTACAGAGTTAAGTTTTCTTTAAATTACTTCATCTATGTATACAATTGTGCCACCTTGGTTGACCAACAGTCATTTTATAATTTTGGGTTTACTGTTAGTATTTGCGATCGTCCATAGTGGTGGAGCAGCTTTACGCCCTTGGGCAGAGAAAAAGATTGGCAATCGACTATACCGGGTTTTCTTTGCCTTAGCTAGCTTGCCCCTAGCTGTCATTTTAATTATTTACTTTTTTAATCACCGCTATGATGGTATCCAACTTTGGCAAGTCCAGGGCTTGCCAGGTGTTAAGTTATGTGTGTGGGTCTTATCAGCAATTTCCTTTTTCTTTTTGTATCCGGCCACTTTCAATCTACTAGAAATTGCTGCCATTCAGAAACCTCAAGTTCATCTTTACGAAACTGGGATTATTCGGATTACCCGGCACCCCCAGATGGTAGGACAGGTCATTTGGTGTATTGCCCATACCCTATGGCTAGGTACTAGTTTTACTTTGGTAACATCAGTTGGTTTAGTGTTACATCACCTGTTTGGGGTGTGGCATGGCGATCGCCGCTTGGGTTGGCGCTATGGTTCTACCTTTGAGCAAGTAAAACAACGTACCAGTATCATGCCTTTTGTGGCGATTATAGATGGCAGACAATCTCTTCAATGGCAGGAGTTCTTAAAACCCGCTTATTTGGGAATTACTATTTTTATTTTGCTGTTGTGGTGGTCTCACCCCCTACTAATGCAAGCAACTAGTCGGGTAGCATTGTAGAATACAATGCCAAGGACTTAGCAACATTTGATACCAAATTAAATTATCTCGGCTCACCAATCCCTGCCGAATCAATGTAGGATTAGATTAATTAGCTGTCAAGAAGGGTGTTCTCATTGGTTTTGAGGTTTAATATTGGTAGTTGTCAGTCAATAGCTTTTGCAGGGAATTAAATCCCAAATGAGTCTTTGTATCTCCTCCCCAGTCAAAACAGAAGTTGAAAATCCGCCAATTTTATTTTGATATCCATCGATGGTCAACAACCATAACCATAGATGGCATCAAAAAATAAATATTGGCATATCCCTGGCAATTCTAGAAAAATACAAATTTTTTCCTGGCTGCTACCTAGCACTTGCCTGATGGCTAATTAATATATGAAAACCTGATAATTTTAGAGGCATCATGGTGTTGTCGGTTAGTGAACGGACATTTAATCAAGAAGTTTTACAATCCCCTATTCCTGTGTTGATCAATTTTGAAGCACCTTGGTGTGGCTTATGTCGTATAGTCCACCCTCTTTTATTGCAATTTCAAGCAGAATGCAATAGAGATATTAAGTTAGTCAAAATTAATGCAGATGACAATTTTAAATTGTCTAATGGTTATCGGTTAAAATCCTTGCCAACTCTGATTTTGATCGAGGATGGCATTGTCAAGCAACGTTTAGAAGGATTTCGTGGTAGGGAAGATCTACGTCAAGCATTAAAACAAATTCAAAATAACTATAAAAAACTCACTAAAACTTACCAAGGTTCCAGTTTAGATGTGGAATACCGCTCGGCATAAGATGAGGAGTTGAGGTGATGAGGAGGTGAGAGGATGCTCTTAACTGCGACCTGTCAACTGTCAACTATCAACTCCTACCTATCAACTGTCAACTGTCAACTGTCAACTCTTAACAAATCTAAAACCAAGATTAATTGCTCACTCAACAGTTGTTGGGTGAGTTATTTTATGCTCAAGAGTGTGTGTCACAATTATTAACAGTTCCGACTATAACAGTTGTCAACGGACGGATGGTGACTTTCTCACAGTCAAAATCCTTGCATCAGCCGCCATAGAGAGGTTTCCACCCTGGGAACATTCACCTTCTAGGTGTCTACAAGGATCTGGCACTAACTGAAACTTTTGGCCCAAGTGAGGAAAATGGTTGAGGAACTCCTGTAGAAATTCTGGATAAAGACTTCTTGTGTCTTTATTCTTTCCTCTATTTTCCAGCTAGAAGTATTATCAGTGTGGGTTCATCCCATAAAGCAGTGCCAAAATTAGAGGAAAACGCTTTGTGTTAACACAAATCATTCCGATGCAACTGCTACCGTCCTTAAAGTTAGTGAAAAATTCTCAACGTAGACATTAGTGATGGAAGTAATCTATCAGTATTCCTGGCTGATTCCAGTGTTGCCCCTGTTGGGGGCAATGATTGTCGGTCTTGGGTTAATCTCTTTTAATCAGGTGACAAACAATCTGCGGCAGCTGAATGCGGCATTGATTATCTCCCTGATGGGTATAGCAATGGGTCTTTCCATTGCCTTATTATGGAGTCAAATTCAAGGACATCCAACTTATACCCATGTTTTTGAATGGGCAGCAGCAGGGAACTTTCACCTGAGTATGGGTTACACGATTGACCACTTAACAGCTTTGATGCTGGTAATTGTCACAACTGTAGCCTTCCTAGTCATGGTTTACACTGATGGCTACATGGCTCATGACCCAGGATATGTGAGGTTTTACTCATACCTGAGCTTATTTGGTTCCTCCATGTTGGGTTTGGTAGTCAGCTCCAACCTCGTACAGGTTTACATCTTCTGGGAACTGGTGGGGATGTGTTCTTACCTGCTGGTCGGTTTTTGGTACGATCGCAAATCCGCAGCAGATGCCTGTCAAAAAGCGTTTGTCACTAACCGGGTAGGTGACTTTGGTTTACTACTGGGGATATTGGGCTTATTTTGGGCCACAGGCAGCTTTGATTTTGATGTTATGGGCGATCGCCTAGCCCAACTGGTAGAAACGGGTTCCTTAAGCAATTTCCTGGCGGTACTGTTGGCAATTTTAGTATTCCTAGGCCCCGTTGCTAAATCAGCCCAATTTCCTCTCCATGTGTGGCTCCCAGATGCCATGGAAGGCCCCACACCCATTTCTGCTCTCATCCACGCAGCAACTATGGTGGCAGCAGGGGTGTTCCTAATTGCCCGGATGTACCCAGTGTTTGAACATGTGCCAGCAGCAATGACAGTCATTGCCTGGACTGGGGCATTTACAGCCTTTTTAGGGGCAACCATTGCCATGACCCAAAATGATATTAAGAAGGGTCTGGCTTACTCCACCATCTCCCAACTCGGTTATATGGTGATGGCCATGGGAGTGGGTGCTTACACCGCTGGATTATTCCACTTGATGACCCATGCCTACTTTAAGGCTATGCTCTTCCTTGGTTCGGGTTCTGTGATTCACGGCATGGAAGGGGTTGTAGGCCACGATCCAGTATTGGCACAGGATATGCGATTAATGGGCGGACTGCGGAAATATATGCCTATTACATCCATTACTTTCTTAATTGGTTGTTTGGCAATTTCCGGGATTCCTCCCTTTGCTGGTTTCTGGTCAAAGGATGAAATTTTAGGGGCAGCTTTTCAATCTAGCCCACTGCTCTGGGGTATTGGCTGGCTAACTGCTGGTATTACCGCTTTCTATATGTTTAGAATGTATTTCTCCACATTTGAAGGCAAATTCCGGGGTACTGACCAAAAAATTAAGCAAAAGCTAAAGCAAGCCGCTACTATTATCTTGGAAGTAGAATCTGGTGAGCCAGCACCAAGCTTTGGTCCTGGAGCCATGAAACATGGTGAATTAGCTGCCACAGGTGATAGCCATGGTTCCCATGATGGACATCACAGCGATTCTCCCCATGAATCACCGTGGACAATGACCATGCCCTTGGCAGTTTTGGCAATACCTTCGATGTTGATTGGTTTAGTGGGTACTCCCTTTGGTAATCGCTTTGAGGAGTTCATATTTGCCCCCAGCGAAACTTTAGCAGAAGTGATGGAAAAAGCTGCTGAGGTCGATCTACATGAGTTTTACATCATGGCTGGTGGTTCCGTGGCTATTTCCGTAGTCGGGATTACCTTGGCTTGTTTGATGTACTTGTGGAGCAAAATCAATCCTGCTGCGATCGCTGATAAAATCAAACCACTTTACAACCTATCCCTCAACAAGTGGTACTTTGATGATATTTACCATCGTGTCTTTGTCCTTGGCCTGCGTCGCCTAGCTAGACAAGTTCTGGAAGTTGATTTCCGGGTAGTGGATGGTGCTGTGAATTTGACAGGCTTCTTCACTTTGGTAAGTGGTGAAGGACTCAAATATTTTGAAAATGGTCGGGCTCAGTTCTATGCCCTGATCATCTTCGGCGCAGTTTTAGGCCTAGTAGTTTTCTTTGGCGTAACTTAAGTTAGGGGATGAGGTGATGAGGTGATGAGGTGATGAGGTGATGAGGTGGATAAATTTGTCACCATTATCTCCCCACACTCCCCACACCTCCCACACTCCCCTCACTCTCTCACTCTTTCACTCCTTCCCTCTATGGGGTGGAGAACATCAATTTTGTTAAAACAACATAATAATCATATTCAAATCCTGCAAAAACTGTTAGTTAATAGCTAGTAGCTGATAGCCGACAATTACTTTTATAGATTCCTGATAACTCCCATGAATACAGCTAATTTCCCCTGGCTGACAACAATTATTCTGTTACCAGTAGCGGCATCACTGCTGATTCCCATCATCCCGGATAAAAACGGTAAAACAGTACGTTGGTACTCCTTGATAGTGGGCTTGGTAGATTTTGCTATAATTGTTGCAGCTTTTTACACTCAGTATGATTTCTCCAATCCCAACTTGCAATTAATGGAGAGTTATGCATGGGTTCCACAACTAGATTTGAATTGGTCGGTAGGGGCAGACGGCTTATCCATGCCCTTAATTCTTTTGACTGGATTCATTACCACCCTGGCGATTTTAGCTGCTTGGCCGGTGACACTAAAGCCCAAGCTATTTTATTTCTTGATTCTGGCGATGTACGGCGGACAGATAGCCGTATTCGCCGTCCAGGATATGCTGCTGTTTTTCCTGGTGTGGGAACTGGAATTGATTCCGGTATACCTGCTGTTAGCTATTTGGGGCGGTAAAAAGCGGCAATACGCAGCCACCAAGTTCATTTTGTACACCGCCGGTGGTTCCCTATTTATCTTGGTAGCGGCCTTGACTATGGCATTTTATGGCGATACAGTCACCTTTGATATGCGATCGCTTAATCTCAAGGATTATGCCCTCAATCTCCAATTTTTACTGTATGGGGCTTTCTTGATTGCCTATGCCGTCAAGCTACCGATTATTCCTCTGCATACTTGGTTACCAGATGCCCACGGAGAAGCCACAGCCCCCGTGCATATGTTGCTGGCAGGTATTCTCTTGAAAATGGGTGGTTATGCCTTAATTCGCATGAACGCGGAAATGCTCCCCGGTGCCCATGCTTACTTTGCCCCAGCATTAGTAATTTTGGGGGTGGTGAACATTATCTACGCTGCCCTCACGTCCTTTGCCCAGCGCAACCTCAAACGTAAAATTGCTTACTCTTCCATTTCTCACATGGGCTTCGTCCTCATTGGTATTGCTTCCTTCACCGATTTAGGTATGAGTGGAGCGGTATTACAAATGGTTTCCCACGGCTTGATTGGGGCAAGTTTATTCTTCCTAGTAGGGGCAACCTATGACCGGACACACACCCTGATGTTAGATGAAATGGGGGGTGTAGGTAAACGGATGCGGAAAATTTTCGCCATGTTCACTGCCTGTTCTATGGCTTCTTTAGCCTTACCAGGAATGAGTGGTTTTGTCGCAGAACTAATGGTATTTGTGGGCTTTGCCACTAGTGATGCCTATGACTCTACTTTTAAGGTGATTGTCATTATTTTGATGGCAGTTGGGGTGATTTTAACTCCCATTTATCTGCTGTCCATGCTGCGGGAGATTTTCTATGGCGATGAGAATGAAGAGTTAGTCGCCCATCAAAAGCTAATTGATGCTGAACCCCGGGAAGTATTTATTATTGCTTGTTTGTTAGTGCCGATTATTGGGATTGGTTTGTATCCCAAAATTTTGACTCAAGTGTATGATTCCAAAACTGTGCAGCTAACGGAAAGATTGCGTGACGCTGTACCGACTTTGGCACAGCAAGAAGTACCTGCGATGTCTATGAATGCACCGGATATTGGCAGTTAGATATTTGATTTGTAGTTCATATTTAAAGGCAGGTTTTATACCTGCTTTTTTTTGTTGATTTTTCCACGCACAGACGCTCCAGGCACAGAGTTTTGTTCTGGTGGCATAAGGTTTGAGGTTGTAATTTTATCTGATAAAAATAATAGAAAAAAAGGCTCGAAGTCTTAAAAGATGAATAATATATTCAACTAAATTAAAATTAGGAGAATAGGTCGGAGTATGAATAAAATATACAACAATTTTATCTGGAATATTTAAATTATGAAGATATCTATCTAACTGAAATTTAACTTTATTCTTTTGTGTATAATTATTATCTAAAATCACAGTCAATTTATCAAGTTATTCTTGAATTAAATCTTGAGATAATTGTGCAGAATAACTCAAAACCTCTTCAGTTTTTGATTTTTATTTTATATAATACAACAGGTAATCTTCTAGTGGAAAGAGAATCGTTTTTGATGCGATTGTATTAAGTAACTAAGTCAAATTAAATATAAACACATATCTTGCACTTTTTCAATCAAGGTTGACCATTCACCCAAGGATTTAAGAGGGTTTTGGGGGTGCAAAAAGAGAATAATGGCACTCCAAAAACCTTTATTTTTCGTTTAGGTTGGGATTGACCCTAATTCGCGACATCTTAATAAGGAGAAGATATGGGGTTGAGGTTCAGTCTTACATTTAATTACGCCTACCTAATTATCTTATTTTATAACAGAAGCAATTGTTCCTATTAGTGAATTAAAATCTGATTTTAATTTTAAGTAATTTACTGAACATGATATGATTTTAAAAAGTTATATCTAGCCCTCAAATTTTGACAAAATGAATTCGCAGGAGGCAAGCAAGCGGCTGAGATATATGTAACAAAACGAAACTTATTCAGGATTAAACACTATTGTTAGACGTTTAATTATTAATTGTGGTATCACAAAATAGTAGATTCAAGCCACTGGAAACATGATAATTTTACTTGTACTATAGTTTTTCTGCTGAATTTTCGCACCTTGATGGTGTTTGATTTTTCTTTTTACTTGAATAGTATTTCTTTTGTTCTAGAAATTCAAAATTTACTCAACCTTCAAACTCACATGAATCAGAAACTAAAAATTGGTGTCGTTGGCCTGAGAATGGGAAAAGAACACATTGATGGATATCTGACACACCCAAATACTAAGATACAGGCAATTTGTGCTAAGGAACTCGATCAGTTGGAATCCGTTGGTAATCAGTATGGGATTGATACGAGTTCGAGGTATGAATCCTATGAAGAAATGATTGACAAGGAAGAACTAGATATTGTTAGTATTGCAACGCCAAACCGCTTTCATAAAGACATGACGATTTTAGCATTAGATCGAGGAATACATGTATTATGTGAAAAGCCCATCGGCATGAATGCAGAAGAAGCAATTGCCATGCATCGTAAATCGGAGGAAACAGGCAAACGGTTGATGGTGAATTACTCCTATCGATTCATCCCCCAATCGGTTGCCATCAAACAACGGATAGATGCGGGCTTAGTTGGAGATATATATTCAGCTTCTTGTCATTGGTTGCGTAATATTCGTGGATTCTCTCAGTTTGGTGGGTGGTTTGGTTATAAATCAATGTCTGGAGGAGGGGTTCTCATTGATATTGGTGTGCATTGTCTTGACAAGGTTTTGTGGTTAATGGATTTTCCAGAAATAGA
>JASJCX010000243.1 GCA_030065255.1 Calothrix sp. MO_167.B42 | reverse complement strand
GTATCTACACAACCATTTACAGACCAAAAACCGGGCACATCCGGATTGCGTAAGCGGGTTAAAGCATTTCAACAACCTAATTACCTAGAAAACTTTGTCCAATCAATATTTAATAGTTTAGAAGGGTATCAAGGACAAACCTTAGTTGTGGGTGGTGATGGTCGTTACTACAATCGCCAAGCCATCCAAATTATCCTGAAAATGGCGGCTGCAAATGGATTTGGCAGGGTTTTAGTCGGTCAAGGTGGTATCCTATCTACTCCCGCCGCATCCTGTGTAATTCGCAAAAATCATGCCTTTGGGGGGATTATCCTTTCCGCTAGTCATAACCCTGGTGGCCCTGACAATGATTTCGGCATAAAATACAACATTGCCAATGGAGGTCCCGCACCGGAGAAGGTCACAGAAGCAATTTATACCCATAGCAAGGAAATTACCAGCTATCAAATTCTGGCTGCTGAGGATGTGAACCTAGATAAATTGGGAACATCTCAACTAGGTTCCATGGAGGTAGAAGTAATTGATTCCGTGGCTGACTATAGCGATTTAATGGCATCCCTATTTGATTTTGACCTAATTCGCCAATTCATTGCTTCTGGTAAATGCCGGATGTGTATAGATTCCATGCATGCCGTTACTGGGCCCTATGCCATTGCCATATTTGAAGAACGGTTAGGGGCACCCATTGGCACTGTACAAAATGGTACACCCCTAGAAGACTTTGGTGGCGGACATCCAGACCCCAACTTAGTATATGCCCATGACCTAGTTGATATTTTATACGGAGAAGGAGCGCCAGATTTTGGTGCTGCTTCCGATGGAGACGGCGATCGCAATATGATTTTAGGGCGTAAGTTCTTTGTTACCCCCAGTGACAGCCTTGCCATACTTGCAGCCAATGCCAAGTTAGTTCCCGGCTACAGCTCTGGTTTAGCAGGAGTTGCCCGTTCTATGCCCACCAGCCAAGCAGTTGACAAAGTAGCAGCAAAACTCGGTATGGATTGCTATGAAACCCCCACCGGCTGGAAATTCTTTGGTAATCTCTTAGATGCGGGTAAAGCTACCCTTTGTGGAGAGGAAAGTTTTGGTACTGGTTCCAACCATGTCCGGGAAAAGGACGGACTGTGGGCAGTGTTATTCTGGTTAAATATCCTGGCTGTGAAGCAGCAATCTGTGGAGTCAATTGTCAAGGAACACTGGCAAGCCTATGGACGCAATTACTACTCCCGTCATGACTATGAAGAGGTGGATACTGAGAAAGCCAACACCTTAATGGCAAATTTGCGTTCCCTATTACCTACTCTCAAGGGTAAACAATTTGGCCAGTATCAAGTAGCCTATGCTGATGACTTCAGTTACACAGATCCCATTGATGGTAGTGTCAGCCAAAAACAAGGGGTTCGCATTGGTTTTAGCGATGGTTCGCGGATTGTATTTCGCCTCTCGGGGACGGGAACCCAAGGTGCAACCTTAAGAATTTACCTGGAAAGCTATGAACCTGATGTGGCAAAACAAAACCTCGACCCCCAACAAGCATTAGCAAACTTAATTACCTTGAGCGATGAAATTGCCCAAATCCGCCAGATGACAGGCAGGGAAAAGCCCACTGTAATTACCTAAGACTTAATTTTACAACTGTTTTTTGTGGTTCACCGCATCCGGAGCGGTGAACATTTCACAGCCAAGATGGCTGTGCCACAACCCCTCAAAACTAATGGAACATACCAGTAGTTGAAAATCCCAGATGCAGCAATGGACATATCAAGAACCGTCAACCGTCATCTGTCATCTGTCATCTGTCATCTTCATCAAAATTCCCCTGGGGTTCTAGGGTTGAATCAGTGAGCGATCGCTTATCTTGGAGTTGGTTTAATAGTGACAAAACCTTATCCCCCTTCTCAATAGAACTATCTTCAATAAAAACCACCTCTGGCGTTCGGCGCAAACGTATCCTTGCGCCCAATTCACTGCGGACAAAGCCCGTTGCTGATTTCAAGCCCGCCATGGTTTCTGCCTTCGCCTCCTCCGTACCATAGATACTGACATATATTTTGGCGTGTTGCAGATCGCCGGATACATTCACATAAGTAATACTAACCATACCCATACCTACTCTGTCATCTTTTATGCCATTGAGTAGCATTTGGCTAACTTCCCGCTTAATTAATTCTGCAACTCGGGAAATGCGGCGATTTGTAGCCATAAAAATCAGCCTCCTAACAGAGGTCTACGACACAACGAGAAGAAAAGAGGAGCAAACCCTGTTTATCCCAGATTAGATTGTACCCAAACCCAGCATCGCACGGAGAGTTAGAGTTACAAACACTAAAGTACCAGTTAACAAGCCCACAAGGGCGACTAAAGTTACCGGACTTTTCAATAAAGAACCTAGTGGTGCAAATGTATTTAATAACACCCCTAACATGGTAGTCACAAAGTAACGAATGTAGCGTAGTACATTATTCCAAAATCCATCAAACATTATTTCTTAAGGCTTCTTATTATAAACTACACAATCGTTTTTGGTGGATTGTTCCAGTTCATATTGTAATCCATGCCTAGACAAATTACTCAACTCGGATTTGAGATATGGTTATTTGACAGCTATCAGCTAATTTTTGTTGTAGGGAATTGAATTACAGATTTTTATTTGCCCAGGCGATAAATCGATCTAAACTGTGAACTGCAACTAGATTATGATTGTATTCAACTTGATTTTTTAACCAGTCAAGGGCTCCCTGTCTCATTCCCGTACCTCCCATGACTACAATTGCAGGAGCAGGATAGCAATGCTGAATATTCAGATTTAAATAGGGGAATTTTTCATCAACAGAACCACCACTTTCCTGGTATTTGCATTCAATAATTAAACCAGATGTAAATCCAGGTATACCTACAATATAAAAATCCACATTTAGAGCCGTTTGATAAATGCCCATACCAATATAGATTTGTCGTCCATAGCGTTTTGACAGCAAAGTTGCATTGTCAATCATTTGTTTTGAGTCATGGTATCCGACTTGAAAATAATCATGTTCATTTAATATGGTTTTCACATTAGCTTCTAAAATACCACCAGACTTATTTGCCCGTGCCCCTGGATTAATTATCATCTTGTGAATACCTGTGAAATCTCCGGCTTATTCTAGGATTTCACGAAATTTGCTATTTTGATTGGCATGCTTAACATGACTTGTTGATTTGGGTGCCATTTTGGCATATTGAAACATAAACATATTCATATATTTAAAACTGCGATCTTGCACAAAAGACACACAGCAAAATGGCAACCAAATATTTTCCCTGGCTAATTACCGGGGATTTTTTTCGATCATTATTCATAATTTCGATTCCCGGAGTAGGTTGGGTGGAGGGTCGCATAACCCAACATTTTGATATTTGTGGAGAGTGAAGAAAATTTATGATTGTAATATTTGATTTTAATATTTTTCCATAAAGTGGGAGTTATTTCGAGTCTTGAAGCGTTATTTTTTGGCAAACAATTAGGTATGTTGTTGTTTAAATAATTTCTTGAAATAATTTCTATTTTTATCATATTTCATGTTGGGTTACACTATGTCCTTGCGGACACGCTACGCTAACGTTTCACCCAACCTACGCTCGTATTGCGATAAGCGGAGCTTAACGCCCTTGGCGTATCGCACTGCGGGCAGGCTATGCCAACGTGAAAAGTTAGATCCCCGACTTTTTTTTTATAAAAGTCGGGGATCTGAGCCGAAGTGTAAAAAATCTAATACATAAACGAAAATATCCCCGCCATAGGCAGGGAGCAGAGAACTAAATATTGCTGATAATTATCTATATGATTACGGTTAGATATGTAAATAACATAAGGAGAAGATAATACATAGATATTGATAATACCAAAATCATGCATTAACTTGCTTGAGCCTCCGTATGACCATTACGAATAGACCATGCCAATTCCAATAATTGAGTCCACCGCTTCTGTAATTGTTTGGGCGTACATTTTACTTGTTTAGCAATTGATTGGTCATTTTGTTGAGCAGTTTTCAATTGTAATATTTGTCGTTGTTGTTCGGATAGGCAACTTAAAAAGTTTTCCCATTGCTGAGAGGAAAGACCTAATTTTTGTTCCAAACCTGCTCCTAACCACTGATGTACTAACTGCCATTTGTGTTGTCTGGCAAACTTTTCCACATGGTATTTAAAACGTTGTTGTAAATAGTCCCGTTGGCGACTGGTTAAACCAAGGATTTGATCGATTTCTGGTGCGGAAAGATCCTGAAGTTTTAATACTAAATAATCCACACAATCATTTTGACCTTGAGCTTCCAAGTAATTGATTAATTCCGAAACAATAGAATTACGTTCAGCTTCCTCTGCTGGATCGAAATTAGACTTAGCAATCATTTGTGATCGCACTTGCTGAACAGCTGAACTACGCATATAGGATTCTGCATCTTCAGTTTTAGCAGATTCCACAGCCATTTCAATATCAACGGTGGTTTCCTGGGGTTGGCGACGGTTAAACCCTTGGGCGCGGAGAATGATTAATTGCTGATTGTTACCACCAGGTAAATTGATCCGCCGCTTGGCATACTGCTCGGTGAATGCCATATATTCCGCTAATTGTAGCTGGGTACGCGGGGTATAGTCTTGTGCAAACTCATTTTCCCGCCGAAATGCTTTAATTGCTTCAATATAAAATGCTTGTAAAAAATCTTCTATCAAATTGTAACGAGCATCAAAACCTAGATGCAAAGAGGGATCGGAAATATGACGATACACCATAGCTCCCAAGCAACTATGTAATTCTACCCGTCCCCTTCTAGAACCTAATTGGTAATAGCGCAGACATTTTTGTAACCGATGGCGAGCCAAACTCAACTGCCAAGACTTAATTTCTCCAGAGGTTTGAATCCGAGAGCTTTTATCACAAATACGAGTTACTTCTTTAGTAATCCGCTGTGCTAAAGCTTTTACCCCAGCAGGGGAATTTTTGACTTGTGCTTGTATTTCCTGGCACAATACCTGCATTAAAAATTCCGAGCTTGATGCTGAGAGTTCTTCCGTCGCAACTTGAGGGTTAACGGTAGGGTTTGTGGTGGGTAGATCGACAAGATTGATTTTCATAACTCTTTGATTGGAATTGGCATGTGCACCGTAACGACAAAACGGCAAACAGCACTTAAGGCTGGGGCATCTCGTCGCTCCTTCTCTTGGAGTTGCCATAAGCACTGCTCACATTTATGAATGTAGAATATATCAACAAGTTCCTGTGACAGTGTTGTGTCGGTTTTTTTACGCGCAACTAGAACCAGGGCGGTACAATTGGATTTGTTAATTGAGAAAATTCACCGAAACCCTGATACAAACAGGATTAGGGATGATTTTTCCCATTGATAATTTTTTGTCTAATAAGTATGACAATTTTAAAACTGGATTATTTTTACCATGGGTTGCTAAGTATAGGTGGAATCATTGCTGCAACATATGTTTTAAACCCACAATGCGGCTTCCTCCCAACCTAAACCTTTACGGATCATCATTGGCTGTTCGATGGTGAGATCCAAAATAGTAGAAACTTGATATGTAGGTTCCTCGCCATTGTCTACAATTACATCAACTAATTTGTCCAAACGGTCAAATAGCTCGAACCGAGTAATTGCAGGTTCCGGTGTCGTTTCTAATATTTCATCTTCTGGATTATCGGCAGGGAGATGGGCAGAAGTCGAAATAATTGGATTTCCCAAGGTTGTTAATAACTCCAAACAAATAGTGTTATTTGGCACTCTGATTCCAGTGGTTTTACGTTTGGGATTTTGTACTAGTCGCGGTACCAATTTCGTCGCAGGCAGTAAAAATGTGTAAGGTCCGGGAATCAGACGCTTCATAATTTTATAGGCAGGATCGCTGACAAAAGCGTAAGTTGATACATTAGAAAGGGATGAACATAAAAAGGTCAGTGGTTTATCATTGGCTAACTGCTTGATTTTACGAACTTTTTCCACTGCTGACTTAGCGTTTAAATCACAACCGATGGCATAAACTGTATCGGTAGGATAAAGCATGACTGCCCCACGTTGCAGGGCTAACTTTATTTCCTCTATACGTTGGATTTGAGGATTATCAGGATGGACTTGAATAATATTTGCCATGGAAAAGTAAAAATGAACAAAGAAAGGGCAATGGAAAAGAGATACTAGGGATGTTTTTGCAACTGATTAATTTGTGAATTGATTAATAAATATCTATGAGTAGAGTAGCTTATCTTCAGTGCCCAACGGGGATTTCCGGTGATATGTGTCTGGGAGCAGTCATCAGTTTGGGTGTACCTGTGGAATATTTGGTTGACAAGTTGAATGGGTTGGGAATTGCCCAAGAGTATAAGTTATGGGCACAATTAGTTCTGCGTCACGGGCAGCAAGCTACTCAAGCCCATGTGGATTTACTCCATGAACACCACCACCATGAGGGACACAATCACCCCCATGGGCGACATTTACCAGAAATCGAAGAGATGATTCTCCAGGCACAATTACCACCAAGGGTAGAGAATTGGAGTTTACAGGTATTTAGACAATTAGCGATCGCCGAAGGGGCGGTACATGGTATCCTACCGTCAAAGGTGCATTTCCACGAAGTCGGGGCTGTGGATGCCATTGTGGATATTGTGGGTACTTGTTTGGGTTTGGATTGGTTGGGAATTGATAGTAATCACCAAGGATTACCTTTACTGTATTGCTCCGCTTTGCCCACTGGGGGAGGCACGGTAAAAGCAGCCCACGGACAAATGACTGTACCCGTACCAGCCGTATTAAAACTGTGGGAAATGCGGGGTTGTCCGGTGTATAGTAATGGCATTGAAAAGGAATTGGTAACCCCCACTGGAGCTGCCATCGCTACCACCCTGGCACGGGATTTTGGCGAACCACCAGCCATGAAAATTACCAAAATCGGATTGGGTACGGGTTCTCTGAATTTACCTATTCCTAATATCCTCCGTTTATGGCTGGGGGAAAGCTCAGAAAATTCCCAGGTAGCTACCATTGGCAATCTAGAAACCATATCCGTACTCTCAACCCAAATTGATGACTTAAACCCCCAAGCCATTGGCTATGTGTTAGAAACCTTACTAAAGACAGGAGCCTTGGATGTATTTACTCAACCCATCGGCATGAAAAAATCTCGCCCGGGTATTTTGTTGACTGTCATCTGCCATCCGGAAGATATATCTAGATGTGAAGCAATTTTATTCCAGGAAACTACAACTTTAGGTATTCGTCGTTCTACTGAGCAACGTACTATTTTGCCACGGGAAATCCAGGTGGTGGAAACTGAATATGGCTCAATTCGAGTTAAGGTAGCATGGCGTCTGCAAGGGCAGGAAAAGGTAATAATGAATGTTCAACCAGAATATGAAGATTGTGCCCAATTAGCTCGCCAACACAGTTTGACTTGGCGGGAAATACATAGGTTGGCATTACACTGTTGGTATTCGCAGCAGAATTAGGCGTTGCGGATTAGGGGGATGATTTTTATTTCGCGAAAAGACGCAAAGGCGCATTAGACGCAACAGCGGCTTCGGTGAAGGGTATCTGTAATAATAATTTAAATTCATCTCGCATTTATGCAACGCCCAAAACCAATAGCAATTATGAAAAAAACTTTACGTTGGTTGATTTTAGGGGGAACCCTATTTTTTTTAGCCAAAGCCTTGAAGGATAACTGGCAAGAAGTCGCAACTATTTATATTGATGGGGTTGGATGGTCAATTTTACTGATTGCCACCGGTGTTACTTTATTAGCACATATTTGGGCGGGTTGGGTATGGACTTGGGTGTTGAAGGAGTTACATCAACCCATACATCCAGCTCAATTTATGCAAGTATATCTGCAAACTAACATTGCCAAGTATTTACCAGGTAATGTGTGGCATTACTATGGGCGGATTGTTGGTGCCCAAAGTGCTGGTGTATCCTTTGGTGCTGCTACCTTAAGCGTATTATTAGAACCGTTGTTAATGGCTGGTGCTGCCTTAATTGTTGTGATTTTAGGCAGCCAGTCCCTCGTATCCCATAGTACTCTGATTGTAGCTGCACAGGTATGTGGTTTATGTGTGGTGTTGGGAGTGATGCATCCCCAAATTTTAAATCCCATCTTATCTTGGTTACAAAAATTAAAACTCAAGCAATCCCAGAATCAATCACCATCTACTTCTCCTATACATTTAAAACGCTATCCTTTTATGCCTTTATTAGGGGAATTAGGATTTTTGGGTTTACGCAATGTTGGTTTCTTATTAACTTTATTTGCTTTAGAACCTATAAATTGGCACCAACTTCCATTATTGGTAGCAGCTTTTAGTTTTTCCTGGCTACTAGGTTTAGTGGTTCCTGGGGCTCCCGGTGGCTTGGGTGTATTTGAAGCAACTGCGATCGCTACCCTGCAACATCGGCTCCCCATAGCAGTTATAATTAGCGTGGTTGGCATATATCGTTTGGTTAGTACCCTGGCAGAGGTTCTTGCTGCCACCCTGGCTTGGATAGATGAACGCCGAACGGCTTATGACTGAATATTTAGCTTTAACTGAGAAAAAACATGGTAAGAATCGGGATTAAACTCTGGATTTAGTGTATTGCGAGAATATTTATTTGATTTCGCAGGGATCAGATTATATTCAACGTTATCTGAATAAATTGCAAAAGTAATATTTAAAATTTCTAAGAAATTAATAAAGAAATTACATTCTTTCTCTGGATAATTTTCGTAAAAACGAATGAGATCGGCAATTCTCATTTCTAAATGATTGCGGGAGTTTTTACTAATTAAAATTATCTTGAGTAGTACAATGACTAATGTTAATGGATGACCTTGAGAAAGTAATAAAACAAACAGAGCAGAAGGCTCTTCTCTATTTTCCGTGGTTAAAAAATCAATTATTCTATTACAACTTCTTAAAATTAAATCACTATTAACCTGTTGATCGTTGTATTCCTCTTTCCAAGGTAAAAGCTTTGCTGATAATTTATTTTGCAGTGTTTCGATAAATTTAGGTTGCTCGATGGAAAAGATTAAATATTTTGATAAGCTATATTTAAAATCTTCAAAAATAATATTTTGAGTCTGATTTAGAAATATATTAGCTATATTTTCATAACTAAATACTCCCTTTTTAATCAC
>JASJCX010000242.1 GCA_030065255.1 Calothrix sp. MO_167.B42 | reverse complement strand
GGCAAAGATTTACGGATTATTGTCAATGCTAACAGTGATCGCACTGGTGAAA
Organism: Calothrix sp. MO_167.B42; assembly: GCA_030065255.1. Taxonomy (GTDB): domain Bacteria; phylum Cyanobacteriota; class Cyanobacteriia; order Cyanobacteriales; family Nostocaceae; genus Calothrix_A. Next base: position 9,071 of record JASJCX010000242.1, on the reverse strand, counting down.
TCTTTAATCCTAACAATTTAGTTGCCCAAGTACTGCGTAATCCCCAGCAGATTAAGACGAGTGAAATTATCAGTTGGGAAGAATTGGCCAAGGAATCACCACCACTACCATCTGGACTAAAAGCACAGCAATTATTGATTCGCTACACAATTACACCAGTAAAAGAGCCCAAAACCCAGGAAGTTATTGGTGCTTTAGTGTCTGGGGATATTGTTAATGGGAAACTACCAATAGTTAATCAAACTATATCAACCTATGGTGGTGGTTATAGTGCGGTGTATTTGCTCTCTGAAAAGGGAGAATTTGAATTAGCTACAGCTTTATTATCTACAGATAAAAATGATAATTCTCCAACTAGAAAATCTAACCAAATTGGAAATTTATCCCATATTAATTTGCCTAAAAATTCATTACTGCAAGCCGCAACTGTAATACCAGAGGAACCAGTAGCTCAAAGGGTAAAATTAGCAGGAAAAACTTATACAATGGCAGCAAAAGCAATATCTAATTTTGCTGGTAAACCAATAGCGGTAATAGTAAGGGGTACTCAAGAAATAGATTTGAATACTTTACTTAGGGAAAGTTTGATCATACAAATTATAATTGCTGTCTTGGCATTAGTTATAGATGCAGTACTAGCAGTTATTTTAGTCAGAGCAATTGCTTATCCCATCAAACTTTTACAACAAACTACTCGAACTTTTTCCCAAGGTAATTTTCAAGAGCGAGCAGAGGTGCTTACAGATGATGAAATAGGAGAACTAGCCACAAGTTTTAATTTTATGGCTGAGGAGCTTGCAAAGCGAGAACAAACTATTAACCAGCAAATACAAAAACTCCAAGATACTTTGCAGCAGTTAAAGTCAAAGCAAGCTCAACTGATTCAAGCAGAAAAAATGTCTAGTTTAGGACAAATGGTAGCTGGAATTGCCCATGAAATTAACAACCCTGTGAGTTTTGTTTATGGTAACATTTATTATGTTCAAGAATATACCAAGAATCTCCTAGAGATAATACATCTTTATCAACAAGAATATACTCAGGCTCCTCTATACATTCAAGAAAAAATTGAAGACGTTGATTTGGATTTTTTATGTGAAGATTTGCCAAAACTCATCAATTCCATGCAGATAGGAACTGAAAGAATTAGCAAAATAGTTATATCTTTAAGAAATTTTTCTAGATTAGACGAAGCGGATCATAAAGCAGCTGATTTGCATGAAGGAATTGAGAACACACTCATAATTATGGGTCATAAATTAAAAAAACAGAAAAATGGGATTGAATTAATTAAAGATTATGGCAATTTACCCCTAGTAGAATGTTATCCCAGCCAGATTAATCAAGTACTAATGAATATTATTGATAATGCCATTGATGCTCTTAAGGAAAAAGAATTCACAGGTTCACAGTCTAATCCTCAGATTATAATTCGTACTCATCAAACTGATCGTAACTGGGTTGCAATTCACATTATAGATAATGGAGTTGGAATAAAGGAAATAATACGCTCTAAGTTGTTCGATCCATTTTTTACCACTAAGGAAATAGGTAAAGGTACAGGTTTGGGATTATCTATTAGTTATCAGATTATTGTGGAAAAACACGGTGGTAAACTCATCTGCAATTCTCATACAGGTCAAGGTACAGAATTTATCATCAAAATTCCTATTCGACAAGCCATTGAGTCAGTTAGGGAGTGAAGGAAGGGTTTGGTAAGTTCTATGCCATATTGTCAAAACAACTCTACTCGTTTTGACTATATGAGCAAATAAAGAGGGATATCACGTTACGTGCCCTAAATAAAATTCATTTCTATTTCTTTACATCCATAGGGAATGGGATAGCTTTCCTCAGACGCTTTTATCACTTTCGCTATATAAAAATCCAAAACCCTTATTTTTCCAGAGTGACAGAAAAAGATTAGACACCGGAAGTGGCTTCTTGCAGGGCAGACGCAAAAGCGCAAAGGTTATAACTCACATTCCGCACTTTGAGTTTCCAACGTTAGCTGGTAGAATACATCAGTCTGATAGCTGTCTTCCATCATACTAGATTAAAACTTTAGATATTGATTAGCTTTTTCAACAGGAGACAGTTAAATTTTCCTCAGAGCAATTAATTTATTGTTCTTTTGATTACCCAAGTTAATCAAGTTCACAGGGTGCAGATCATACCAAAAAAATTATGAAATTAACATCACCATTACCAGGTAAAAAATCCTCACTCGACAGAGTGCTAAACTTTTATCCTGGACCTGGTGCTATCCCTTTTCCTGTATTAGAACGTGCCCACGAAGAATTTTTCAACTTCAATGGTACAGGCATGAGTGTGATGGAATTGAGCCATCGTAGCCCTCAGATTCAGAATATCATTGATGATAGTGCCGAACGGATTAAGCGGTTAATGAAATTGGGGGATGAATTTGAAGTAATCTTTTTACAAGGAGGAGGTTCCCTTCAGTTTCTGATGGTTCCCATGAACTTTTCTGGAATAGGCGATCGCATTGATTATATTGATACGGGATATTGGGCAGAAAAGGCAATTAAAGCGGCGAAAAGTTTAGATAGGGACTTAGAAGTTATTGCTTCTTCTGCCGACAAAGATTATACATTTGTGCCAGATCTTAACCAGATTCACATCAGAAAAGACACAAAATATTTACATTTTTGTAGTAATAATACTGTAGTAGGAACTCAATTTCATCAGTTTCCTAAATTGCCTGTTCCTATAGTAGTGGACATGAGTTCAGACTTTATGAGTAAGGTAATTGATACCACTAACCTCAGTTGTATTTACGCCCATGCTCAAAAAAATGTCGGACTTTCTGGTGTTACGGTGGTGCTAATTCGCAAAGAAATGTTAGCTGGAATTTCTGATAATTTACCTGAGCTTTTAGACTACCGCACCCATATAAAAAGTAGGTCTAATTATCACACACCTCCTTGTTTTTCTATCTATATTACCTGGCAGATTTTAAAGTGGGTTGAAGAAGACATTGGTGGATTAGCAGAACTAGAAAAGATTAACCACCAAAAAGCAGAGCTACTCTATCAATGTATTGACTCCCACCACTTATACAATTGTGCCATAGAAAAAGCTTCTCGCTCTCAGATGAATGCTGTTTTTACCCTGCCCACCAAAGAGTTAACACAACAGTTTATCCAAGCAGCATTTGAGGCAGGAATTGTGGGAGTAAAAGGACATCGCACTAGGGGAGGATGTCGTGTCAGTCTTTACAATGGTGTTTCCTTGAGGGCAGTGGAAGGTTTAGTGGAATTTATGGAAAGATTTGCCAAAAAACATAAAGGCAAATAATTCTGTAGCTATCGGAGGCAAAACACAACAAAACTGAGAGAAAACAATGACAATTCAATCCCTATCCAACCTGGTAATTACCAAACTCAAACCCTTTGGAGTTAAACTAACCAACGTAAACCTTGACTCCTCAGAACAGCGGAATCGCATCCGAGAACTTCTGTGGGAAAATGGTGTGGTAATTCTCCCTGCTGGTGCAGCCAGTAATGGGGCACAACCCATCCACTCCGATGCGAGTTTACTGCAACTAGGAGAACTTTTCGGACAACTGGAAAATTACCACCCCGTCAATCCCAGCAAAGATGCTGCGGGCAGGGTGCAAATTCTCGAAACCAAGGGCGACACAGGCATACCCGCCGATTCCTTCCTTTTTCACTCAGACATTAGCTGGCGAGTTAACCCATCTCGTGCCAGTGTACTATGTGGGATTATCTTACCTCCGGAGGGTGGCAACACCTGTTTCCAAAATGCCCACCAGATGTACCAGAGACTTTCACCAGAATTAAAAGAAAAACTCCATAGCCTCAGTGCCCTCCATTCCCTCAAAGGGGGTTACACCCGCGTAAATCGTGCTGATGATGTGAAACAAGATATACAAGCAATCCATCCCGCCGTAATTAAGCATCCCGAAACAGGAGTGCCACTGCTTTACTTAAATGAAAATTTCACCATGGGGATTGTGGATATGTCCGAAGCAGAAAGCAACGCCCTACTTAAACGTGTCTTTGAGGAAGCACATAGTTCAGAGGGTATTTTATCCCACTCCTGGACTATCCATGACGTTGTAATTTGGGATAATCTGGGAGTGCAGCACCTGGCTCAGGCAGACTACGAGGGATTGCGTCGTATGCATCGGGTGGTGGCCTACGCTCCTGGCTTACGCACAGAACGCTATGTAGGAGATAAGGGGGATCTTAACACAGCTAAAGAAAATATAGAGTACTACCTCACCCAGGATGACAACCGTGCTGGCTATGAAGAATGGGCACTGCGCTACGAACAGGATTCAAACCAGGCAGGCTATAACATTCCCCGTATCGCCACCGATATTCTTGCCCAGCATTTGAATATCCACAGCCAAGATTCTCAACCACTGATATTAGATATAGCAGCAGGCACGGGGCAAAACGCATTGCACCTAATGCAGAATCACAACCTCACCAACCTAGAAGCTATGGATGTTTCCTCTGGGATGCTTTTTGAAGCCCGTCGCCGGGAACTTTACAGGGCTTATCATATGGAAGATGCCAATAAGCCCTTTACAATGCCTTCTAACCAATACGATGCCGTGTTGTGTATTGGAGGCCTTGCCCCCAAGCAGATTAAACCAAAACCTGCCCTCTTTGAATCCATCCGAGTTACCAAAAAAGGCGGATTTGTAGTTTTATCCATGCGAGAAGCTGATAGTGCATACATCGACGAGATAAACCGATTGGTAGCAGCAGAATTTGCCCAGATAGCAAGGAAACATTCCTTCGTCGGCATCACATCTAATGAAAAGATATATCATTGCATCTTTGTGTTGGAAGTACGATAGTTTTTAGCTGTTATGTCTTAACAAGACTGCTAGATCAAAACCTTTTTTCACAAATAAATAGGGTCTGCTGAATAACACCAAAAATATTGATTTATCAATGCATAAGGGCTATTTTATTGGAAAATAAGTGCAAGGAAATTAGGATTTTAAACCTAAAATCCTTGCATCTGGTATTTTTTGCGGGTAAAAAAATAGAAATAAAGAAGCACCGAACTATTACCTATTACCTATTGCCTATTGCCTACCCCCACCAAAAGACTTTTATGCCTAACGGCACGCTCCGCGAACAGCAAGCCCTAAAGAATTTTAGATAGCTTCAAATATGCCAACAAATATCAATTCAGATAACCTAGCTGCCAACTATAATCAAGCACGTAGCCCCTTTGGAGTAAAAGACATCCTCAGCTTTATTCGCCCAGGAGACATAGTGCTAGATGGCGGTTGCGGCACAGGGCACCATGCCCAACACATTGCCGAGATAGCCAGTAAAGTTGTAGGAATAGATATAGACCCTGCACGTATAGCGATCGCACGGGAGACTTGTGGTAACTTAGGGAATACTAGCTTCGAGGTTGCCTCTGTCAACAAACTTCCTTTTGAAGATAATACCTTTGACGTGATGCTGCTAGTGCAGGTACTTCATCACTTGGGAGGAGAAGATATTAAAGAAGCCCAAACCCTACGCCAAGAATGTCAACAGACAATCGCCGAGGCAAAGCGGGTGCTACGAAATGGGGGAAGGCTGATACTTGTCACCACTAGCCGTCAGCAAAGGCGTATAGCCTACTGGCATTTTAATCTATTTCCTCAATCAGCCTGGGAGCGGTTAGACTCAGTTTGGGGCTTGACAGAAGGGGAATGGTTTGCATCAGTAATCCGGGAAAATGGGTTCGCGGAAATTGGCAAAGTAACCCCATCAGAGTCCCACTGGCTACAATCCCAGGAAGAAGACATGATTAGTCGCAGCCTCGATCCTGCCTGGCGCTCCACAGATGTAGCCTTTGACTTACTAACCCCCGATGAATTAAACCAGTTTGTGGCAGAAGTAGAAACTGTGCTAAGGGATAAATCTACGGGGAAACTCCTCGATGCTGCCCGTGCAGGAAGAGTTTCCCATGGAGAAGCTACCATCTATGGGTATGGCATTGTTTAGTTGTTATATCATGTGCGGATGAATACTTATAAAACCTCACCCGCCTGCGGCACCCTCTCCTTAATAAGGCTACGGTGTACACACAAGTAATTAAATTTAGCCAAGTCCTCACTGAAACGCCCCCTAACCCCCAATTTTGGGGGAACAAGATTTATCAAAGTCCCCCGCCCCCTAACCCCCAATACTGGGGGGAATGAGCAGATGCTTTGCTTTTTATAGATGGGGATTTAGGGGGCCCAATAGACTCAAACTAAGGCAGACAGGACTGGTGTGTACACGTGAGCCTTATTAAGGAGAGGGTAAGAGAGGATTGGGGTGAATCAAGCAGAAATTATAAGTAATTAAGCTAACTTGATATAAGAAGTTATTTACTAGGTCTGTCTGCTACTCCCTTCCCGGTAGAAGATTACCGAAGTAAAAAACCGCAGAGGCACAGAGGACACAGAGATCAGAAGAGAGAAATATGGGTAATTTTAGAGCGAGAAGGGAGTAATTACCATGTAATAATACATCAGCCACAATACAATAGCTTCTTGGAAACTAATCTAAAATCCAAAATAAACAACGGATTCAAAATCAACAACGGATATGCGGATAGGTTATGTTCGGGTTTCCACGGGGGAACAGGCGGAAACAGATGCTTTAGAACAACAGACAGCACGGGTGGAAAAAGCCGGTGCTGCTTTGATTTTTGCAGATGTGGAGTCGGGACGCTCCGATAAGCGATCGCAATTTAACAAAATGCTAGCAATGTGCAAGCAGGGTAAGGTAAGTGAGTTGGTAATCACCAGAATTGACCGTTTGGCGAGGTCTGTGATTACTATTCACCGGACTATGGTTACCCTGGAGGAGTGCGGTGTGAAGTTAATAGTCTTGGATGCTCCCGTTGATACTTCATCCCCTTTTGGCTGGTTTTCTGTGAATCAAATGGCTGGTTTAGCAGAGTTTGAATCCAGGTTGTTGCAAAATCGCATTAAACACGGGATGGTCTATTTTCGGGAGCAAAAGAAGGCATCACCAAGACCGCCATTTGGTTATTGTAGGGTGAATGAGAAATATGCACCAGATATGGGGTTGCATGAGTCTGGTAAAAGCAAATGGGCGATTGCTAGTGAAATTATTGATTATTTTTTACTAGATTTATCAACCCTGAGAAATACCGCGCGATATGTCTTAGAAACATACAATATTTCTTGGACTGCGGCTGGTTTGCGGTATTGGATGACGAGTCCAGTTTTGCAAGGACACACCGCATATAATATACATGGTAATATTAATAAACCGGAGAAATGGCAGGTACATCACAATACCCATCCAGCTTTAATTTCTCCAGGGAAAGCTAAACAAATTTATCAAAAATTGGCGGATAATAAATCAAAATTTTGCTACGGTAATGTGAAAAAAAATGATAAAATATTACCCCTAACTGGTCAGATTATCTGTGGTTGTTGTGGTTATAAATGCTTTTTTGTCCAACGACAGGCAACCCACAGAGTTAGGGTACGTTGCAAAAAACGGGAAAATTTAGGTCAGTCTTTTTGTAATAATAGAATTAGCAGTTATTTGGATGAAATTATGGGTGCAATCGATACAGCACTCATTTCTCGATATGAAGAAATTAAAAGTTATACAGTAACTAATTTAGTTGTCAAACAAGAGGATGACCCGGAACTTATTGCTAAATTAGAGCAATTAAAATCATTAAGGCAGATGCCTCCAAATTCGATTATTCAGTCAGCAATTGAGCAAACTTTACTAGAAATCAAGGCATTTGAACAAAAAGAGGTGATTACTAAACAAGTCAATGATGAATTGAGAGAAGTTTTTAATATTTGCTTTAGCGATCGCGAATACTGGAATAGTCTATCATTTCCAGAAAAACGTATAGCATATAAAGAGTTTGTGGATTATGTAAAGGTACTGAATGGAGAGATTTTAGAGATAAAATTAATTGTCTAGTAGTCCATTGCATTAGTTTACTAGGGGCAACTAGGGGCAACAGATCCCCGACTTCTTAAAGAAGTCGGGGATCTAAAAGACCTAACGCATCCCCGATTTCTATCCTAGGAATTGCTAAAAGTATGCGGATATTGATTGAGAAGTCGGGGATCTTTTACCTAACCATCACTAACTAATGCAATAGATTACTAGGCAGATTTACGATCAATGTTTGCCAATTCAATCAGAAATTCCTCTTCATTTAAAGCCATTAATCGCTGTTTTACTGCTAAGTCTAAATGACGTATTTGATAATATCTTTGTGCTGTACGGAGTAACATTTGTGCTACTGTTTCTTGTGTTTCCATAGCTCATGAAGCGAAACCAAGAATAATTCTATAATTATATTTTCTAAGTTTCTGTATTTGAGCGATCGCTTTCAAAAAGTCTTTATTATTTTCATGATGATATGCTATGGATAATTATTGTGCATATGCAATACTTATACAATAATTAAAACTGAATAAAAATATACAAAATACTATTTGTATTAGAGAGTAAAAATAATTCTATAGACTAGTATTGATACTTGTAATCTATTTTTTCAATGTATTAGATTGGCAAAAAAATAATAGCAATTTTATATGAATTTCGTCAGAGAAAAACATATCTCATTGTGATAGTTAATCGCTTCGGGAATAAATAGATATTTGAATTTTATTTTTTTTTAATGTTACAGGGAATTTACATTTGCAAACATAAGTATATTTAATCATACAAATTTTTTGTTGAGCGAGAGGAGAAAATGTAGTAAATTCCTCAATAGAACATTGTAAAATTAATACAGTTTTTGCTTTTAATTAATGTAAAAACGTACTTATATTTTTCAGAATAACCAGGTATTTGATCCAATGAAAATGGAGGCAAGTTAGTGCATATTCCAGACAGCTTTGTTTCTGTGCAAGTGGCAATATCCACTAGTGTGGTTAGTGTAGCAGCCCTGACAGTTGCCTTGAAGCGATCGCAAACCAATTTAGGTTCCCGGCAAGCGCCAATTTTGGGTTTAACCACCGCTTTTATTTTTGCGGCGCAAATGATTAATTTTCCGGTGGCTGGAGGTACTAG
>JASJCX010000241.1 GCA_030065255.1 Calothrix sp. MO_167.B42 | reverse complement strand
TTGCCTTACTCGCAGAGGATGAGGATTTACAAACTAAGTTAGAAATTTACGGGATTGCGACCCAAACACCGAAACAAATTGCACCTATCCAGGTGAGAAAAGTGGGGGAACTATCTACCCTTTATGCCCAGTTAGGTAGTAATGGGAAACTTAATTTAACTGGTCGTCCCATGAGGCGACTGCGGAGTTTGACTACATCTAGGTTATTCCGTATAGGTAGTGAAACTGTAGTATTTTTACCGTCTTTTTTAGATGCAGGGCAATTTTACTTAACCCTAGATTACCATTTTTTGGTGGATCACCTCAAAAGTGAACTGGCTTATATTCAAAACTATTGGCATAGTTTGGGTCGTCCTACCTTAACTCTGATGATTACCCGTACCATGTTAGAAACAGGGAAGGAGGCACTTTTAGAGTTAATGCAGGAACTCCAAAATGGTATTTCTAATGGTGTGCGGGTGCAGTTGGGACAGTTAAACCAGTTTATGTTAACGGGTACTATTGAAAGGATTGATTTTATCCACGAGTTTAATTTACCCCCCGCCGCAGTTATAAATACTACACTACGCAGCTCTTATCTGGCTTTTAATCCAGACAAAAATGGCCCATTGGAACATACTCAAGAGTTCCAAATGGAATGTGAAACCAATTTGGATTTATTGCTTTCTTCTTTGCGGGGTTCGGAAAATATTTATGAGCAAATCGAATTATTGCAGACTTTGACTCGTTTAGAAGGGTTGGAATTTGATACGGGTTTTGGGGGTGCTGGAAAGCAGGTAACAGTGGCAAATTTACTAGATGAAGTATATGCCAAGGCGGGAGATTTAGGAATTTGGGCTGTGGTGCGTCGGGCTGCGGGACTGTTGTCAATGGTGGATGTGGGCTTGTCGGATGTGGTGACCAATATTTTAGTTTGTGGCAAGCAAATTGCAGTTGGTAGGGCGTATAACGAAGCATCTTTAATTGCTGTACCCATGTCCCAGAATGAAATAGCTGAGAAAATTGATGATTTCTGCCGTGAAGATATCCGCGATCGCGTTTTGACGCAAGAAATTCTCATTTATTTGAGTAATTTAATTAAGTCGGAACCAGAATTGTTTCAGGGATTACTTACCCTGCGGGTGGGTTATTTAATTTTATTAATTACCAGTGAATTGGCGCAGGAGTTAAAGGTAACTCAAGATGAGGCATATGAACATTTGATGCAACTGTCACCCTTTGAGGTGAAAACCCGGTTGTATGATGTATTGGTGGCCTATGCAGATATGAGTCAGTTGTTGCGCCAACAGGAATCATTGCATGTCACTCAAAAGGAAAGTGAAATTGATTGGGTATTGCAACCACTGGTTATGGATGAGATAGAGGTACCCAATGGTTGGCGACGGTTCCGCCAAGCAGAAGGAAGCACCGGAAGGGTTCCCCAGGACTTTTTTAAGCAAGTATGGTTATTAATGCATAATTGCAAGGGATTGGTGGTTGGCGATAAGTTAGAACGCCGCAATCGCTTGGATAGTGAGGAGATAATCTCAGAAATGACCGCAGGGGAGAAGAATTTTGCCCTGCAAGTAGAGCATTTGTTGAATAAAATTGAAGCTCCAGAGTATCGCCAGGTGAATATTGAAACTTTGATGGAACTGGGAGCTATTGTTAGTAAAAACCCCAATTTGCAAATTCAAGAATACATTGTTTTAGATGTATTAATTGGTCACGCGGTACGATTATCATGGTTGGACAAGTATCCCGAAAGGAGCGATCGCTATGATGAGGATAAGGTGAGAGCATGGCCCGCTTTTTATGAGACTTCCCCCAGTGATTGTGCCAATTCTGTGGTTAAGGCGTTCCGTTTTTTGACGCGATTTGGATGATATCCAATTCGAGAGTATCCCAATTTTTCAAAAATATGCAGTAGTGGGAGCTCCTTTTATATACTAAGCGGGCAAGATGCCCGCACTACAAATTCAAACATTTGGGATACTCCCGTCTTCCTCCACTATCCCCAAGAATTAGATTAATTTATATACTTGGACGTATTGACAAAAGAACTTATTACGGATTTTACTTTTTCACATCCTGTGAAAATTCAGGGGCATTATTGCGTGGCTTTTCCAAAAACGATTAACGATTCAATTTTATTGAATTTATGTATAAATCTGTATCGTTAACGTTTCATTAGCTTCTATATTTACCTAAAGCTAAGATAAATCTATACAATTTATGTCACTAACCCGTCAGATGAATAGCAATACGCAAAAAAAAATTTTGTTTCTATCATCAAACCCTAAAACCACAAAATATCTCCGTTTGGATGAGGAGATACGTGAAATTGATGCGGGACTTATGCAAGCCAGACATCGAGATAAATTTGTTTTAGAGCAGAAGTGGGCAGTGCGACCGAGGGATATTCAGAGGGCAATGCTAGATATCAATCCGCAGATTGTTCATTTTTCTGGACATGGGATGGGGGATGAGGGTCTGGTATTTGAAGATGAAACTGGGCAGGCCAAGTTAGTTGATGGAGAAGCACTAGCAGGGTTATTTGATCTATTTGCTGATCAGATAGAGTGTGTCCTTCTTAATGGCTGTTACTCGGAGGTACAAGCTGAAGCGATCGCTCAACACGTCAACTACGTGATTGGTATGAAAAATGAGATTGGAGATAAAGCCGCTATTGAATTTGCTGTAGGTTTTTACGATGCTCTAGGATCTGGAAGAAGTGTTGAGTTCGCCCACAAGTTTGCTTGCGCTGCAATTCGGTTGGCTGGTATTCCAGAACACCTAACCCCAGTGCTAAAAAAGAAACCTAGCACTGATGAAACAACTGCTACACAACATCTGGCTCCATACCAGCCTCTCAAAAATGAAGCTACATCTTCATCTAAATCCCAAGCCATTGAAATTTTCTTTTCTTATGCTCACGAGGACGAAAAACTGCGAGACGAACTAGCAAAACACCTCAAAATTTTACAGCGACAGGGTGTAATTAAGGCTTGGTATGACCGTGAGATTAGTGCAGGAACAGAATGGGCTGGTAAGATTGATGTACACATGGATACAGCCAATATTATTTTGTTGCTAATTAGTGCAGATTTCTTGGCTTCAGATTATTGCTACGATATTGAGCTAACACGGGCAATGGAACGTCATGCTGCGGGAGAGGCTCGCGTTATTCCTGTTATGCTCCGAGAAGTTGATTGGAAGGGCGCACCGTTTGGCAAGCTCCAAGCCTTGCCCAAAAATGCTGAACCTGTGACTAACTGGGAAAATAGGGATCAAGCATTTACAGATGTTGCTAAAGGAATTCGCAAGGCAGTCGAGGAACTAACTTCAAAAAAGTAGACAATCCACTGTTACATGATACCGTACCAGTGGAGCCGCAGGATAACGAGTCTCTTACAAAACTAAACTTTATAGAGTTTATTCGTCGCATTGCTCAACGTAAATCCCTTCACGTTGTAGTAAGTACTAGTTTAGTCACTACAATTACATTGCTATTTCTCCGCTTTATAGGTGGATTGCAACCTGCTGAACTCAAGCTTTTTGATTTGCTGATGCAGCTTCGACCTCCAGAACCACCCGATCCACGTATAGTCATTATTGAGATTACTGAACCCGATGTTCAAGCACAATTCAGCCGAGGCGAAGAAGGGAATAGTTCAGTTCTGAAAGATAGTTCACTCAATAAGCTTTTGCAAAAACTAGAAAAGGGTTCACCCAGAGTTGTTGGATTAGATCTCTATCGTGATTTTCCCGTTCATCCAAGTGAGCCAAGCCTTAGAGATAGACTCAAACATAACAACTGGTTGGTTACGGTATGCAAACTACCAGAAGTTGACGAAAGCTTGGAAGTGAAAGATAAAGGACTTTCTCACCCAAGTGATATTCCATTGAAAGACTTGTCTAAACGGGTAGGCTTTGCGGATTTATTGAAAGATAATGATGATGTGGTTCGCCGCCACTTCATGATTGCGGAATCTTTTCCCCAAACTAAATGTATTGTCGAACAAGCGTTTAGCCTTGTCATAGCACTTCAATATTTAAATGGTGAAAAAGAATTTTCCTATCAACAACCTAAATCTCCAGACGATTTATTAACAATTAACAGCAAAGAATTCAAGCCAGTCAAACCTTTTTATGGTGGTTATCAATGGCTGTCTCCCTATGGCTATAGTATCCTGCTCAACTATCGCCAAACAGATGGTGGACCTAGTAATATCGCTGCTCAAAAAATAAGCCTTGAAAAATTTCTGAGTGATAGCTTTTCTGTCGAAGCTATTCGCAATAAAATTGTCTTAATTGGTGCAACCGAAATAAAAGCCAATTCTGATATATGGACAACACCGTATGGTGTTAGCATACCTGGTGTGCTAGTCCATGCTCATGAGGTAAGTCAAATTATAAGTGCTGCCTTGGACAAAGATAATCGGCTATTGTTATGGTGCTGGCCACAATATTATGAATTTATATGGATTTTCGGATGGGCTATTTTGGGAGGTATTTTTAGTTTAGATTCTCGTCTGTGGCGACTCCTAATTATAAGTGGCTGTTCAATCTTATTTTTGTGTGTAATTTGCTATTTTGCTCTGGTGAAAACAGGAGGCTGGCTACCACTGATTCCTCCTATATTAAGCTACTCTTTCACCAGTGGGATTGTATTTTATAGGTTATGTAGTTTTCGCGAGTAGAAATCTTCAAGCATTCAAATATGTTTTTTTCAACCTCGTCTACTTTGAAAAAGTTTTTAATTTGTTACATTATTTTGAGTATTAGTATCAATTTTTATACTCAACCAGTAGAAGCTCAACTATTTGGATGGCTACGATGGATATGGGCACCAAAACGAGTTGGGATACCACCCGGTAAGAGAAGCGGGGGAGCAGTTCGTGGTGAATGCCCTAGAACAGCAATTTCACTTACAGCTTTAGTGCCTGCTACTGAGGAGGGATTAACTTTTGTTGAGAAGACAGTTTCTCCTCATCCTAATTTTTGGTTTTATGTCCCCTATGCTGAGAAGTTTCCCTCTTCTTCTGGGCGGCGTTTAGAGTTCGTGCTGCTGGATGATAGTGAAAATATTTTTTACAGAGCAACGTATTACTTGCCACAGAAGCTGTCTTCCGTAAAAGCGGGTGGTATCATCAGCGTGCCAATGCCGAAAACCATAAAACCCTTACAAGAGGGGCGCAGGTATCGTTGGGTATTTTCGGTAATATGCAATCCAACAAATCCTTCAGGAGATACTACAGTCAACGGATGGATCGAGCGTGTTGCAATAAATCATACTCTAAACGGTCAACTTGATGAGAAGCTTAAGCTTGAAAGAAGTGCTGCTGATTATGCTGCCCAAGGAATATGGTACGAGACAGTGGGCACATTAGCAAAGCTTCTACGGGATGAGAAGTCTCCAAGTTCCAAACTTCAAAGAAATTGGAGTAGCCTGCTAGAATCAGTAGGCTTAACCAAATTGAGTACAAAGCCTATAGTTCCTCTTGCTCAATGCCAGGTTTGTCGAGGAATTCCCGCACGAGATAATTCTGAGCCAACTCAAACTACTTCCATTCACCATAAATTGTAAAAGCAGCCCAGTTGTAGGGAGTTTGCCAGCGACTATCCTGCCAGAAAGAAAGTTGAGCCGATCTAAGTGCCTGACTTGGAGACAGTTTCTTTTCAAATATGTTCTGGTAGAATAATGTCATTAATTTTTCTGTTGCCTCATCATTTACACTCCACAAACTAACCACAAGCCGTTTCGCACCAGCAGACATTAAACCACCGGTTATTCCAGTTAATCCTTCTCTGATTAGTTCTCCTCTTAACCCAGTACGGCAACCGCTTAACACTACCAAATCTGCTCCTGACATATCCATATTGAAAGTACTGGCAGGTATGATGGAACCACGCTGCAATTCTCCAGTTTTACTAATAGCTGATAGAACAATTCCAGATCGTTGTGGAGATTTTATGTTAAAAAAACCATGAGTGGCAAAGTGAATTATACGATACTGTTTTAACTTGGAGTCGAGAGCAGCTTGATAACTTGCATCAAAACCTAAAAATTGAGATCGCTTGTCTGGAGGGACAAACTTGAGGATTTGTTCTACTTCTTTTTTCGTTCCAGGTAGTGATGGGTAGATTGCTTCTAAGTCAGATATGCTGTTATGGTTTGCTGCTACTGTTGTGTTTTGAGTAGAGGTTATTATCCTGACACGCTCATCTTTACGGTTGAGTACAGGATCGGCAAAGACAGCCAGTTCCATAGGAGGAGTTGGGCGATTCCTGTGATTCTGCTGGACTTCTATCATGACAGAGGCAGATAAAAGGTTAATTACCTCATGATTTACAAGTAGAGGCTGCATATATGGCGCAAACTCTCCCTTAGGAGAGCGGTAGCTCACATTATTTATTGGTTGAAGTTCAGGGATGACATTAAAAGGAATATATTGTAAAGCACCATCTCCAACTATTAATAGACGCTTATGACCAATTTGTGCAGCAATTGGACCTAAAATCATTTCACTCAGTTCTTTCCCAACTGTTGCAGTGTTTCTCGGTCGAACTCTGCCAGTAGGTGTCGTCAGAAATTCATAAAACTGTTTAGCTTTGGTCTCAATGGTTAAGCGTTTTGGTAGAGAATATGTTTCGATTGAATTTCTAGAAACAACCCAAAGGTAACTTTTTTCTTCTCCCAAGAAGTACTCTAATAGCAAAGTATTATTATCAAGGAGTTGCTGTTGAATTTCTGATAAATTAGCTGGGCGTATACGTGCTGGTATGCTTGCACGTAAGTTAGTTGATTTGCGGGCTGGTTGAGCATTGCCTTGCTGATCTATCAGAATGTTGTCACTATCTTGAAATACCTTAGCCGTTAAAGTACGGGCACGTTCACTGACTTGAAAAGCTTGAATTTCATATTCCTTTGAGGCTGTTTGTTGATGGCGCTGCATCAAAAGATTAATGTAAAGCTCGAAATACTTCTGTCTACATCTAAAGTAGTTTGCGAGTCCACTGCAAGAATACTCAAGACCGGATTTGGTATCGTCTTCGGCAAATCCTAATGTGGAATTTGAAACTCCTAACCCCCATGCTATGTTACCTCTTCCTTGAAGACCATAGCCGTATTGATAATTTACTGATGTGAATGCAGATCCAGTGGCTGCATTGTTAGGGTTGATGGATGGATCTTCACTTGCTTTCACAGCCATCTCAATTTGAGACTGAGCCTCAGAAATATTGTTAAGTAACCATCCAGCTTTGGCAATACCGTAGTGAGCTTCTGACTCAAGTAGTGGATCTTTGCTTTTAGTTTTTACATCTAAAGCCTGATGGTAGAAAGTAAGTGCGTTCTCAGGTTCACCTAGGGCATCATAAACTTTACCAAGAGCTAGGTGGATTCGAGCCTTGAAGTTGGGAGCATAAGCTTGAAGTATAGAGATATTATTCGATTTATTTTTATTTGGCTTTAATATAAATGAATCTATTATTTCTAAAGTTTGACTATAAGCACTAATTGCCTCTTGATAATTACCTAATCTGTAGTAAATACTTCCTCGCAAATAAATTATAATATTTTCTACCCAATCATTTTAATTCCTGCTTGCAATTTTTTAAGGTTTAGTCTTTGACCATACTGCTTAGAGAAAATACTATCTATAGCTTGTCGCAAAGAAACTTCCTTTCCCTTGACTTTGAGATTTTTGATGACACTACCGTTAAGCTCAATCTGACGTAGAATAGGATTTGGAGTTACTTCAAATGTTACTTGCACTCCCAAAGGGGTATCTTTTGGAATTGCTCGAACATTGGAGAAATATCCCGTTGCAAAAATAGTGTTAATGTCCTCCTGAAGCTGATTTCGCGTTGTCTTATGTCCCGGTTTAGTGCGAATTACTCGATAAACTTCATCAATTAACTTATCTTCTAAGTTATCCTTTGGGCTGCTGACAACTACCTCTGCAATTAGAACTTGAGTTTCAGCTTCTGTAGATTTTTTAGGCTTTGATTGAGATGTTTGCTTAACCTGAGACTGATTAAGTGATTCGATTGCTAACTGATTAGATGTCTTGGAATCTTGGTGTTTAGGTAAGTGATTTTCAACAATTACTTGCTGTAGGTAATCTGCAATAATAGCATCTTGGATTTTGTTAGGTATCTGGTTTACATTTTGAGAAGAAATACCTTCTTTAGCAAGAATTTTTGTGAAAGGTTCAAATAGAAATAAAGTAATTATTAAAAAAACAAGGCTATAGCAAACAAACTTAAAGCCCCAGCGTTTCCAAAATAAACGCTTCCAATTGCTACGTCTCGTCATTTTTGCGCCTCCATCGCCCCATTATAAAATATCCTTTGTTCCCGCCGGTGAGTAACAATCGAGTAGAAAACCAAGTTAAGCTTAAAAGTCTCATGGGGTAAATATTATACACCAGTTATGGTCAGTTATTTTAGATTGTTGCCCAGATAAACTTGTTTCAGAAATGACCAAAAAAAATTGGATACAAGCCTCCGAATTCATCCGTGGAGAGAAAAAATATTTTCCTTATTTCAAGTCCCTCGATTCATCGATGGGGTAATAATTCTAAATTCTTCATTCTAAATTCGCTCATTCCCCTTGACGTTCCAAAGTTACCGTGTATTACATGGAAAATCGGACTAGCTGAAATATCACAATTTACCCCGATTTGTTGATAAAAGTGCTAAAGTGAGAGCTGTCCCTGGCAAAACTGCTTATACATTTAAACTAAGCTGAAACTATATAAAAAAGTTTAAGAGGTGCTAATTCTTTTGGATTTCAGAAATATCTAATGGTTATTTATAGCAATCCTAAATCATTTGTGAGAATTTAGATCCCCTACTTTTTGAAAAAGTCGGGGATCTGGGTCTCTCCATTTTTACAAATCAAATAGGATTGCGATCTAAAGCTAGAGTTGGTCAAAAATATCCTTGGTATATACTTGCATTAAGTGGATCTGAATAGCAGTTATTAATTGAGTGGAATCATACTCGGGTTAACTATCATGCTTAATAAGTGTGTTCATCAGTTGTTTGAGGAGCAAGTGAAAAAGACACCAGATGAGGTAGCTGTCCTATTTGAGCAGGA
>JASJCX010000240.1 GCA_030065255.1 Calothrix sp. MO_167.B42 | reverse complement strand
ATATCATGTCCGTTTAAATAACCGTCATTGCGACCGAAGAGAAGCAATCCCAAAGACCTTGTGATTGCGTCGTTTCACTTCGTTCCACTCGCAATGACATACTATGGGTATGCCCCCGGACATGATATTACTTATTGACGGTGCTTTTTTTCTGAGCAAGGCGAATCAATTCCGCCACCAATGCAACTATTGCCGAGGCTAAAATTAAAATTATGCTCAGAGCATTGATATCTGGTTTTACACCTGTTCTGATACGGCTAAAAATTTCTATAGGCAAGGTATTAGAACCACTACCAGCAGTGAAACTGGCAATCAATAAATCATCTAAACTCAGAACAAATGCCAGCAAACAACCAGCAATAATCCCAGGCATGAGTTGGGGTAATAAAACTTTGAAAAAAGCTTGCGTTGGTGTTGCTCCTAAATCTAATGCAGCTTCTTCTAAATGGGGATCTAGGTTATTAAATCGAGAGGAAACAACTAAAGCAATATAAGCCAGACAAAATACAACATGAGCTCCAATAATAGTTGATATATTCAGAGGAATGGCAAAGGTAGCTAAAAATACCAAGGTAGAGACTGCGATCGCAATATCGGGGATAATCAAGGGTAAGTAGGCAATTCCTTGGTACAAACCCTTACCAGGAAACCTATAACGTGCCAAACCTACAGCCATCAAAGTCCCTAAAACTGCTGAAATGCCCACAGCACTAAAGGCTACTATTAAACTATTTTTTAAAGCAGATAAAATTCGCTCATCACTAAACAATTTTCCATACCAATCAAGGGTGAAACCTTGCCAATCGGCACTGTAAGGCGACTGGTTAAAGCTATAAACAGCAAGCACCAAAATTGGTAAATACATAAATATCAGCATCAGTAGGGAAAAAATTGCTTGCCATGGAAAACCCTGCTGGCGATTGGATAGTGATATGTTCATAATTGATAGATTCACATCTCTGTTGTAATTTTACCTCCTAACCTCCTCATCCCCTTATCTCCTCACCCCCTCACTGCATCCTATCGATGGTGCGATACTGTATAGCTTCGGCAACATATTGAGTTTTGAGAACTTCATCTCCAGCCAAATCTGCAATTGTTCGTGCTACCTTGAGAATGCGATCGCTTGCTCGTGCTGATAAACCCAATTTTCTAATGGCACCTTCTAATAATTTGCGACTAGCATCATCCAACTGACACCATTTGTATATATGACTGCTCTGCATCTGTGCATTACAACGCAGATTTGGTTCCGTTTGGAATCTCTTCACAGCGCGCGAGCGTGCCTGTTGTACCCTGTCTCTCACTGCTTCAGACCCTTCCCCCGTGGGCTGTTGGGTAATTTCTTCCGGCTTGAGACGATTCACCGCCACTTGTAAATCAATCCGATCCATCAATGGCCCGGATAATTTTGCCCAGTATTGCTCCCTTTGTCTGGGGGAACAGGTACACTGCTGGATGGTATCACCATAATAACCGCAAGGGCAGGGATTAGTACTTGCCACTAGGGTAAACTGTGCTGGGAACATCACAGATTGTCTGGTGCGAGCAATGGTTACTAAACCATCTTCCAAAGGCTGGCGCAAAAACTCCAATACATCCCGTTTAAATTCTGTTAACTCATCTAGAAAAAGTACACCTAAATGTGATAAAGAAATTTCCCCTGGACGGGGATAACTACCACCACCCACCAGAGAAGGGCCAGATGCCGAATGGTGAGGACTGCGGAAAGGGCGTGAGCGGACTAAGGAACCACGATTTTTTAATAAACCAGCTACGGAATGGATGCGAGTTACCTCCAGAGCCTCAGAAAACTCCAACGGTGGTAAGATTCCCGGTAAACGCCTTGCTAACATCGTTTTCCCGCTTCCCGGAGGTCCGACAAAGATTAAATTATGTCCCCCAGCAGCAGCAATTTCTAAAGCACGGCGGCCATGAGCCTGTCCTTTAACATCCTTTAAATCAGGTGCACCAGGATATAGAGGGGTTGCGTGTACATTTTCAACCCCATTTTCCAACTGTACAGGTTTATAACTAGCTGGATGATTCAAAAAATCCGCCACATCTGCCACATTGTTGAACGCATAAACAGTCAATCCCTCCACCACAACTGCTTCTTGGGCATTATCTGCTGGCACCACCAAACCAGCAATTCCCATCTTTTGTGCCGCAGCTGCAATGGGTAAAACACCAGTCACTGGACGCAAACTACCATCTAGGGAAACCTCACCTAAAAATAAATAATCCCCTAATAAATCAGCCTTAACTTGCTCAGAAGCCGCCAAAATCCCTACACTAATAGGTAAATCAAAATAGGGTCCCTCCTTGCGTAAATCAGCAGGAGTGAGATTAATCACAATCTTCCGCATGGGGAAAGCAAAACCCGCATTCTTCAGCGTTGCTTTCACCCTTTCCCGGGATTCCTGCACCGCCGCATCCGGTAATCCCAACACCACAATTCCCGGCAAACCACCGGAAATATCCACCTCCACTCCTACTTTAACGGCATCGATGCCAATTATTGATGCACTCCAAACTCTAGCAAGCATGGGCTAAATATTTTTTTATAAATAAGCACTAAACCTTTAGAATCTCTAACAAATAAGCAAGTGAATCGCCATGAGTGAAACCACAGAAACGATTTTCAGTAAAATCATTCGCCGAGAAATCCCCGCCGACATTGTTTACGAAGATGATCTAGTCCTAGCATTCAAAGACATTCAGCCCCAAGCACCCGTTCACATTCTGGTAATTCCCAAAAAACCCATTGCCAAATTAGCCGATGCCCAATCCCAAGATCACAATCTCATGGGACATCTATTATTAACTGCTCAAAAAATTGCCGAGCAAGCCGGGTTAACCAATGGTTACCGCATAGTCATTAATAACGGTGTAGATGGGGGTCAAACAGTCTATCACTTACATATACATATCCTGGGTGGGCGACAGATGAAATGGCCCCCCGGTTGAAGTGAAAGAGTAGGGGCGGGGTTTCCCCGCCCAGAGGGAAGGAGTGATCAATTACAGACTCTGAACACTGATTAAATGGATGACACTGATGACACGGATATTTGATAACTCTTAACTCTTAACTCCTCACTCCTACACTATTTTCACAAAAATATAATTAAACCTTATATATCGCATCAGTATAAACTTCTTTAAAATGCTTTACAAAACTCAATATAAATCTTATATTTATTTCAGTAGGCAATACAACCTACATACATACATAAACAGCAATCATAAATACCAATGACAACAACCTTACAGAGACGCGAGAGCGCCAACCTGTGGGATCAGTTCTGTAATTGGATCACCAGCACCGAAAACCGCGTATATGTCGGTTGGTTCGGCGTACTAATGATTCCTTGCTTACTAACTGCCACCACCTGTTTCATCATCGCCTTTATCGCCGCACCTCCCGTAGACATCGACGGTATCCGCGAGCCAGTTGCAGGTTCTTTAATCTACGGAAACAACATCATCTCTGGTGCAGTTGTTCCTTCCTCCAACGCAATTGGTTTACACTTCTACCCCATCTGGGAAGCAGCTTCCTTAGATGAGTGGTTGTACAACGGTGGTCCTTACCAGCTAGTAATTTTCCACTTCTTAATCGGAGTATTCTGTTACTTAGGTCGTGAGTGGGAACTTTCCTACCGCTTAGGTATGCGTCCTTGGATCTGTGTAGCTTTCTCTGCACCTGTAGCAGCAGCAACCGCAGTATTCTTAATCTATCCTTTAGGACAAGGTTCTTTCTCCGATGGTATGCCTTTGGGTATCTCGGGAACCTTCAACTTCATGTTGGTATTCCAAGCAGAACACAACATCTTAATGCACCCCTTCCACCAATTAGGTGTAGCTGGTGTATTCGGTGGTAGCTTGTTCTCCGCTATGCACGGTTCCTTGGTAACCTCTTCCTTAGTACGTGAAACCACCGAAGTTGAATCTCAGAACTACGGTTACAAATTCGGTCAAGAAGAAGAAACCTACAACATCGTAGCAGCTCACGGTTACTTTGGTCGTCTAATCTTCCAATACGCTTCCTTCAACAACAGCCGTAGCTTACACTTCTTCTTAGCTGCTTGGCCTGTAATCGGCATCTGGTTCACCGCTTTAGGTATTTCCACCATGGCGTTCAACCTCAACGGTTTCAACTTTAACCAGTCCGTAATTGATTCTCAAGGTCGTGTAATCGGAACTTGGGCTGACGTAATCAACCGGGCTAACTTGGGTATGGAAGTAATGCACGAGCGTAACGCTCACAACTTCCCCTTAGACTTGGCTGCTGGTGAGTCTGCTCCTGTTGCTTTAACTGCTCCTGCAATCAACGGTTAATTAATCTAACAGTGGCGATGAGTTAATCGCTTCTGTGCAATCATAAAAAACGCCTCCCAGTAATGGGGGGCGTTTTTTCAGTAAAAATCGAGAGGCCCAGATCCCCGACTTTTACAAAAAAGTCGGGGATCTAAATTTTCACGAATGATTTAGAGAATTGTCATGACTTTGTTGGGTTTCGCTATCGCTCTACCCAACCTACCCCTACTGGGGGCAGGGGATTTAGGGGGCATTACTCAAACAATAAATAGCTAGTACTTTTGCGGTACAAATTTTTGCATACAGATAGGAGGTCGAATATAATCCATTGCTTGCTGTCGGGGAGGTAATTCAATGGGATCTGGTGTCAAATCTTTGTAGGGGATAATGGTTAATAGATGGCTAATGCAATTGAGACGAGCACTTTTTTTGTCATCAGCTTCCACTACATACCAGGGGGATAAAGTTGTATCAGTGGCAGCAAACATATCATCCTTTGCCTTGGAATATTCTACCCATCGGGCACGGGACTCCAAATCCATAGGACTAAGCTTCCACCGTTTGGTAGGGTTCTCAATCCGCTTCTGAAAACGTCGTTCTTGTTCCTCATCACTAACTGAAAACCAATACTTGACTAAGATAATACCCGATCGCTGTAACATATGTTCAAATTCTGGGCAGGAACGCAGGAACTCGACATATTGCTCGTGGGTGCAAAAACCCATCACTCGCTCGACTCCAGCCCGATTATACCAACTGCGATCGAATAATACTATTTCTCCTGCTGCTGGTAAATGAGCTACATAACGCTGAAAATACCACTGAGTTTTTTCTCGTTCAGTAGGCATACCCAAAGCAGCAATCCGACAAATACGGGGGTTTAGACAATCTACAATTCGCTTAATTGCTCCACCCTTACCCGCAGCATCCCTACCTTCAAAAACAACTACTACCCTTAACCCTTGATGTTTAACCCATTCTTGAAGTTTGACTAATTCAATTTGAAGTCGCTTCAGTTCTTTTTCATATACTTTTTTTTTGATTTTCTTTGGCTTTGGTTTTTCTTTTGCTGCCGAAAAAATCTTACCGTTATTAGCTATAACTGAGTTGTCTTTCTGGATATTTTTAAATTTATTTTTAGCCATAAACTGACCCTTTAAATTTGTCAGAATTTCAATATAGCTTATACCAAGAAAAGCTTTGTGAAACTCCTATCAACAATAATACGTAGGCACAGAAGTATTTATTCGGAATCGGAAATTTCAGGAATATTAACTTCGATTTTTTGTTCCCTACACAGAAATAAATGGGAATTTAATTTTCGGACGGAGATATCAAAGCCCCTAGCAAATGTGTTCTTTTAGGGACTTGCAAATAGAAAAATAGTATAGTAGTCGCCATCATGCTTAGGACGTTTTGCAGTTGACGGTTGACAGTTGATAGTTGATAGTTGACAGTTGATAGTTGACAGTTGATAGTTGACAGCTGGTAGTTAAACCTTCCACACTCCCCACACTCCCCACACTCCCCACACTCTCCACACTCCCCCTGCCCCCTGCTTCTTTCTGACAGAGGGTGTAAAGTTAGTTCCCCAAGAGAGAGATGTTATGCGGTTAAACGTGAAAACTATATAAAAAATTGTATATACCAACATAACGGTATATGATTAATAGTAATGTAAAAACATAAGTATTAAAAATATTTTTGATAAATAAGTTTGATTTATACTCGATTTTGAATATATCTAGTAATAGATATAGCTAGGCTTACAACATCGAGAAGCAAGAAGTTTCTCTATAGTTTTTGTCACTGATTCTATTTGCAACATTTTTTAATAAAAAGTGAGTTTTCCCTATGCGATTAATTTTTCTGGGACCACCGGGAGCTGGTAAAAGTACCCAAGCAGCAATACTAGCTCAAAGATGCCAAATTGCACATATATCTACCAATGAAATATTAGATCGGGGTATCGCTCGTAATACCGGACTAAGTTTAAAAATTCAAAGTTATCTAGATTCAGGAAAAATAGTTCCAGACAGTTTACTGTTTGCGGCAATGCAAGGGCGTTTTACACAGCCAGATGCCAAAAGAGGCTGGATTTTGGATGGATTTCCCGGTAATTCACTTGAATTTGCACAATTCGAGCGTTTCATCAACTCATTAGGACAGCCTTGCGATGGAGTGTTTCTGTTGTACGTTCCCTTAAACATTTTGCTCGAAAGGATGTTAAAGCGTGGTCTTCCAGATGACACAACCAAAAATATTTTCAGCCGTTTAACAGCATACCAAGAACAGGCTAGTTCCTTGATTCAGGAATATCGCCAACGCTACCCCCTGACAGTCATTAATGGTGATCGCCCCGTCGAAGCGATCGCACAGTTCATCCAAACTTCACTGCAAAATTTATCAATAGTATAAGAATTTATCAAACTAATAGCTCAAAAAAATTGCTCTTTTAATATTATTTCACCACAGCGAAAATATCATATATCACAGCGATAATCCCAAGAAGTTTTAGTGTGTAATTTAGTTGTGATAATCTTGCTATGGAATCCTGACAAATTTGCCAGATTTCTGTTCAAGAATATACTAATTTGCGATTACTGAATATTTAAATAGTAAATTTGCTCAAATTAATTGATAATTATTGTGTCAAGTCTCAATTATCATATTCGCTATTACTAACTAGGGCACTACCGAGACAATAAATGCGTCACCTATTTTACTGTGCTTGGATGCATATAAAAGGAACCACTAACAGTTAGCTAATGAAGCAGCAATCATTGTAATTCATATGATGACTACATTGCATATAACTATTCAACTTTGGCGACAATTAAATAAGAGGTTTGTTCCGTTACTATTTGTGGTGTCATTAGTTACAGTTTTAGCGGTACACAGTTTTAGTCCTGTAATGGCACAATTGCCTCAAACAGCTCGAATAACTCAACTACCCCCACTAGATAAGGTATTTCCAGTACCTCAAGGAACTCAACCAAATTCAGTCTCTCCAGTACCTCAAATACCTCAAATACCTCCAGTCCCCCAAATACCTCGTCAAGAAATTCGTGGTGTGTGGATGACTACCAATGATTTTGATGTACTCAGATCCCATCCTAAAGTACAGGATGCTGTGACTCAATTACGCCGCTTGAACTTGAATACTATTTACCCCGTAGTTTGGAATTCAGGTTATACCAAGTTTCCTAGTGCTGTAGCAAAGCAAGTTGGTATCCCTTTTTTCTTTCGTGGTACAAATGGACAAGATGTTCTGGCTGATTTAACAAATCAAGCCCATCGCCAAGGATTGCTTGTAATTCCCTGGTTTGAGTTTGGTTTCATGACTCCCCAAACTTCAGAATTGGCTTTAAATCGTCCCCATTGGCTGACGCGTAAGCGCGATGGTAGTCAAACTTCTATTAGTGCAGCAGGTGAGGTAGCTTGGCTAAATCCTTTTCTACCAGAAGTACAACAATTTATCACTAATCTCGTATTGGAAGTCGTATCTAAATATGATGTTGATGGGATTCAGTTTGATGACCACATGAGTTTACCCCGTGCATTTGGTTACGATCCATATACTGTGGCCTTATATACCCAGGAAATGGAAAAAGCACCCCCAAGTAATCCTGAAGACGCAGATTGGGTAAAATGGCGTGCTGATAAAATCACGGAATTTATGGTGCGGTTAAACCAAGCGGTAAAGGCTAGAAAACCAAAGATGATTTTTTCTGTTTCCCCCAATTATTATGACTTTGCTTACAAATTACAACTACAAGATTGGCTGACTTGGATAAGGCAAAATATTGTTGATGAATTAGTAGTACAGGTTTATCGCCACAATCTACATGGTTTTGTCAATACAATTTCCCGTCCAGAAATGCACGAAGCAAAGCAAAAGATTTCCACCGCAGTGGGTATTATGACAGGGTTACGTAATAAGCCAGTTCCCATGAGACAAATCAAATCCCAGGTTAGAGCTGCTCAAAGACGCGGTTTAGGTACAGTATTTTTTTATTATGAGAGCTTATGGGAAAAAGCCCAAGAAAGTATTCAACAGCGTCAAGCCGGATTCAGAGCTTTATTCCCTAATCCCGCACTCCGTGCCCGAATATAAACTAGGGGTAGGCATACCCTAGGGACTGTTTTCCAACTCAAACTGCTCTGAGTGAACTCTTAACCTGGAGCTACACTCTGCCTAATCGCGGACTTGGTGCCTACAGCAGCACCCTTCGGTGGGTGACGGCAACTTTGAAAACACGCCCTAGGGTACCTTTTTTTCTGGCTCGAATAATTCTAATAGTCCAACTGTACCCACAAAAAAAGTATAAGCAGCGTATTTCCAGGGTATCTTATTCCTTTGTGGTGCCAGGTAAGCAGCCACCATCCCTTCAATCAAATGTGCGCTAATGGCAAAGCGTTCAAACCAAAAAATGATATGGAGATTGTCAGGTATTTGTGTGTGAATGAATTTTGTAGAAATATTCCATAGCTCTAATCCCATTCCACCCAGGATGAG
Source organism: Calothrix sp. MO_167.B42 (assembly GCA_030065255.1). Classification (GTDB taxonomy): domain Bacteria; phylum Cyanobacteriota; class Cyanobacteriia; order Cyanobacteriales; family Nostocaceae; genus Calothrix_A. Next base: position 260 of record JASJCX010000240.1, on the reverse strand, counting down.
AACCGTGGATATCAATTTTATCGTCAGCAAGGTTGGCTTATGTACTAATTTCATGGCTCTACCCTTTTATGCAATGGCAATGGTATTATCTGGCAAACAATGCAATTTAGGAGCCACTACGCGAACGAAATTAGTAGTATAGCTGTAGCCATATTGATTAGGACAGTATTGCTTGACTCAATGAGTCTCACCTGTCAACTGTCAACTGTCAACTGTCAACATCAAAAACGTCCTAACTTGACTGGCTATAGCTATAACAA
>JASJCX010000239.1 GCA_030065255.1 Calothrix sp. MO_167.B42 | reverse complement strand
ACATTATACATTGACCTTTGGAAAGTAATTCCCAATTGAATCAACATATCATCTTCACCGCGACAGTATTTTTGATAATAATCTCTCAAATATTGTGGTAAGAAATGCAACATATCTTGCATTAATAATGTTGGGGGAATTCCAGCAGTACCTACAGGGAAAACATCAGCATAAAGGATTCCATAGTGAAAATCCTTCTGATCCTCTGGTACTTGTTTTGCTTGGGCATTGTAGGATTTTGTACCGCGGAAAGGAGCTGTGCGATAGAAAACAGCTTCTACATAGGGTAAAGCAGCTTCATATAGCCAGGTAAAACCCTTAGACTTAGGGATAATTTCGTAACATTCTCCCCGGATATAAGCATGATGGTAAATTGGTCGTCCAGCGATCGCAAATATACCATTAACTAAGAAATCCATGGCATCGGGCACACCTTTAAATCCCCCTTCGTCATAGATATCTGACATTTCAAAGAATACTGGTGCCATAACTTCCCAAAATAGCCCCAGGTTGGAATAGTAAGATAGCTGGCGTACCTGTTCGAGAAACATATCCGGGAATAATTTATACCATCCCAGCATGGTGGGGTTGCCTTTAAAGTATGCTTTAATAGCTTTATCGGCATTCTCCTTATACTCTTCCGTATCTAGATAAGCATCAAATTTATTAACTGGAGCGTACATATGACGATGCCAAAGCATAGCCCGCATACAAGCTTCAGCAAATTCCATATTAATTCTGTCATGGAATAGGTGATGGAAAAGCTTGGGCATTTTGCCAGTTTCGCCTTTCTCCATGAATGCCAATAATTCTGGATGGGCTTTTGCAGTTCCCCGCCAAATTCTTAAGTCGGCATCATCCCCGGCATAATGGTTATGTCTGTCTAGGTATTCTGGAGAAATAAAGTATTTGAAGAAGGGGAAGGGGTTGAGAAAGACTTGCTCGGCGATGTAAAGTAAGTCCCGCCAGTAAAAATCCATCGGTACGGCATATGCTTTGTAGATACCGATGATTTGCATCAGGTTTTCAGGGGTATCGGGAAGCATGGAACCCCCTGCTTCTAGGCGATGGATAACTTCAGCAAACTCGTGGGTGGATGGGGGGAGTTTGGTTGATGGCTTGTTGGTTGTTTGAGTCATGGGAGGAAAGATTAAGAAACCGCAGAGACGCAGAGGACGCAGAGAGAAGAGGAAAAGGGGAAGCAGGAGGTAATAATAGCTTTAACTATTCTCACCACCGCGGAATTAATTCCGAGGCTGATAAACAAAGTCTGATAAATCAGACTCGGTAAGCTTTTGAGTGCGTTTAAACGTACTTTGTCTGTTAGCCTGGAAATAAATTTCCAGGTGGGTTGCTTGGTAAAAGACTGTTGATGCAACCTCTTGTTAAAAGTTACCTATTTCAATGCCATTTGGGGAGTAGCAACTTTTTCTATGGGCATAATGGCTGTTACCATAGCTGTGGTTGTGGGTTCGCTCCAACGCACTAACCACGTCGGTTGGATACCTAAAAAGATAATTAATGCTGCCAGGATAAATGCTGGCATTTTTTCATGCCACAATACTTGGGGATAGTAAGCCAGTTTGTTGTCAAGTTTGCCAAAACAGGTACGGTTGAGGAGAATCACAAAGTAAACAGCCGTTAAACCCGTGGCGACGACGCATAATAAAGTGGGGATGGGAAAGACAGAAAAACTGCCTTGAAAAACGATAAATTCGGCGATAAACCCAGTCATTCCGGGAATTCCCGCACTAGCCATACCTCCTAAAACCAATAGGGCGCTAGTTAAAGGTAAACCCCGCACAGGACTCATTAAGCCATTGAGTTTGTCTAATTCCCTGGTTCCTACCTTAGCTTCTATCACCCCTACTAAGTGGAAGAGAATCGCCAGGATGATACCGTGACTGAACATTTGGGAAACCGCACCCACCAGAGCCAGGGGAGTACTAGCTGCTGCTGCCAGGAGGATATAACCCATATGACCGATAGAACTATATGCTACCATACGCTTGATATCTTTTTGAGCGATCGCTACCACTGCACCGTACATAGCACTAATTGCACCCCACGTTGCTAGGGTGGGGGCGATGGTACCCCAGGTTTCGGGAAATAAGGCCATGCCAAATCTTAATACGCCGTAGGTTCCCAGTTTGGCTAATACCCCACCTAAAAGAATGGCGATGGGTGCGGAAGCTTCTACATAGGCATCTGGTAACCAGGTATGTAGGGGAATTAAGGGAATTTTAATGCCAAAACCAAGGACAATTCCTACTAAGAGAATGATTTGTAAAGTGGTAGAGAGGGTTTGGGTAGAAATTGCATCTAAATCAAAGCTAGAGGAACCAGTCAACCAAACTATACCCAAGAAGCTGGCGAGAATTAAAGCACCAGAAACAGCAGTGTAAATCAGGAATTTGATTCCTGCATAGCTTCGTCTTTCCCCTCCCCAAATGGAAATCAACAGATAAAAGGGAATTAATTCTAATTCGTAAAATAGGAAGAAAAGCAGTAAATTTTGTGATGCAAATGCCCCGGCAACCCCACCACTAACAAGCAGAATTAGGGAATAAAATAATCGGGGACGTTCAGTTTGTTGGCCACTACTATAAATAGCAATCCAGGTAAGCAAACTATTTAAAAACAACATCGGCATTGATAAACCATCAACACCCAATCGATAACTTAAACCCAAAGTTTGAATCCAAGGAAAATATTCCTCTAATTGCATTTCTGGATTACCAACATTGAATTTCACCAGGATAAATAAATTCCCGAGTAAAACTAAACCAGAAATGGATAGGGCAATCAAGCGGACACCCTTTGCCTGCCCTATTTTAGGCGGTAAAATTCCGATGATTAGCGCACCTAAAATTGGTACCCAGATTAAAAAACTTAACATTGTGATTTTTTATGGACCTAGTATGGTGAATTAATTATTTGCCTATGGGAAATTTAAAATGTAGGAATTAGGGAAATAGAAGTAGACATTAAATCCAAAAACTGATTTCCCCAAAATTGCCAAGTTACAATTATGCCTAAAACCCCTACACCAATAAGTATGGTAAAGGCATAAAATTGTGATTGTCCATTGGTGCTATACTTCAAACCTTCACCACCACCAATGGAAACCAAGCCAAATAAATTGACAATTCCATCAACTACAAACCTGTCCACAATATCGGCAAGTTTACTTAATAAATCCACACTCAAAACAATACTCATTCGATAAAGTTTGGGAGTATAAAAATCGTAAGCAATAAAATCCTGTAAGAATTTCACAGGGAGACGCACAGGTTTGGGAATCATATTGCTCAGATAAATTATCCCACTAATACTGCACCCAAAAATACTTGACCACATTAACAGCAGTGCCACATCCTTATTTAAAATTACCCAACTAGGTAACAAAGATAAGCTTTGTAAAACTAAAGGTAAATGAAGAGTAACACCAACCAAAAATATCATCGGCAAAGCCATTTGCCAACTAACTTCTGGGGAACGCTCACTCATTTGTTGGGCTTTACCACCAAATACCAAACAAAATTCCCTCGTTAAACTAAAGGCTGTCAAAGCATTAATGGCAATAATAATTCCTACCAGCCAAGGTTTAGTTGTCCACAGCCCATCTGCTAATTCTAATAATGCCCAAAAGCTACCCAAGGGAGGAAAACCAATTAACCCCAAAGTCCCCACAACATAGGCTATTCCTGATATGGGACGACGGGACCATAATCCCCCCAATTGAGTGATATCCTGGGTAACACTATTCCAAACAATTGCGCCAGTACTCATAACTAATAGTGCTGCACTCACAGCATGGGTAAGCACTAATAACAACGCCGCTTCATTCTGTTGTGTGCCTACGGCGATAAATACCAAACCCATATAAACACTGACAGAATAGGAAAGACAGCGTTTAATATCAATTTGAGCGATCGCAATTAAAGATGCACCAATGGCTGTTACCGTACCAACTCCCACCATGACAGTAGAAACCATGGGAGACAATGCAAATACAGGTTGTAATTTTATCAGCACCCATGCACCACTAGCAACCACCACAGAGTTCCGCAAAATTGTACTGGGAACAGGCCCTTCCATTGCCTCATCTAACCATAAATGCAAGGGAAATTGGGCACATTTACCCATAGGACCGGCAATTAATCCTAAACCCACCAGTGTCATTAACGTGGGATTTACATCCGCAGTAGCCGCCCACTGCCCCAATTCCGTATAATTCCAAGTACCAGCCAGGGGATAAATTGCCAATACCCCCATCAACAAAAATAAGTCCCCCACCCGCTTGGTTAAAAAAGCATCCCTTGCACCAGTAACCACCAAAGGTTGACTAAACCACAACCCCACTAGCATGTAGGTTCCCAAGGTGAGAATTTCCAGAATTACATAGCTAAAGAACAAATTATTACATAGGGCGAGGGCACATAATCCCGCTTCAAACACCCCTAATAGGGAATAAAAACGTGCCCAACCCCAGTCCATTTCCATATAGCCGATGGCGTAAATTTGGGCGAGGAAATTCAAGCCACAAACCACCACCATCGCCCCAATACTCGCCGAGGATATTTCAATATCGATAGTCAGATTTAAACCCGCAGTACTTAACCAAGGAATATGTACTTGAGACACCTGCTGTCCCCAAGTCCCTGGTAATGCCAAACCAGCATGAACAAAGGCAATAAATGTCATAATTAAATTAACATATCCTGCTGGTCTTGGTCCGGTGCGGCGAATAACTCCAGGGGACCAAGGAATGGCTAAAAGTGCCCCCATCAAGGCATAACAAGGTACTAACCAAGCTGTTTCAAGCAAGTAATGAGTCATCAATTCCCCTCTTTAATCGCAGCACAATAAGCCAGGTTGCACGGTTGCAATCCTTGCTAACCACCAATCACAATATGAGCAAAAATTAATATTTGTTTAATCTTGTTACATAATAGATTAACTTTATCTGTCGGAAAATGGAATCAATTATCTAGATCATAAAACGATATCTTCTCTAATAAATTCTTATATGTTGTACTATTATAATAGTTAATATAGATTTTTCTTGATATTAAGAATTAGATCAGGCTCAACGCCTCAAGTCCCCTTCGTCAGACCTTTTTACATTTTATACCCAGTACCAGGAATTCAAAAATGCTTGAAAGTTTTTCTGGTTAAGAGTTAGCTTTTTTGCTTGGGGGAACTTCAGGTTAACAGCTATCAATTTTACACGGAGTCCCCCTAGAAGAGGGTTATACAATTCAAAGGACTTCCAAATCAAAAAATAATCAATTGTTGTGAATGCAAGGGAGCAGGGAACAGGGGGAGCAGAAATCTGATCCTCTTAAATGCTGGCAATTTTGATCAATTTCTTCAAAATCTTCAATACATCATACAAATCATTACCGGGATTACGCATTGAGAAAACCTTTGATGTTCCGTATTGTGGTATATTACCTTTAACTAACTTGACAAAAATAAATTCGCTACCCGTAGCAATCATACCAAAAGTTAGGTTGCTTTGTGCGGGACTACCAAGCATATACGAAAGTATTTGTGCTAACCCTTCCTCAATGGAGAATGATGCTTTTTTTGATTCAATAATCATTACCCAGAGTTGGTCACGCAAAACCAATGTATCGATGCGACCTTTGATAATTATATCTTCGTCGGGGACTTCAATATCAATTGATTCTTCTGATTTGACGTAGAATGGTGCAAGATAAAAATCACCGATAAAAAGCAATGGATCAATTATTGCTTGACGAACTACTCCTTCTAGTAATGGTGGATAATTAAGTAGGTTAAAATAACCTTCTTTAATTTTATCGAGCAGTTGTTTATCGTAGTTACTTAGAGAGAGCGAGTCATCTTGCCATTCGGTGAAAAAATCAGGTTCTCGGACTAGTTGAATGCCAAATTTATCTATCAGGTAACGGAGGTTAATATCTCTTGCTGGGATTGTTTCCATAGTTATTTTCCTCTTCAATGGATTAAATCTAAAATTAATTGATAAGCTGACAAGTAGTAAATCAGATCAAATCACCACTGATATCAAGGGGTAAATATGGCTTTTAGCAATTTTAAAATTATCGGTGAAGTTTTGCAAGAATATCAGGTTACTTATACTCAAGCTAACTTTGTCCAAGAAATACCCTTAAATGTCCCCGATTACTTCCGAGAAGACTTAAATGTAGTAATGCAAGACGGAGTTGTTTCCAACTCAGAATTCGCAATCTGTGAAAATTTCATCTATCCAGTCTTAAAAGAAGTATGGAAGAAATATAAAACTAAGCTCACAATCTGGAGTCATCAATCTTTCAACTATAATGAAAAATTATCAGGATTCCCGGAGTATATTATTGCTAGGCGTTCCCCTTTAGGTAAAATTGTTTTTGATAAACCTTATTTTATTTTAGTTGAAGCCAAGCAGGATAATTTTGAAGCAGGTTGGGCACAATGTCTAACTGAAATGATAGCCGCCCAAAAATTAAATGCTGAATATCCAATCACAATATTTGGTATTACTTCTAATGGGGATATTTGGCAATTTGGAAAACTAGAAGGAGATATTTTCACGAGAAATATTTCTCCTTCTACTATTTATGAACTAGACAAGCTATTTGCTATTGTAAATTTTATATTTAAACAATGCGAACAACAGCTAAATGATTTATTAGCTGTGTAATATTAGTTCCTCAGTACCTGTTATGCCAAATTTCATTAATGAAAGTGCTAATTCTGGTTTAGTTATAAAATTTTTATCCTCTTTCCCATTTGGTAAAGAAGCAACATATTGATATAATGCTATATCTAAAGGTAAACTTCTAACCCAATCATATAAGTGTGTTGTAACTGTGAAAATTCCCATTGTTTATTTTTCTGATCTCGCCGATATACCGATATTTTTCATCAAGTCCAGTTATATAGTTTCACATTTAAAAGACATATGATTAATGGAAACACGTAAGTTTCATACTGATACTCCCAACATTACTTGTGACTGTCTAGATTCTATGCAGCCTCATTATAAATTGATATTATATCGTTTTACATTGAAGATGCATATTATTAATGTGGGCACGTAAATTTTATAACGATAGCCAGAGCCTCACTTGTAGCCTTGATATATTCTATGCAGCCTCATTGTAAATTGATATTACATAAATACTAAACCTAAATATAGGACTCATATTTGATTTGAGGAAAAAGTCTTGTGTACATTTTCTGTTCCCTGTTAAGAGTTCCCCGTTCCCTCCCATCAAGAGTAATTTCAAGAATCAAACCGGATTCCTATACTGCCGTCGAGGCACATCTACTCCGCAAGAATAAAACCGTAAGTGTCTAGCCTGTGGCAATACAGAAAATTTATACAAATATATGTTACTACCGCGCATTTTAGTTGTTACTTCTTGTACAGGTGAAAAATATTTTAAACCCAAAAATCAGCTAACAATAGAAGATTTTAAAGATAGAGAGATATTCAAGGATAAATCACAATTTCTTTCTCAATATTCCTGTTCAGCAGGTGAGATGTACAAGGGATTGCAGCATCAACGAGTAATGGAAGGTGTAAATATCCTGCGAAGTTGCTTGGGGAAAAAATCAGTGGATGTCAACATTGTCTCCGCCGGGTATGGAATAATTTCCGAAGAAGAAGTGATCGTTCCCTACTCTGTGACTTTTACTAATATGAAAAGTGATGAAATCTCTTCTTGGGCAGATTTTCTGAAAATACATGAAAATTTCCAACAAGTAATTATTGGATATGATTTGATATTTGTCTTACTTGGAGATAAATACTTACGTGCTTTAAAATTACCAGTTGAAACTCAAGCCAATAAAACTTTAATTTTTTTAGCTGCTAAAAGTAGTATAAAATATATAAAATTATCTAATGTTAAATCATATATTTGGACTCTTGATAATGCAGATGCCTCAAGATTTAGTTGTGCATTAGTAGGATTAAAAGGACATTTATTAAGGTTGATTGCAATTGAAATTAAACTAGATAATAATTTGTTGTTAAAATTATATAATAATCCAGAAACATTAGATGAAATAATCCAAAAATCTGTTTATTCATAGTTGAGATGACCTCTGTTAATTTTATTCGCATCTAAGAATATATCTAACACTGCTGGAAACAAAAAATCAAAAGTTAATGCTAAACAAAAAATCTATAGAAGAAGAGTTAGACAAATTTTTAAAATTACCACCCGCAGTCAATAAGCATTTAGCTATGCGATATTTCATTCCAGAATGGGATGATAAGGTAGATGCTAGTTATGATTTTATCCGAGACGAATTTAGTGCCAATCGTAATGCGTATACCGATGATATATATGCTCATCAAATATACGGACAGGGTAACTATGACGGTATTTTAGTATCTAAAGTAATTGTTGATAAAAAAAAAGTAAAAGAGCCGATATAGAAAAAGCAGGAGGTATCGGCAAATTTATAAGATTCCCAGGTGAAATAATGGGAGACTGTGGAGCCTTTGGATATATCAAGCAAGAAGAACCTCCTTATAATACCGTAGAAATTCTTGATTATTACGAAAAATTAGGATTCAATTATGGAGTAAGTATTGACCACTTAATAGTTGGTCAATTTGCACAGTCTGGGGTAAGAGAAAAACGCTATAACTTAACTTTGCGAAATGCAGAAGAATTCATATCCAAACATCAGAATATTGGATATAACTTTACACCTATTGGCGTAGCTCAAGGCTGGAATCCCCAAAAGTATGCGGAAGCTGTTAAAGCATTAGTTGAAATGGGCTACGAATATATCGCTATAGGAGGAGTTGCAAGAACGCCAACTAAAGAGATATTAGAAATTTTGCAAGAAGTTTCTCAACATTTAACCCCTACAACCAAGCTACATTTATTTGGGGTGGGACGCATTGATGCTCTTCCTTATTTTCGCCATTTGGGAGTCACCAGTTTTGACTCCGCTAGTCCATTGCGTAAAGCTTGGTTTGATGCAAAAGAAAATTATCATACTTTGGAT
>JASJCX010000238.1 GCA_030065255.1 Calothrix sp. MO_167.B42 | reverse complement strand
TTGCTTTATGCCGGGAAACCCGTCCACCGCAATGGCTTACCGTCCACCGCAATGGCTCACTTATTACTTGCGCGTAGGACTATAATTAAGACTTTTTTTATTTTAAAAAAGTCTCCCATAGATTTGTCTACAAATCAAACCGAATGCCTATAGTTTTTTAGCCAATGAATAAAATAATTATTAAAAGTAATGTCATCTGTTTATTTTAGTCAAACCATATCATCACGCTTAGATAGGTATAGTGTATTCCTAGTGATGTAAAAATATACCCGTATAAACAATGATTTTTTCAATGTTTATCTCAATAAACATTGTTCCGGAAAGTTTATTTCTCTCAGATGAATAAAATACGATGACTATTAAATTTTGACATTTATAATCAGGAATAAAATGCCAATAATATGTTTAAAAAATTAAATCAATGATGCTAAAATACTACTAATTGATGATTGCAAAAATGTAGTGAAATAAATAGTTATATTATTACCATGGCTATTACTACAGTTCATACAAGTGAGAAAAAATTAAATCACACTCAGTATAATTTCGTAAAATAAATAAATTATCATTATAGATTGTCATCCTAATTTAATAGGAATACACATAAGATAAGTTTACTGATATGCAAATAATAGTTAATAACAATAATGTTCCTTACCCATCAAAGGCTTAAACCTTTTCAGGGATACTTTTAGCAACTGATGATTGAGAATCTAGATATTTGTCTATCATGCCCAAAACCTTATGGGTAGAGATGGGTTTATTAATAAAGTCTGTTGCTCCAACAACTTTAGCAGTTTGGGAACGAAAGATTCTATCCACTAAACTGGCATTAGCAGAAACAATAATCACAGGTATATTTTTAAAAATAGATACGCGTCGTAATTGAGTACATATTTCATAACCATTGGCAACTGGCATGACTAAATCTAAAAAAATTAAATTAGGCTTTTCCTTAATTAGTATTGATAGGGCTTCTATTGAATCTGTAATACTTATCACCCTAAATCCACGAGACAGTATGATTTGTTCCATCATTTTACATATTTGAGGACTATCATCTATGCAAGCAATTAATGGTGCTTTTTCAGCTTTGGTTTCGGTAGCTTCAGTATATTTTTCAGATGGATTTATTTTCAGTGGTAAATCAGGTACTTCCACTAATTTGACAATTCCTTTGAGAATATAAGGAAGCAGAGAACGAGCAATAAAAAGTTCAGCTTTATTCATTTTAATAGCTAAATCCCGCAGGGTATATTTGCCGTTCACTAAACTTGTAAAATTTTTGTAAGTATTAGGATTGAGAATTTTTTTGAGCTGCTCCGATTTATCTATCACGGGTGCAGAATTGGGAGAAAAGTTGGCTAAACCTGATTCTGCCCAAGTATTTTTTGCTTGCATCATGCTTTCTAAGCATACATCTATATTGACAAAACTTATGGGCTTGTCAAAAATATTATTTTGAAAATGCTCAACTACAACAGAATTAAAATTTGATTCTTGTGAAATATCAAATAATACTTCTAGAATTGCTTTTTCCACAAAGAAATTAACCTGTTTACGTTCAATTTTTTGCTGACTAAATAATTTATCTAAAATAATATAATCCCAATATTCTATCTGTAAATCCTCATGATTTAAAGATATACTTGATGTTTTTATGTTAGGGCAATAACTAGCCATTTGCCTCCGCCAACGTCTAAATGGCTGTTTTCCTCCAGTCGCCCAAATTGTACGCCCCAAACGGAAATACAAGCTCCACTTTTGACCTTTTGTGCTTTCAATTTTTAATTGGCCATTGTATTGCATTTGGGAAAATTTATGTAATCCATTAATTAAATTCTTTAATCCTATTTTTTGTGGATTAGTCATTTCTTTGATGTCAAATATCCTTATATTGCAGTAATTTAATCTTATATTTTAACGATATGAAAATTCAATTATTATCTAACTAACTCAAGAGACATGGATTAAATTTTCTGGAATTTTACATATCACAAAAAAAATAAGATTAACCAATAATCTTATTGATGCTTTATGCGCCTAACACATAAATAGAGGTGTTTAAGTAGAACAATGCAAAAAACCGAAGTATGTGACAGAAAGTAAAATTGCCCAAAAAGCTATTACCTTCTATCTTCTGTTTTCTGCCTTGTCATAACGACAATTTTCAACACCGACCTACTTAAGTATTTCGTTTTGTTAATTTTAGATGCCCTGACCCTGAAAAGTTTGAGATGCGTTTACCCTGAAAAGCTTTATCTGATGCTGTAAATACCAACCAATATTAAAGATTATATGCTTTATTCTGAAAAACAATACCCGTACAAACAAGGATTTTTAGCTGACTTATATGATTTTAATCATAATTTTGATGGTATATCATGGACTAAGTAAGTAGAATTACGCAAAAAAACAAACATTACAAAATTGTTATGAGTTTCTAGAGCCCATAAATAAATTTTTGTCTATACGCATAATATTGCACCTTTCTGTCTGAACTTGATTAACTTGACATATAAAATTTTGTTGATTTAAGGTAAAAGATGACCCAATCGCAAAATTAACAGGGGACAATCAACTATTTAACAATATGAAGCTAAGTTTAAAAACTTCTTTTCCTAAATCATTCATTTATTGTTGGCGAGAAGCATTCGCAGAGGCAATTGGTACTTTTATTTTAGTATTTGCAGGAACTGGTGCGGTAATGACGAATCAGTTGAGTGGCGGTGCAGTTACTCATCTGGGCATTAGTTTTGTCTTTGGTAGTGTTGTTGCTGCCTTAATTTACACTCTTGGTCATATTAGTAATGCCCATTTTAACCCTGCTGTCACCTTAGCATTTTGGACTAGTGGATTTTTCCCCAAATGTCGGGTTGTGCCCTATATTATAGCCCAATCTTTGGGAGCGATCGCAGCTTCATTTTTACTGCTAATTAGTTTGGGAAAAGTGGCAAATTTGGGAGCGACTTTACCACTCAACGACAATTGGTTGCAGTCTTTAATTTTAGAACTTGTGCTGACATTTATTTTAATGTTTGTCATCTTGGGCTCTGGATTAGATCGTCGCGCTCATATTGGTTTTGCTGGATTAGCAATTGGTTTAACGGTAGGTTTAGAGGCTGCTTTTATGGGACCGATTACTGGTGCAAGTATGAATCCAGCCCGTTCTTTAGGACCAGCATTAGTTGGGGGAATTTGGCAACACCATTGGGTTTATTGGATAGCACCTATTTTGGGGGCACAATTAGCAGTTATAGTATATCGACAACTTTCCTACGGGTTTAAAGATTTTCATTAACTCGATCAAATTAAATAAACTTCACCCCTGAACCTACCTAGAACACCGATTCAGTAATGCCAAAATCCCTGTTTAGGTGAGATGGAGGAGTGTGGGGAAAGAGGGGAAAGATTATAGTTATTCAGCCGACTCTACCTAAGGATAAATATGAAAAAAGTAATGTTTGTTTGTAAGAAAAATTCCCGTCGTTCCCAAATGGCGGAGGGTTTTGCTCGGACATTGGGAGCAGGTAAAATATCTGTTACTAGTTCTGGACTGGAAGCAAGTTATATAGATCCCCTGACAGTACAAGTCATGGCAGACATTGGAATTGATATTAGCAATCAAACTTCCAAGGCTTTACGGGATTTTAACCCCCAAGATTATGATGTTGTAATTTCTTTATGTGGTTGTGGGGTAAATTTGCCTACTGAATGGGTAACTAGAGAAGTATTTGCAGATTGGCAATTGGAAGATCCAGAGGGAGAATCCATGGAAACCTTTTACAAAGTGAGGGATTTAGTTAAAGAAAGGGTGGAACAACTTATTACATCACTCAGTTGATACGATTTTGAATTTTTCAGGACTTACGCAATTGTCACAATCGATGGTTGGTGCGTGACAATGCTATTGTTCAAGCCCCCGGATTCATCCGCGGGTAATAATTAGGGTCTGCTGAATAAGTATAAAACATTGATAAATCAATGTTTTTGGGCTATTTTTTGGGAAAGGGCGTGCAAGGGAATTAAGATTTTCAACCCAAAATTCTTGCATCTGGTATTTTTTGCGGATAAAAAAATAAAAACAAAGAAGCTGTAACTATTGCCTATTGCCTATTGTCTATTCCCGTTCGGACTTCGGCGTGAGCTCAGACGTTCGGCGAAGCTCAGTCGAGCCGTCGAACGCTGAGCTCACGGTCGAAGCCTACCCCCACCAAAAGACTTTTATGCCTAACGGCACGCTCCGCGAACAGCAAGCCCTAATTATGAATTACGCCTAATGTGAATTAAAAACGACTTTTGTAGCATAAGGTTTCTGAGCCTTGCCCAAAATCATAATTTGAAACCTATGTACGTATTTACAGGAGTTTCACCATTCGATTCGCATTAAGCGTTAATTATCAATTACGAATTATTCTGACGTTATAAGTCTTATTACTACGTTCAAATATTTTCGCATCTCACGCAACGGCAATAATGCGGTCATAAAATCTACACCACATTTTGCCTCCCCTACGCCTACACCTAAAAATATACCAGTTGCGTAAGTCCTATATAAATAACTATCACACTAATACTTAGAACAATTTTGGTTACTGTAACGGTTTTCCACGGTTAAATATTTATCATTTTGCAATAATTATTTGATGTACTCAATCTAATCGGCATATTTGTAACGAAATTGTTACTTAAAATCCCAAAAACTAGATAAATTGTAGCCAAATATACGGTTTTATGAACGAAAAATTAAGGTTTTTTTGGTTGACTTTTTATACAAGTTAATGGCATGATAATCAACTATATAATGGGATTGCGCTGACTAAAAAATTATTATCAACAGCAAAAATACTGTAACTTAGGATAAGTTATCACAAAAAGACGCAAACTCATATTCCATGCTTTTGCGTCTTTGAGGATATTAATCTATGCTCCAAACTAAGTTGTCAACAATTCTGCGGGTAAACGCTTGAAGGCAAGACGCTCATTCTCCACATCCACATAAATGGTGTCACCGTCACTAAATTCTCCTCGTAGGATAGACTTAGCAATTTGTGTTTCCAACTCCCGTTGAATGGCTCGTTTGAGAGGACGGGCACCAAATACGGGATCGAAACCAACATCGGCGATAAAGTCAAGGGATGCATCAGAAAGCTTGAGAGACATTTTGCGATCGCCCAATCTTTCCCGCAACTTCTCAACTTGCAACTGCACAATTTGCCGTAGTTGCTGTTTGAGCAGGGGATGGAAGATAATTAGTTCATCAACCCGGTTGAGGAATTCGGGACGGAAACTGCCCCGCATGGCTTCCATGACTCGATTACGCATTTCATCGTAGAGGGAATCATCCCCAGCGACATCGAGAATATACTGAGAACCGATGTTACTAGTCATAATGATGATGGTGTTCTTAAAGTCCACCGTATGACCTTGGGCATCAGTAACGCGACCATCATCTAAAATTTGCAGGAAGATGTTAAATACATCCGGGTGTGCTTTTTCGATTTCGTCGAAAAGAATGACAGCATAAGGACGACGGCGAATGGATTCGGTAAGTTGCCCCCCTTCTTCATAACCCACATATCCTGGAGGCGCACCAATTAATCGAGAAACGGTGTGTTTCTCCATATACTCGGACATATCAATCCGTACCAGTGCTTCTTCGGTATCAAACATATAGGCCGCTAATGCCTTGGCTAATTCCGTTTTACCCACCCCTGTGGGACCGAGGAAAATAAAACTAGCAATGGGACGGTTGGGATCTGCCAAACCGGCGCGGGAACGCTGAATGGCATCAGCCACAGCGGTTACAGCTTCTTCTTGTCCAATCACCCGATGATGCAGTTCATCTTCTAGGTGGAGTAACTTTTCCTTTTCCGACTCTACCAATTTACTAATGGGAATTCCCGTCCACTTAGAAATAATTTCTGCAATATCACCTTCGGTGACTTCCTCCCTCAACAAAGAAGTACCACTTCCCTGAGCCTGGGCTAATTCCTCTTCTACGGTTTCCAATTGCCGATGTAAGTCTGTTAACTTACCATATTTCAACTCAGCAGCGCGGTTAAGGTCATAGTCGCGTTCCGATTGCTGAACTTCCAAATTTACCCGGTCAATTTCCTCTTTCACCGACTGAATTTTGGTAATTACGCCCTTTTCCGATTCCCACTGGGTATTGAGCGTCCTTTGTTCTTCCTTCAGATCGGCTAGTTCTTTTTCTAACCTTTCTAAACGTTCCCTAGAAGCAGCATCACTTTCCTTTTGCAGAGATAGCTTTTCCATTTCCAACTGCAAAATTTTCCGGTCGATTTCGTCCAATTCTTCAGGCTTGGAGGTAATTTCCATTTTTAACCTGGCCGCAGCTTCGTCCACCAAATCAATGGCTTTATCTGGCAAGAAGCGATCGCTAATATACCGACTAGACAATGTTGCGGCTGCTACTAAGGAACTATCGGAAATCTTCACCCCGTGGTGGACTTCATACCGTTCTTTCAAACCCCGCAAAATGGAAATGGTATCTTCCACACTGGGTTGATCCACATACACTTGCTGGAAGCGTCTTTCCAACGCCGCATCCTTTTCGATATATTTGCGGTACTCATCCAAGGTTGTCGCCCCAATACAGCGCAATTCACCCCGCGCCAGCATTGGTTTGAGTAAATTACCAGCATCCATGGAACCTTGAGTCGCTCCCGCACCAACAACGGTGTGGATCTCATCAATAAATAGGACAATATTTCCCTGCGATTCCGTAACTTCCTTTAATACGGCCTTTAACCGTTCTTCAAATTCACCCCGGAATTTTGCTCCCGCAATCAAAGCCCCCATATCCAGAGCAATTAACTTGCGGTCCTTGAGGGATTGGGGTACATCACCAGCTATAATCCGCTGTGCCAACCCTTCTGCGATCGCAGTTTTCCCTACCCCCGGTTCCCCAATCAGGACGGGGTTGTTCTTGGTACGACGGGAAAGAATTTGGATGGTGCGGCGAATCTCATCATCCCTACCAATTACCGGATCTAGCTTACCTTGGCGGGCTGCTTCAGTCAGATCCCGTCCGTATTTTTCCAGTGATTGGTATTTGCCTTCGGGATTTTGGTCTGTCACTGTTTGGTTTCCACGAATCTGTTTAATAATATTTTTCAGCTTGGTTTCATCTAAGCCAAACTCTTGCAATAGATTTTTGCCAAAACGTTCATCTTTAGCGTAAGCAAGTAATAAATGCTCAATAGAAATATATTCGTCCTTAAATTCCTTGCGGGATGCTTCGGCCCGATCCAACAGTTTATCTAAACTACGTCCCAAATAGACAGAACTAATACCACCAGATACTTTCGGTTGCTGTTGCACAAACTGCTGGGTGCGGTCGCGCAGCTGCTGTAGATTCACATCTGCTTTAGTAAAAATCGCACTAGCCAGAGCTTCCTGTTCCAGCAATGCTTTCATCAAGTGTTCACTTTCTATTTGCTGTTGTTGATTTTCTTTAGCAATATCAGGAGTATGGGCGATCGCTTCCCAGGCTTTTTCTGTAAATTGGTTAGGATTAGTGGGTTGCATAATCTTTTTTAGGAACGAGCAGCAAAGGTAGATAACCTGAAATTAACGTTTCAGGCAATTAAAAAAATATATTTGTTCTTAATAGTAATTGTAAAAATAGACGTGTTATTACTTGGATCGGTCTTCACGTCTTATGATAGTAGTATTACCGTCCATTTTTGCAAAAACAATCCCAACTATCAACATTGGAGTGGCAATCTGCACAACAAGATGAAAATTATTTCTTCTGCCTTTCTTTCTGAATCAAAATACTGTAAATATAAATAATGCAGGGGATACGGTAAAACACAAGAAGCATCTTTATTGTTTTTTAAGTATCCTCTGCCGAGTCTCTGCTAAAACCGAACGCCACTGATTCTCTATTAACGTTTGACGAAAAAAGGAGAGCCTCTTGGGCTGCTCTCCAGATCATCAGGGTGCATCTCTTTAACAGATTATAGCAGAATTGGGGTGAGGGGTAAAACCCATTTTTATGTTTACTTTTGTAAATATTTAATGAAGATATTTGGGTTAACTGCAACTTGCATTGGATATCAAGTTCTGACATAGGCAGCTAACTCATGCCACAGGTTTGGAAACTGAGCCTGGATTTCCTCTGCCTTAGCAATGGTCATGTCCCGAAAGTCAAATCCTGGAGCCACAGACTCCCCTAATAGGCCATATTCTCCTGATTCAAGTACAGCCGCCTTCCAATAGCCTTTGGGAACAAGAAGTTGAGGGACTTCACCCTTAGTTAAATCAAGACCCAGTTTGATTTTATGTAGTTGCCCCATAAGATCAACTAGAATGTAGGTAATAGGGAAACCTGCATGGAAGTAATGCATAATGTCAGATTTGTTTTGATGCAGGTGATCGATAGGTCGATCATCAGTTAAGAGATAATAAATAGAAGTCATCATTGAGCGGGCTGAACCTTCTCGCAGGGTTTCTATTTCTTCTGCTGCACGGTAAATTTCACAAAAGTAGCCGCCTTCAATATGTTCTACCAGGGATAGCTTCTCAATCCAATCTTGCTTGCTCATTCTTAGTTGTAGGTTCAACAATAATTTTTTGCTGATTTTACTACTTATCAATAGAAATACATCAAGACATAAAAAATATTGATGAAAACAGACTATTTAAACATCTTTCTGGCTAAACCAAACCTGTAAATCAGCCATTTCCCGAAAATCGAGTAACGCTTCACCAAGATTTTCTAGTTGCTCCAAAGACAGATTTTCAATGCGTTGACATACATCTTGGGGTAATTCACCTACCCGTCGAGTTAGTAGACGAAAGATTAGCGTTCTTCCCTCGCTTTCCCGTCCTCTTTGTTCTCCTATTTTTTCTCCTATTTGTTCGCCTTCAGCAAGGATTTCTTGATAAATAACTGACTCGCGCATCATACCCTCCCCAAACAGTTGTCGAATTAAGTCTTTTTTATATTTTAATCCTG
>JASJCX010000237.1 GCA_030065255.1 Calothrix sp. MO_167.B42 | reverse complement strand
AGGAATAGTTACTAATTTTGTAGACAAATCTACTCAAGCTTTGTAAGGTTTTAACCTTACTGGGCTAACTACGAGCCTCTCTCCACCCGTTTCTGTAAAATGCAGAATTCCCAACTACTTTAAATTTGAGTACGGGAGCAATATGTAAGGTTGTCCATCATATTCTCTTTGAACTTGTATAAAACAGTGGTTGGATTCTTGATGGGGCTTACATACCTAATTATACCAAGAAAATATAATAGGACTTACGTAACTGGCATATTTTTTGGTGTAGGGTGCGTGAGATGCGAAAACATTTGAACGTAGCAATAAGACTTACAAAGTCACGCACCAACCACCGATTGTGACAATTGCGTAAGTCCTGTATAAGTTAGTGCTTTTTGTGTTAACACCCACTAACTTATACATGTCGATGTTTGTTGATATTTGTCTACATTTTCAGAAACTTATAGCAATACTAACAATTGGTGGGTTAGGGGTACAGTCCACATTCTTAAACTTAACCTAAAGTAGAAGTCCTATCTTCCACTGCCTCTTTCGTTATCTAATAACATATTTGGTATCTCAAAGATTAATTTTTAACAGTTTTCAAAGATTTTTTGCCCATGGAGTGTGATGAAGTGTTGACATCTAAATTTTTTCTTGTTATCACTACTATTACGTAAGTAATTTTGCAGATAGTCCTATGAAAAAATAGAACCTTCATAACTCCGAAATTTTTCTACTATTTTGGGTGCTTTCTGATAATTTTCCTCCGGTTTCCATATTGATAGCTCCGGTTTTATTCTCTACATTTAACTCAAGAACAAATCCGGATTGTTCGACTGGTGAAAATGACAAAAAAACAAATTAATCACCACTTGAATTGGGATTATGTTGTTTAATCTGTTCTTGAAGCTATTATTCCCAAGTTCAGCGATTGATTTACATGTAAAAGAAATTAATAATCTCACATGAGAGAAGTTAATTTAAATAAACTCTGTTAAATAGTTATACTAATGTCTTGGCTGCAATAATTTAGTTATAAACCGCGTATGCAAACCCTAGGTAAAAAGGCTATGGAAATCCATTAAATCTGGTATAAATAACTAATATTAAATTAAAAATTTTTCTTTGGTATATTATTCTTATTTCGTTTGTAAAAAATAAAATACTTAGAACCCCGACTTTTCCTGAAAAAGCCGGGGTTATTATTTCTTATCTGAAGCAAATGCTATTTCAAGCTGTTGGTTTGTTAAGCTGCGCTATCGTTGTGCTTAAGCTTGTATCTTATGAAGTAGAAGCATAAAATTTTACACTTCTACTATCGCATATTTATTTAACCAATTTGGGTAGTATATGGACTAGTCAACTGATTTAATTGTTGGATTAACAAGCTGAGGAATAACCCCACATCAGTCACCACACCCGTAGATTCTACGGAACCGCGATCGCTTAATTTTGTTACCACGGCCGGATTAATATCCACACAAACCATTTTCACCCCTGCTGGAGTCATATTACCCACACCAATGGAATGGAGCATGGATGAGAGCATTAAAATCATCTCCACACCTTGGAGTTGTTGGGTATATTCTGCTTGGGCTTTGATCAAATCCATTTGGGTGTCTGGTAGGGGACCATCATCCCGAATGGAGCCAGCGAGGACAAAGGGAACGTTATTTTTCACACATTCATACATTACCCCACTTTGAATTACCCCGGCTTCTACCGCTTGGGCAATACTACCGTAACGGCGTACAGTATTAATCACCTTCAGGTGGTGGCGATGTCCGCCCATGACGGCTACACCCCGCTTCATGTCAACACCCAAGGAAGTACCCATGAGGGATTGTTCTATGTCGTGAACTGCGATCGCATTACCCCCGAGTAATGTCTGGATGTATCCTTCCCTAATTAGTTGGGCTAGGTGTTGACCTCCACCAGTATGAATTACCACTGGTCCGGCGGTGACAGCTACTTTACCACCAGCATCCCTGATTTTACGTAGTTCCCAGGCCACCTGCTCAACGATTAACTCCACCCTGCGTTCGCTGGAAACCCCGGCGGACATGAAGCTAAATTCTTGGGAATTGCGTTGTTCTCGGGATTCTGGTTTGCGGACGGTACGGATACCCTGGACATCCACTACTACTTTATCTGCAAGGGTTAAATCCCGGATTAATTTACATTGAGCTACAATACCATTGGGAGTTTCGGTAATTGCGATCGCTCCATCCATGCGTTGTTTTTCTACCTTTACCCATTGGCCATTAATTCGTACTTCCGTGGGATAAATAGTAGAAACATAAAAATCATCGGGAGCAACCCCATCCAAGGTTACAGGTAATAATTTAGCATCCCGCTCATCTTGGGGTAAATCTACAGCACCCAACTCAATTAACTGGGAAATAATTTCTTCCATCACCTCATGGGAAGGGGCGGAAACTTTCACCTCCGCCGAAGAAGTACTTTGACGCTGTTCTCCCAAATCAAAGTTGAGGACTTGGAAACTACCACCATTATCAACAATTAAATCTAGGGCACGGTTAATTAAACCCGCATCTAGGAGGTGACCTTTCATACAAATCACCCGACTTTCCACATATACACTACCATGAAGTTCTTCTCGAACTGGCTCTGTGGTTCTCAGGGTGAGGCATTTTGCGGCTCCACCGGCTTTGAGAAATTCCGTCAGGGGGGTTTGGATGACTTGAAAACCAACATCTGCGAGCTGTGTTTTCAGCTTGTTAGATATTTTATTCATGATGACGATGCGGTCCACATTGACTGCATTACAAGCAAAGTTAACTGCATCTGGTTCCGTCACCACAATCCGCTTTTCTGGGGCGACTCGCATTTCAATTAAGCGGTTGGAGTAGGAGTCAAAGGCTGGGGGATAGTATAGTAAATAACCATCGGTCAGGGGACAAAAACAGGTATCCAGGTGATAAAAGCGATCGTCAATTAATCGCAAAGATAGCACCTCAACATCCAACCATTTAGCTAAATAGGGATGGGAATCTAATTCCGAACGAAAACCATATCCAGCCCATAACCAACGCCCTTCCCTGTCTAAAAGCGCATCTCCTGCACCTTCAAAGGGTAACTCTGGGGGTAATACATGAACCGTGTAACCATTTTTTTCAAACCATTGCTGGAAGTAAGGTTCTTCCCCTTGGCGCTCTTTGTGTAAAAAACGACTTAGTACTACTGTTTTACCCAATACCAACCCAGCATTGGCAGTAAATACCATATCAGGCCACCCTTGTTCCGGTGTGACTAAATCTACAATGGCGTGTTCCTTGATGGTGTGGTGTAGTTTATGCCACTGCTCCACGGCGCGATCGCGTGATGACTTGTGTATATTCCCTTCCATCCAGGGGTTAATTACATAGTCTACATCGTAGTGGTCTGGGGCACACATTAAAAAGCGAATCAGGGAAGTCATATGAAAAGTTTTTACGAAAGAGAAATAGTTGGTGGAGTTATTACGCAAAAAAGAATGTCAAATCTCTTACCACTAGCTATAAAACGTGATAGAAACGTTCCTCTCCTATTTTATTACTCCCGTCAAACCAGGGATTGAACGGTAAGAAAACACAACAAATGTGGTTATTACTTATTCAAAGAACATTTATGAACATATGGGAATTCGGTTTGATTGTTGCAAAATAGGTAGGGTGTGTTGTCGCGGAGCGCAACGCACCATTATGTAGAGGGTAATGGTGCATTAAATATGATGGATTGGATAATGAACCGCATTAGCGCAGCCATGCCCGTAGGGCTTTAGGGCGCATTAGACGCAACAGCGGCTTTCCGCAGGATAGAGGGCAAAGGAAAGAAGAAAGAAGAGAAATAGAAATTTTCATTTACCTATCAAAACTAATGAAATGTACCACTAGTCCGCCTGGGGTTGAAAACCCCAGTCTAATAACTAAAGTCGTCTAAAGACGACTGGGAAGTACCCATCAAATTTTAAACTTGTCCTCTCTTCCTCTGACTCTGCGCCCTCTGCGCCTGGAGTGGTTTCTTCCTCTACCCCTTATAACTAATGTGGTGGAGTACTAGCTTCATAATGCACCCTAGAAATACTCTCAGGTTACTTATTACTTCTCGTCTTTGGCTTGGGGAGCAAACTCAGGCTGCTTGAGACAAACCTCCAGTTCATTCACCAATTCAGGAATATTCACATCCTCCAAACCCACCACGAGGGATTGAGTATTTAAACAGGTAGCCAGTTCAGAAAACTTATTATCAATAATCCACTGGTACTCACTGATAAATTGGGGATGAGCTTGACTGCGACAAGCTGGCCAATTTTGAGCGGCTTCGGCTTGATTTCCCACAGCCAGATTCGCCTTGATCAAAAAACACGAAGCCATACCACTACCCAACTGTTTATTTGGTAATTGGCGATCGATTTGAACGGCGGTTTGTAATTCTTCACGGGCTTCTTTGTAGCGTTTTTGTTGCAGCAAAGCCCAACCCAGATTCGTCCGAAATTGATATCGCATATCGAGGGAATCCTCTTCTCCAATCTTCTGCAATTTTCGGCGAATGAAAGCCCGTTGTAATCCTAGCCTGAGTACCGCTTCCGCCCGTTGCGGATTTTTAGAAATCATCACACGTCCCACAGAATTAAATGCTTCGGGTAAACCAGTAGGGATGACTTTGATATACTCTGCCATAGCTTTAGGAGTTTCATTTGAAGATTCATAAACTTTTCCTAAAGCAATATTAATTTCGGGATTCTCCGGCTGTATTTGTTTGGCCTGGCTCAACCGGATTAACGCTTCTGACAATTTCCCCTGATTATAGTTATGAGTTCCTACATAGAGTAAATACTTGGGGAGTACATTATAGATCCCGGTGGAAATTAATAGCAGGGTAATTGCCATGCCCAAAGTGGCCTCAGCCCGCAATTCCGGTGGAATATTCAATCTTTCGAGTAATTTCTCAATCTGAGATTGTCCTGCTGAAGTCAGGGTTCCCCCCGCCACCAGAGCAAGGCCAGTTCCTTGTAACAACGTCATGAAAGTTTCTGGCCACTGGACAGCACCTCCAGCTGACATGGCATTGGTAACGTTGATCATCAGGCTCCCCACCATGGTGAGACAGCCGATTGTCAGCATATTCCATAACCAATCTAGTTGATCCCAAACATGCACAACGGGGGTTGGGGAAACGTACCACCACCAAGCTGTTTCTGGGGGATTCAAAACATCTCGCCAATTCTTGAGGTTTGGGGTTGTGCCAATCAAATCATTGTGTGCTTTTAAACGTTGATCCAGTTTTACTAACTTGGGTAAGCAAGACTCTTGTCCTGCAAATCGTTGTGTTAAGAGGTTCTCTACTGCATCACGGGCTAGTAATGTTTCATAAATGCTAGTCTCGGTTGCTGTTGTTTGTGAGGAATCAAGCTGATCTAATTTAGCCGCGTAGTGTTCAATGGCTCTTTCTAAAGAGGGCGTTGATTCTGAATCAGTTGTGATATCTGGCGTTATTTCTGCTGACATGGCGGAAGTTAAGAGTTAAGAGTTAAAAGTTAAGAGTTAAGAGTTAATTGTTGCGTTATCAACTATCCGTGTCATTAGTGCCATCCATTTAATCAGTATTCAGAGTTAGGAGTTGTCAAATTATCGTGTAGGTTGAGTAGAACGAAGTGAAACCCAACAAATCGAATGTAAAGATTTTGATTTTTATATAGCCAGAGTGATTAAAAAGGTTGCGGCTACACCTACTTATACTAAGTTGCGTTGAAGTTGTAGTAGTTCGAGTTGGTGAGATTGCTTCCTTCCGCTCCGCTCCAGTCGCAATGACATGCAGACTATCTTTGAAAGCATAATCATACCACATCATCAATTAATCGAAGTTATATTTTTGTATTCGAGATTTCTAAAAATTTGTAACATGGTCATCGACGCATCTCGCCAAATGGCTCAAACCCTATATTTTTCGTTGAGATGCGTCGATGGCTTGCAGGGCAAGGGTTTGAACTGTGTGTTTTGTATAATTTTAAAGAGCATGTATAATGTTTTTGAGAGATGCGTCGATTTGGAGGCTGGAATCCTTACTGGGTAACGGCTCCTCAGCGAACTCCCCACCGATTGGGTTAATTCGGATTAGTTGGAAACACCTTACCTTCGTTCATCAAACGTTGGTCTTCGGTTCCCACTGATTGGGTTAATTCGGATTAGTTGGAAACTTGTAGTTGCAATTGCCCTTTTCGCTAGCTCCACATCCCCCACCGATTGGGTTATTCAGATTAGTTGGAAACCCACCTAAATAAGCCGTAAGACCTACACCAGCCTAACCCCCACGAGAGGCCCAGATCCCCGACTTTTCTAAAAAGTCGGGGATCTTAACTTTTGACTAAGGAAACCTTGCTGGGTTACAAGTATGCTAACAGCCCCCCAACCCCCAATTCTGGGGGAGAAAGATAATTTCAAAAAGAGGCAGGGGAGCAAGGAGAGGGGGAGCAGGGGGATGTTCAGATGGGGATTGTACCCCACCTGAGGTGAAAACGACTTACACCAAGTCGGGGATTGTGACACTTGTGACCCTTCGCTCTACGGCAGGAGGGAGGAGGCATTCCCCCTGCCCCCTGCCCCCTTCCCCCCTGCTTCTTGTTCAAGTCCCCCAGAATTGGGGGATTTAGGGGGCTTCAATCGGGCAAGTCAAAAAATATGTCACTTACGTAAGTCCTAAGCTAGTATAATTTGGTAAAAACATTTGTTTGTTTGCGAATGACAACAATCAAGCTGCTCAACAATCGCTATCAAGTAATTCAGGTATTAGGTAGTGGTGGTTTTGGTGAAACCTTTCTGGCGGAAGATACCCACATGCCTTCCCGCCGCCGTTGTGTCATTAAGCAACTCAAACCAGTCACTAATAATGACCCCAAAACCTATGAAATGATTCAGCAAAGGTTTGAGAGGGAAGCAGCAACTTTAGAGTATTTGGGGGAAGGTAGCGATTGCATACCCAAGCTTTACGCCTATTTTTCTGAAAATGGACAGTTTTATTTAGTCCAAGAATGGATTCAAGGTAAAACCCTCACAGATATTATTGAATCCCAAGGGACTTTCAATGAAGCTATTGTCCGG
Source organism: Calothrix sp. MO_167.B42 (assembly GCA_030065255.1). Taxonomy (GTDB): domain Bacteria; phylum Cyanobacteriota; class Cyanobacteriia; order Cyanobacteriales; family Nostocaceae; genus Calothrix_A. The sequence continues at coordinate 1,914 of JASJCX010000237.1, read as the reverse complement.
GAAATTGTCATAAATTTGTTATCGGTTTTGAATTATGTCCATAGCAAAGGCATTATTCACCGAGATATCAAGCCCGATAACATCATCTTGCAACCATCCTCCCAACCCTGGGGAAAACCAATCCTCATCGATTTTGGAGCCGTTAAAGAAACAATTCGTTCTGTAGTTAATTCCTCCGGTGTACCCACCCCTTCCATAGTAATTGGCACACCAGGATATATGTCTAGGGAACAAGGCATCGGACATCCAGTATATGCTACGGATCTCTACAGCTTAGGATTGACAGCAATTTTTCTATTGACTGGTAAACATCCCCAACAATTACCAGCCAATCCCCAAACCGGAGAAATTACTTGGCAAAATCATGCATCAGGAGTATCCGCCGATTTTGCCATGGTAATCGATCGCGCCATTAAACCCAATGTGAGTGATCGCTATAGTACCGCAATGCAAATGTTATCAGCTTTACAAGCATCTCCCAGTGTAATTTCATCCCCCACTCCCTACCCCAAAACCAAAGCTACAATTGCCATCTCCCCCGGAAATAATTTAAATAACAATAATGTAAATAACCAGGAAACCCAACCCCTATCCTCATCTCATGATATACCCACGGTTCCCCCTCCCAAGGGTAGTAAAGATTGGCAAAAACCAGCTTTAATTGTGGGGAGTTTACTTGTAGGTGGTTTCATTGGCGCAGTGGCGATCGCTACTATGAATCGTCAACCCGAAGTTACAGCCCCTGTGACTCAAGCAACTACACCTACCCCGGAAAATACTGAAGATACCAATCCCGTTGTCGAATCCCCTTTCACTACTCCCCCGGAAAGTATCCCCAACAATTCAAACAGTGAATCTAACCCTGTTGTTATCCCCAATATCCCCCCCTCAAGAACCACTCCTACTCCCACACCTTCCCTTCCCCTGGAGACATCTCCATCCCCCCTCCAACCAGAAACTACCTCGGAAAATACCCAACCATCACCACCATTAGTTACATCTCCCACTACCCCACCCGTAGCTTCACCACCACCCCAGAAGCAGAAAACGCCTAATACTGCTGGACAAGTTCCGGCATTTCCCGCAGGTGCTGCCAGAAAGGATGTGGAAGCAGTTCTGGGAAAAAAGAGAGATTTAAAAGGTTTGTGGGGTGATACCCGTGCTGTGACTTATAAGGTAGTTCCCAATCAAATCGACCTTGGTTACTTATTTGACCGTAACTCGGGGGAACTGAAACAAACAGAAGTGGGCTTTGCTCAATCCGTAGATCCCCAATTAATGCAAGATACCTTAAATGGAATGTTAGCAGGTCAAGCCACACCAGATATTCAGCAAGGATTAAAAAAAATCCAGCAGCGTCAGTCCGATAATTTTGAATTTTCCCTTGGTGCTTGGAAAGGCCAAATTATTAGACAAGATTGCGGCTTTATTTACATTAGTGTTTGGGATGCTAATTTACATGATTTTGTTGATCCTTCCACAGCAAATAAATGTTGACAGTTGACGGTTGACGGTTGACAGTCTTTGAGTACGCAACTGGCATATTTTTTGGCGTAGGGTGCGTGAGATGCGAAAATATTTGAACGTAGCAATAAGACTTATTACGTCACGCACCAACTACCGATTGTGACAATTACGTAAGTCCTGATATGAAAAGATTGACCTATGTTCCCTACCCATCTGTCCCATTCTTTTTTCAAAATAATATTATGGATTATATAGGAATCCTACTTGAATTTTGAAAATATACTGAGACTCAAAAGCTTATATAGCAAGGCTAAAATCTAAAAACTCTTTCAGAAATAAAACCGGATTCCTATATCAAGTTAGCTTAATTACTTATAATTTCTGCTTGATTCACCCCAACCCTCTCTTACCCTCTCCTTAATAAGGAGAGGGTGCCGCAGGCGGGTG
>JASJCX010000236.1 GCA_030065255.1 Calothrix sp. MO_167.B42 | reverse complement strand
CAGAAGTCAGGACAGACCGCGCCTACGGCGTTAACGTAAGTGGGGCGTAAGCACAGCAGGAGTCAGGAGTCATGACTAATGGCTAAGCAATTCCCAATCACCAGTCACCGCGCCAGCGGTGCGGGCGTATACCAATTACCACTCACCGACAGGTGCGGGCGTATACCAAGTCCCAAGTCCCAATTCCCAATCGCCATTAAAAATACATCAGATATGCCTGCTGGGCTGTAAACTACTTTTACGGTGTTAAAAGGGGAACAGGGCATTGGAGCAACTGTTAAGAATATCCCGATTTATTGATGGGTTTAATCAACGTATCGGTAAGTGGAGTAGCTGGCTGGTACTGGTGATGATCGTTGTCGGTACGTGGAATGTTATCGGGCGACGTCTCGGACAATTAATAAGTACAAATCTTAGTTCAAATGTCTATATTGAAACTCAATGGTATATTTTTGATTTAATATTCTTTCTCGGCGCGGCTTACGTACTCAATAATAATGGACATGTCCGCGTTGATATTTTTTATAGTAAATTTAATCGCAGACAAAGGGCGCTTGCAGATTTATTGGGAACACTTTTGTTTTTACTCCCTTTCTGCATCTGGGTTATTGTCTTTTCCTGGGATGGGATTATTACTTCTTGGCAAATTTTGGAGCAATCCCCCGATCCAAATGGTTTACCGCGCTATCCAATTAAAAGTTTAATAATTGTTGGTTTTGCATTACTGATTTTACAGGGAATTTCTCAGGCAATCAAAAGTTTGGCGATTCTCATGGGGAGACTAGAACTTCAGGAGGAAGGAAATGATAATAGATGATGTACTTGGCCCGTTGATGTTTGCGGGTGCTTTGTTATTGTTATCTGTGGGTTATCCTGTTGCTTTTTCTCTGGGTGCTGTTGCCATTCTATTTGCATTTATTGGGGTGGGGCTAGGATTCTTTGAACCAATTTTTTTCCAAGGGATTGCAGATCGTATTTTTGATATCATGGCGAAATACAATCTTTTGGCTATCCCCTTCTTTATTTTCATGGGATCGATGTTGGAAAAAACTGGCATCGCTGAAAGATTGTTGGAAACTATGGGAATTTTGCTAGGACGTTTGCGTGGTGGACTAGCATTAGCTGTAGTCATTGTTGGCGCTCTATTAGCAGCAACTACTGGTGTGGTCGCAGCTACAGTGGTTGCAATGGGTTTGATTTCTCTACCGATTATGTTGCGTTATGGCTATAACAAGCAACTAGCTGTAGGTGTGATTGCTGCTTCCGGTACTTTGGGACAAATTATTCCTCCCAGCGTGGTTTTGGTGGTATTGGGGGATCAGTTAGGGATATCGGTGGGAGATTTATTTATCGGTTCCTTAATTCCCGGTTTGATGATGGCGGGTGCTTTTGCTTTGCATGTTTTGATTGTGTCGTTTTTGAAACCAGATTTGGCTCCGCCTCTACCTGCTGAGGTACGAGAGATTGGTGGTAAGGCTCTATTTCAAAGAGTTTGTGGTGTAATGGTACCGCCTTTACTACTAATTTTGTTCGTACTTGGTAGTATATTTTTTGGCTTTGCCGCAGCTACGGAAGCTGGTGCAGTTGGTTGTGTCGGTGCAATTATTCTGGCGGCTTTCAATGGTAAACTTACCATCAAAACTTTGGGTGATGTGTGTGATGCAACCCTGCAAATCACCAGCATGGTAATTTTTATTTTGTTAGGTTCCACTGCTTTTAGCTTCATTTTTCAAGGACTCAATGGCGAACATGTGATGTCCACCCTCTTGAGTAGTATACCTGGCGGTAAAGGTGGTTTCTTGACTGTCAGTATGGTGGTGGTATTACTATTGGGCTTTTTTATTGACTTTTTTGAAATTGCTTTTATCGTCGTACCGTTATTTGTACCGATCGCCCAGCAGTTAGGGATTGATCTGGTTTGGTATGGTGTAGTGTTAGGAGCAAATCTGCAAACATCATTCCTGACGCCACCTTTTGGGTTTGCGCTGTTTTATCTGCGCGGTGTAGCACCTCCAGAAATTAAGACTAGTGATATTTATCGGGGTGCAATTCCTTTTGTGATTTTGCAGTTAGTGGTTTTATTGTTGATTATTCTTTTCCCGGGAATTGTGAGTTTTCTCCCATCTTTAGCGACACCATCAGTTAGTTAGGGGTCTCCCCAGAAGGGAAGTCATTAGCGGATTGCACGCGTCTGACGACGTTAGCGCAGCAATGCCGTACGTAAGGCTTAACCGTAAGGTAGCGTAGCTAGAGGCTCCTCCGCCGACGCCGTTTACCGCAGATGCGACTCAGGCTCTAGCGTGTCCGTAGGACATAAATCAAAAGTCAAAAGTATGGATTTAAACTCTATGCTCTGTGTATCATGAGCAATCATAGTTATAACACTTTCTACTTTCAAAGATGCAGTTTGATGAATATGGAGTATAATCCACACCTTCAGGTTGAGTTGTGACCAGAAATATATCTTTAATGGCTTGTAGTTAACAGTTGAAACTAGACTGTTGATTGTTTGCTGCGGATAAAAGTTACTAATCAGAGATGAAAATCAAACTGTTAAAATCAAAAGTAAAAATGAAATCTAAATCTAAAGCCAACACCAAATTTAAACCCAAATTCAACAACTTGGCAAAAACCGTAGCTCAATTCGGTTTAATCTTATCTTTGCTGGTAGTAGCTGCTGCTTGTGGAGGGGATGGAGGTTACGAACAAGTAGATGAAAACGTACAAGAAAACAGACAATCTGTAAATGTAACGAACGATGAAGTTGACATTGAATGTTCTGGTTCTGCTAAATCTACTACCACCGTTAACGGTCGAACATATAAATGTGAAAATGGACGAGTAAGAAGAGTAAGGTAAATCTAAAGCTTGTAAATATAAAGTCTGGTTTGGAGGGTTAATTAACGGTTAAACAACTGCATCACTTCAAAAGGCGTTAATATTAATTACATTTAGTTTGCCAACACTGGAGACGTAGCATTGCTGCGTCTCTAAATCTTAGTTGTTTTATGATTCCACCACCTGCAAAAAATAGTCTCATAAATTTAAATCTCATAAATTTAAATCTCATAAATTTAAATCTCATAAATTTAAATCTCACAAATTTAAATCTCATAAATTTAAATCTCACAAATTTAACTCTCAACAATTTAACTCTCGTAAATTTAGCTTTCGGCTTGGGCTTGATTATTAATTGTGTTTTCACTTCTATTCCTGCTCTGGGTGAAACACCTCCAGTTAAAGACTTAGATTTGAGTCCAGAAGTGATTAACAATAGTCCAGTTTTACAACGTTGGCGACAAAAGATACCGAACGTACTTGAAGATATAAAAAATGACCCCAGCTTTGTCACTAGAGTTCGATTGGGTTACTCACTTTATCCCAGCGAACAAACAGGAGGAATCAATCTGGGAGTAGAAGATATATTTATTGACTCTACCGGTTTAACTATCAGTAGTGAGTATCAAACAACTTTCAATAGCAAACAAAAAACATATGGTGCAGAATTACGATATTATCTGCGCCCTTTAGGAAACTATGTAAATATTGCTCCTGTAGTAGGTTATCGCAGTGTAGAAACAAATAGCGATCGCACCTCAGGAGTGAATGTAGGAGTAAAGTTGTTACTGGTGTTATCTCGTAGTGGTGCAGCAGATATTTCCCTCACTCAAAGTTGGATTGCTCCCAACACCAGTGAAGAAGTAGGTTTAACTAGTCTTTCATTTGCTTATGCGATCGCACCTAAAATCCGACTTTCTACTGATTTGCGACAACAAAACTCCCCCACCAACAAAGATCGCCGGATTGGTGTAAATTTGGAGTGGATACCTTAGCTACAACCCAATGAAGACCAGACATCTCGCCACTTAACACTTCCTTCTTTAGCTAATACCCAATGACGAGCAACAATATTTTCTCGTAAAGGCGACTTTCCTTGGCGACACATAGCATATTTATAAGTAATTAATTTACCAGCACTTTCATTAAAGGGAATTTCTGCAAACCAAGTATTTTGGTTAATATACTCTAAAGGATAAGCCTTGCCAATATCCCAATTACCCAATTCCGGACAATTTCCAGTTACTACTATTCTCTCACCAGGTTGGGTATATACCCCATTCAACTGAACGCGGACTATAGTTTGTGCTTTGACTCTTTCCCCAACATAACTAATAACAATTGCTTCTCGACTATCAAGTTCTAAATTTTCAATAGCTCCATCAACGACCTGAAACTTACGTCTGGTCAAAACACAGGTATGTTCTCCATCAGGAAGATCGCAGGTAATATCATCAAGAGTTACAGCTTCTCCTCGGTTCATCGCCACAAAGCACATACAATTACCATAACGTCGAATATAGCAGTAAACATCCGGTGTAATATATTTTTGCCATTGACTACCTAAGGAAACCGCAGGATTGAGACGGCGCAAACCAGACAGCAAACGAATACAACGATAAAGTTCAGTATCTCTATCCCATTTTTCCATCATCGGACGATTATAGGGATCGTCCCCACCATCAGTATCATCGTGGAGATATTGCTCGGTACCATAATAAATGCAAGGAATCCCCCGAGAGGTCATAATTAAGGTCATCGCCAATCGTAAGATATCCGGGTCGGAATTTAATGATTGAAACCGGGGCATATCATGATTATCGATGAAAGTTACCAGTTCGGTTGCCCCATTGTAGCGATAGTCTTCCTTAAAAATATCTTGAATGAGATGAAATCCTTCCTCTGCACCTTCAGCAAGAGCAGAACGAATCGCACCACATAAGCCAAAATCAAGGATGGACATTCCAGAATGATTCGCAAATTCCACAGAACGTTCATTTAATGGGTGGGAAAAAATCCATTCACCAAAAATAAAAACATCTGGTTTGCGATCGCGGATATCTGCATTAAATTCCTGCCAAAACCAAATCGGCATATGTTTAACTGTATCGACCCGTAGTGCATCAACACCTCGGTCTAGCCATTGCTCGATCGCGGACTTAATATATTGGCGATATAAAATATTATTTTCATTAAATGTAGCTAATCCCGATAGTTCGCAGTTTTGAACTTGCCATTCATTTTCCCAATCATTAACTTCTCCGTAATGATGGTACCACTGGTCTTTATCATCATTAAAATCAGCAATTTTCACGCCATCATCATAAAGTTCGCCTTTAACCCCATTAATATCTGGATTACTATGGTTGCACACCACATCTAAGACCAATTTCATATTACGTTGGTGCAACTCTGCAATTAAGCGGTCAAAAGTTGTGTTGCGAGTTTCCTGAGTTTTATTTAGGGAAAGTTCTTCTTCTTTACCAATAAAACGAGGATTGATCCGCTTAAAGTCCCGTGTCCAGTAACCGTGAATGGCTGCACTCTCAATAAATAAACCTTCCACCTGTTCAAATAAAGGAGTCAGCCAAATAGCTGTTACTCCCATATTTTTTAAATAGTCAAGTTTATCTATTACCCCTTGAAGGTCTCCACCCCAATATTTACCCCAATCTTTCATCGTGGGATCGTAAAGTTCTGCATTCGGACCCTCGCTATTTTTAGGATCTCCGTCACAAAAGCGGTCTACGACAATAAAATAAATAGTTTCCTGACGAAATTCAATATCTCTGGTGTAAAGAAACTCTAAATCAATTTCTTCTGTAGGGTTTTCTATTGAAGGGTGAGATTTTTCCTGCTCAATATTACTTACTGCGTATTGAGGCAAAGAAGTGTGAGAAGACTGAAAAACCATATGTTATTTGGTTGCTTGTCAATAAATAAATTGCACTAAATCAATAGTAATTCATACTTAGCACTTAGTATAAATCTACAATCAATCCAGATGTAGTATTCCTTGCATGTTTTTTAGCGAACAGTGCAAGTGCTTCACATAGATGCTAGGGTTTTGGAAAAAACAAAACATGGACAGCTTGTTCTTTTTGCTTGAATTTCCATGAGTCCCAATATCATGAGTCCTAATATTTGTAGTCCAAGTAATGGTATTACATAATTTTGATTTGAGTAGATGAGCAAAATTATTTATATATTTATTACCAAGTATTTATTACCAAGTATTTATTATCAAGTTATATTACCTGTTACCTAATTCTTAACTTAACGCCATACCTAAGGTAGGCTAATGCATTTACGCTAATAATTATTGCCCTGTTCCCTTCCTCAAAAAATGTTCAATTAATTTAGCTCAAGTCCTCAAGATATTGCAACACCTAAAAATATTATGATTTTTAATATACAGACAACATCAAACAGTTAAAACAGTTAAAATGTATCTATAAGTACTTTCATATAGTAGATGAAGTAAGTAATATGAGTGAATTTTAAATATTTTTTTTGTAACTCTTGAGAATTTATACTGATGTTTTCCAAGATGATAGGGAAATATATTTAACTCAAATATCGAATACGTTAATGAGTTTTTCTCGTCTCTATTTGATTTTTTAGTTATTAGCACTCCTTCAGGAATTCTGCTTTAAAAAGCATACATAATCTTTTTTCAGGGATACCGGTTTTATGTTAATAGACAATTTACTTGCTAGGTTTGCCACACTAATGACAATTAGTGTTGTATCAATTTTTGCTATTCCTATACAAGAACCTGCTCAAGCTCAAACTAATATTAATCGGGTTAAGTTTAATCGCTGTCGTGCAGCATCACAATTAGTTCATATTAAGGACTTAGGATATCGAGTTAAACTTTACCGCATCAATGATCGAGGCTTTGTAATTGCACCTCCAGAACCAAACACTTACTCTGCAAGAGTGTGGAAAGAAGAAGAATGTTGGGAACTTCGTGATATCTACACCTGGTTTTTAACACCACCAGATGATGACTATGAAATGTGTTTGGTTGGAGCACAGTTAGGACTGACTACTTCTGAAGCTCCAAGAGGGATAAGAACAGAAGTTGTTGAAGCTCCCCAAGGAGCTAAACGCCGTGTAATGTATGCTTGGAGGACTCTCAATTGTAATTTTGTTGTCCAGCAATATTACCGAAACTAACAGAGATTCTGTTGGTTTTCAAAGCATTACGTAGAAAATTGGAAACTGAAACTCCCAGATAAAAATTGTGAAACTTAAAAATTGTGAACCTTAAAAATTTTGACACTTAAAAATGCACAGAATTCTTATCTGGGAGGATTTGAGAGCCATATTTTCTTGCATAAACTTGAGTCAGTTCCGCACCAAATAAAAGAATTTGAGCAGAATAATATACCCATGCAAGAATTACTACTAAGGAACCTGCTGCACCGTAAGTAGAAGCAAAACTTGCTCTTCCTAAATAAAATCCCAGTCCCCACTTACCAAGTGCAAATAATAAAGCTGTTATTGTTGCTCCTACCCAAACATCTTTCCAAGAAATTGTGACATCGGGAAGATACCTATATACCAAAGCGAATAAAAGTGTCACTAAAGCAAAAGATACTGCATTATCTAATAAGCCCCAGATAAAACTAAAATTTGAGAAAATACCTATTTCAAGATTGCTTAAAGTTGTTAAAATTGCACTCAATAGTAAAGAAGCTAACAATAAAATACCGATTACTAATACCATTAAGAAAGATAATATACGTTTTTTGATAAAATTCCAGATCGCTGATTTTGGCTTAGTTGTAACATTCCAAACTGTGTTTAAGGCTTCTTGTAGTTGAGCAAAAACGCCAGAAGCACCAAATAATAAAACTACCAGACTAATTAAAGAAGCAAAATTACTAATCTTGGGTCTATTAGCATTATCCAGAGCTGTTTGAATTAGTTTTCCTGCTTCTTGTCCTACCCAATCTTGAATTTGTCCAACAATCTCACCCCGGGCTGCTTTCTCTCCAAAAATAGCCCCTGCTATTGATATTGAAATAATTAATAATGGAGTAATATAGCGTTTCCTAGTCTAGTGAGGTACAGTAACAACAATGAGTAAACCAACTACGGATATCATTTAAAGAAACCTTATTAAAAGCTTCTTCAATTGCTTGAGCCAAATCTGGATAATTTCTGGCACCGATAGAACGAAGTATATTCTTAATCTTTGACCAACAGTTTTCAATTGGCGAAAAATCAGGAGAATAAGGTGGTAAATAAATTAGATTTGCTCCCGCAGCAGTAATCATTTCTTCAACTTCTTTGCTTTTATGGATAGAGTAATTATCCATTAAAACATAAGCTCCTTCCCACAGTTTTGGTACTAATTTCTGGGAGATAAATGCCTCAAATGTAAGCCCATCTGTTGCACCGATAAGACTAACTTGAGTAATGATACCTTTTAAAGAAATAGCACCAATTAAGGAAACATTCTTTCCTCGTTTCATTGGACGCTCACCTCTTGCGCGCTTTCCTTTAAGGGCACGAGCAAACAATCTAATTAAAGATAAATTAACCCCTGATTCATCAATAAATATAAGGTCTTTAGCTTGAACACCTTCAAGATGACGCCAAAATTCGAATCTTAGTAATTGAACTCTTTCAGTTCCTTTTTAACGACGCGGCTACGCCGAACACTGGGATGTAGTGTTTTTTTTTGAGATTTAGGTTGAGCCTTTTAAGCATTCTATCTAGAGTTGAACGACCAATTAAAACTCCAGTTTGTTTTTCTAAAAGTATACGAAGTTCATCCAAGGTTGCATCATTATTATTAGATATGATTAAAGATAAAATATTTAATTGTTCCTCACTCAACTTTGTTGGAGTTTGTTGTTTACGCACCTTGGGAGCAATACTTCCAGTTTCTCGATATTGTTTCAGTAATTTTTGAATAAAACTCAAGGCTACTCGAAATCTTTTTGCTAATTGACGTTGAGATATTCCACCCCAGGGTAAGAGCATCTCAAGCTCTATTGACAAAAGGATTGTAGAACAGTCATCATATATTCATTATTCATAGCTGCGCGCTTCATTTTTTGGCGCAGGCTACGCTTCAAAGTTGTCTCTTGATTCAGGGCATTTAA
>JASJCX010000235.1 GCA_030065255.1 Calothrix sp. MO_167.B42 | reverse complement strand
ACAATTGTGGCAGAAAATAAACCCCTTCATGCCAATTTCCTGACTCTTGAATTTTCGCCCCAAATCCGTCGAGCATTCTTGCAGAACAAGAAGGAGTTAAAATCCATAAGTGAGGTAATTCTGCCTCTGATAAAGAACGTTTTTCCCGTTTTGCTTGTCGCAATAAATCTCCATGAACCGTATATAACTTTAACAAACAACTCCTAATCTCTACTTCACTGGGAGGATTACGAAAGGGTTCAAATAAACAACTCGTTGTAGCCATTTTTGCCAATAAACCCAATTCTGAAGTATTAGATGGGGATGCATTGGGGACGAACCACACATCTATCTCACGAACCTCGCTTTTCACATCTTTGCTAGTTTCTACCCTACCCAAAGAGGTTAACAACTCCTCCAGGTATTCCTTGGCAAATTGGTCATGGGGTTGTCTAGTCATGAGATTCTAAATACAAGCATTGGTGATGGGTGCAATAACTTGTATTTTTTCATATCCAGGATTAATATTTCAACGAATAGGATATAGCGTTTCTGGATCTAGTGAGGTGTGGATTAACCTCACTCCGATAAAGCTATGCTTTATCTCCCCTCTCCTTATTACATTGGCCCATAGCATCATTTATTTCAAGGTGGGAATGTAGGCTAAACGAGATTGCTGCAAGTTATCAGTTATGCAAATGGTAATATAAATTTGATACTCCCCATGGATGGAATGCAGGGGATTTTTGGATGAATGCGAAAATTCCCAAAGGCACAGTCCAGATACCCATACCCATTTTTTCTTATGACATCAGAAATTTCTCCCCCGGACAAAATCTGGATTATTACTCAAGAACCATCAGAAACAACAACTGATGAAACAACAACTGATGAAAAACCCGTTGGTGGTGCTACTAGAGGCAGTGGCGATACAGGAGGATTACTCGGTAGCACAGAAACCACTGAAGAAATAGTGATAAGCAAAAAACAAGGGGAATTAGTTATTGTCAAACGCCAAGTAGAGGTAACTAAACTGCAACAAGAAATGAGAGGATTCATCCAAGCAATGCGACAAATGCTCGACGAAGCAGAATCCCCTAACTCCAAAATGCAACTTGATGAAGTGGAGTTATCTGTAGAAATTAATGGAGAAGGGAATATTGGTTTGATGGGGATTGGCGGTGCAAAAGCCGGTGGTAAGGGAGGGATGACTTTTAAGTTTAAGCGCAGATAACCGCCATACTTCTAAGAGTTAAGAGTTAAGAGTTAAGAGTTGATAGTTGACAGTTGGGTTATCAAATATCCGTGTTAAAAATTTATCCATAAATAAATTTAGGGGCTTGCACCATTAATTACGAATTATGTAAAGCCTACGGCATAGCTTCGCTTAGAGCGCAGCTCCTCTGTAAGAGGCATTATGAATTATGAATTATGAGTTACCGCTTTGCAGTATTTGGGTTTAAATCCCTCATTGAGTTATGGAAAAATTGCAAACGATAACGATAAAGAGCAACGGGATGAACGCCAGCAGCAAAGTAATTCGGATCTTGGGGCGATAAATAAACAGCAGTCACTTGTTCTGCTTCTATCATCGGATTGCTGGTAGATAATTTATCATAAGCAGTAGTTGATTCCACACAATTGAAATAGGGACTCACTCCACCTTTAAATATTTGTTGAAAGACTTCTGTAGCAATAAACTTACCATCCAACGTTGTTTCCACACCACGGTTAGTCACAATAGATATTAATTGCCGCTCTCCCCGTAAAAATGTAATCTGGCGATTGGGTGAATTAGGATCTGTTTTCACCGCTATTACAGTATTATCACCTAAATAAGCCCTGGCTAAACTCAAACCATTAAAAGTTCGATCAGCAACTACATCCGACAATGCAGAGATGGGTTGTTTACGGATGAATTTGACATCAAACTTTACAGGTACATTCAAATACTGACGATTACTTGCAAAACCGGGGGTGACAATATCTGGTGCTAAAGGCGCAACCAAATCCACCAATGTACTTGTTACTCGCCATTCACCCAACATCCACTCTGGATACGCTAAATCCCCCTTTGCCCTTTGCAGTGAACTGATTTTTGACCATTCGGGAAAATTATACAACCGTTCAGCTAATTCCCCTGCCCTTGCCTCCCCTGCAAGCAGTAAGAAGCAACACACAATTAACCCAAAAATCCATAATCCTGTTATTTTTACCATAAGTACTTTTTACTACAATGCAAATTAATTATTCTCAGTACATTGGTTAATTATCTACAATTTTCAGAGCAATAATTCAGTATTGACTGCTTTTTTTGTCACCAGTATAAAATTAATATACTATTTAATATATTGTTTTTGTTAAGTTTGATCAAAACATTATAAATACTAGTACAATCACTTAGTAATTCGATGTGAGTAATCACTCTCATCATCAATTTGCTTGTTTTCTATTCCTTTTCCTTGTTCTGTGTTTTCGAGCTAGAAAAATCAATATTATGACTTTAGCGAAGACAACTATCCACACACCCTTTGAGAACAGCCAGCCAGTGAATACATTAGGCATCATAGAAAACCAGTATGGTACATCACAGATGACTGATATTTTCTATATCAATGAATATCTTGATGACTCCAGCCTAAATCATGCTTATTTGAGAGGACATAACCTCACAGGTGTCAATCTCAAATGCACCCAATTAAACTTTGCAGATCTCAGGGAAGCAGACTTGAGAGGAGCCAACCTCAGTGGTAGTTTCCTCAACTTTGCAGATCTCACAGAAGCAGACTTAAGGGGAGCCAACCTCACAGAAGCAGACTTAAGGGGAGCTAATCTCACAGGAGCCAACTTGAGTGGAGCTAATCTCAACTCAACGGTTCTCAGCCGTAGCTTCCTCAATGGTGCGGATTTGAGCGATGTTTTCCTCTGTGGTGCTGACTTGAGGGGAGCCTTTCTCAACTATGCCAATATCAGTGATGCTTTCCTCAATCGCACCGATTTGCGGGGTGCTTTCCTCAAAGGGACAGATTTGCGGGGTGCTTTCCTCAAAGGAGCCAACCTCAGCATTGCTAACCTCAGAGATGCTTTCCTCAGTTTTGCTAACCTTAATTTTGCTAATCTTAACAGCACTAATTTGAGTAATGTAGACCTGAGCTTTGCCATCCTCAGAAATGCGAATCTTAGCTCAGTTAACCTAACTAATGCTCAATTAGAAGAGACTATTTTCTGCAATAATCAGGGCATTAATTTGAAAATGAAACAAGAACTGATTGCACAAGGAGCAAAGTTTGAAAATATGCCAAAAGAGAGAGTGACAAAAACTAGTCTTAATACATAGAAAACAGATTGTATTAAATACTACAAAATACCCAAAAAATAGAATACATTTGTTGATTTGAGAATTGATCGAATTTTATATCAACACATTTGATGTAAAATTTCCGTAAAGTATATTTATTATATATCAGGGTGTAAAAGCTACATTAAATTTATATGGGTTAGTTGTTTCTAAGTGTAGAAAACAAATTACCATCAATTTTACTGAGTCAAGTCAAAACTAAGGTACAAGACTGACTTGTAAATAAGGCATATTCACAGATGATTTAATTGAGAACATTCCTATTTAAACGTTCATTGTCACATCTAACGGAGTCTATATGTCTGTGGGCAACATATGCAAGCTCTTAACTGGAGACTTGAATATGTTTATGTCATTCGACAAGACATGAGAAGTAGAGAACCAGCCGCAAACATCATCAAACACAATTACCCAAGAAATAGACATGATTAATGCTTCAATGCTCCAAGATATTCTGTATAACTGTGTTAGTAGCACAGCTAGTATTCAGGGTGCAGCGTTGGTTAGTCCTGATGGATTAGCTTTAGCCTCAGTACTACCAGCAGAGATGGATGAAGAACGTACCGCAGCTATGTCAGCAGCCATGCTGTCCTTAGGGGAGCGTATTGGAAATGAACTTGCACGGGGTAATATTGAGCGCATTGTTGTGGAAGGAGAAAAAGGCTACGGCATCATGGTTGGTTGCAGTCAAGATGCAGTATTATTGGTTCTTGCCAGTGCTGATGTTAAACAAGGCTTATTATTTCTGGAAATAAAACGTGTTGTTGCTCAAATTGCCCCAATTTTAACTTCGTCATAGCATTTTGGATTAGGGGATTATGGTTGATGCTTACCTGACAAAATCATCCCGCAATGGGAGCAATGCCAATTCTTCGTCAGGGCACGGCACCAGTAAGATAATTGTATATATTGAAAGATTGATCGATGCCGTGCCCCTACCCATCTATTACTTATTACTCATTACTCATTACTTATTAAAATTTCCAACTCCTGTTTCACCGATAAAGGAGAATACCCCATCGCAAAAGCCTGAGAACTATCCAAAGATACATCTGCTGGCCGAGGGGCAGCCATTTTCACATCCTTTTGCCGACAGGCTATAATTTGTTCCCTTGGTAATTCCAATATATCTACTAATAAACAACCAAAATCATAGCGAGAAATTCTTTCTATTCCTCCTAGATGAAGAATACCTGAAATTTGTTTTTCTAAAGCTAATAATAGCCCCTTTGCTGCCGTTGTTCCACTCACAGGGGTACGAAACTCATCTATAAATAAATTCAACATTTTTCCTGATTTCAGGGTTTGCATAAATGGTTGTAAAAAGCTATTAGCCGTGGGCGTTTCCCTCCCAAACATTAATGGCATTCGACAGATAGTCGTCAGGGGATAAACTTGTAGCATTCCTTGTTCAGCCATGACTTTTTGTTCCCCATAAATATTGATAGGAGATACGGGATCTGTTTCCTTATAAGGCCCATTGCAACCATCAAAAACTAAATCAGTGGATGTAAATATACAAGGTATTTCATAGTTTGCACACAACCGAGCAATATCACAAGCAGCCGTCACATTAATTAAATGGGACTCTTGGGGATGAACTTGACAAAAATTGGGCTGGGATTGGGCCGCAGTATGAATTACGGCTGTGGGTTGAATCTCACTAAATATACCCTTTAACTGTTGAGTATCTGTTAAATTAACTGGCAACATCTTTACATTGGGTATATCAACATGGTGGGAAAAATAGGTGCCATAAACTTCCCATGTTGATTTTGCTAACTGACACAAATGCCATCCCAGAAACCCACTTGCACCTGTAATTAATAATTTTTTCATCAATTAAACCTCGTCTACCTTGAGAACCGTAGTTTTATGACAGGATTTTGGGATTGCTTCCTTACGTCGCAATGACACATCACAATAATTAGAAACTCCAGGTTTCAACATGGATGAGGTTTAATATTCTATTTTATCTACAACCTCAGACCATAGCTGGAAAGCTTGTAAGGCTTCATCCCTGAGCATTTGCACCATTGGTAATCGGCGCTCGTTTATCGGTAGATCTAGTTCTTCATAAATAAATTGGTCATCAAAATTAATATCCGCAGCATCGGCCTTAGTATTGGCATAGTAAACCCGATCTAACCTCGTCCAGTAAATAGCACCCAAACACATGGGACATGGTTCACAACTGGTGTAGAGTTCACAACCATTGAGTTGGAAGGTTTGCAGCACTTGACAAGCTTGACGAATTGCAATCATTTCCGCATGGGCAGTAGGATCATTTGTGGATGTTACCTGATTGTGAGCCTTGGCAATAATTTCCCCATTTTTGACAATTACCGCCCCAAAAGGACCACCTTTACCAGAATTTACACTCTCAATCGACAAAGCAATCGCTTCTTCCATAAACTTTCTATTTGCTTGTGTCATCTGCTTTCTGCTTTCTGTTTTCTGTTTTACCATTCACTTGTAATTAAATATACTGCATCTTAACTTCAGGGATCATATAGGACACAAGTAAGGCAAACTAAACAATATGGCTAATGAAAATTAGGAGTTGTTATGAGTTGGACAAAAGTTTTAGCCGAAGATGCACTATCACCAGGAGAACGTCAAGTAGTTAATGTTGGCGATCGCAAAATTTTAGTATTGAACCATGAGGGTAAGCTTTATGCAGTGGATAATGTCTGCCCCCATTTAAAGTTGAAAATGAAAAAAGGCAAAATTACCCCCGATGGTGCCATTGTTTGTCCCTGGCATCGTAGCCAATTTGATTTATGCAGTGGTGAAGTCAAACAATGGACTCCCTGGCCTCCCGGTGTGGGTAAAGTTATGGGTATGGTATCCCAACCAAAGCCATTACCAATTTTCCCAATCCGTGTTGAAGAAGGAAGTATCTGGGTAGAAGTATAGCCCTTAATATACCACTGCTTCTCAAATACAGAGGGCACGGCACAGATAAAATCTCCAATTCACCAACAATATCACTAGAACACCAATTCAGTAATAGCAAATAATGCAAAAATTCCTGGTTAGGTGAAAATAAGGAGTGGGTTGAGATGGTTAAGAGAGGAAAAAGGGAGAAATGGAAGGAGTGAAGGAGTGAAGGAGTGAAAAAAATAATATTGCTGCTCCCCACACTCCCCCACACTCCCCACACTCCCCACACTCTCCACACGTGCCCTGATGATTTTTCCCTTAAAATAATACAATTGTTCTATCATAATGGTTAAAGCGGTAGTATCATTAAGGATTGTTTCCTGCCACCGTCTTACCCTGCTAACATGTCAGAAACCAAGCTAGCCCCATCCCTCAATGGACATATTCCCCATACTCACCATAGTCAAAATACTATTCGTATTCGGGGTGCAAGGCAGCATAATTTAAAAAATATTGATTTAGAATTGCCCCGCGATCGCTTAATCGTGTTTACTGGAGTATCGGGATCTGGTAAGTCTTCCCTGGCATTTGATACAATTTTTGCCGAAGGACAGCGCCGCTACGTGGAATCCCTGAGTGCTTACGCCCGGCAATTTTTGGGACAAATGGATAAACCGGATGTGGAAGCCATTGAAGGCCTAAGCCCGGCCATTTCCATCGACCAGAAGTCCACTTCCCATAACCCCCGTTCCACGGTGGGAACGGTGACGGAAATTTATGACTATCTGCGATTATTGTTTGGACGGGCTGGAGAACCCCATTGTCCCATATGCGATCGCTCCATTGCTCCCCAGACAATCGACGAAATGTGCGATCGCATTTTGGATTTACCCGAGCGTACACGATTCCAAATTCTCGCGCCGGTGGTGAGGGGGAAGAAAGGAACCCATCGGAAATTGTTATCTAGTTTGGCTTCCCAGGGTTTTGTGCGGGTGCGGGTTGACGGGGAAGTGCGGGAATTATCTGATTCCATTGAGTTGGATAAAAATTTGACCCATACCATCGAGGTGGTAATCGATCGCTTGGTGAACAAAGAAGGGATTCAGGAACGTTTAGTAGACTCCCTTTCCACCTGCTTGAAACAATCTGCGGGCATTGCGGTAATTGATATTATTCAGGATACGGAGGATAAAGAATTACCAGGGGAATTGGTATTTTCCGAAAATTTCGCCTGTCCCGAACATGGGGCCGTCATGGAAGAATTATCACCCCGCCTATTCTCCTTTAACTCCCCCTATGGTGCTTGCCCCCATTGCCATGGTATTGGTACATTAAAGAGATTTTCCCCGGAATTGGTAGTCCCCGATCCCAACGCTCCCATGTACGCCGCCATCGCTCCTTGGTCCGAGAAGGAAAATTCCTACTATTTAGAGTTATTGTATGCCCTGGGTCAGACCCATGGATTTGAGTTACAAACCCAGTGGAAAAATTTAACCCCAGAACAGCAAGGGATTGTTTTAGGTGGGGAAGACGGTAAGGATAAAGAGAAGAAAGACAAGAAGCAAATATTTAAAGGAGTGTTGCCAATTTTACAAAGGCAATATGATGGGGGTTCGGAATTAGTTAAGCAAAAATTAGAACAGTATTTAATCGATCAACCATGTCCCGTTTGTGGTGGAAAACGGCTCAAACCAGAGGCCTTGGCAGTAAAATTGGGACAGTACGGTATATTAGAATTAACAGGGGTATCCATTGAAGATTGTCGAGAGAGAGTTGATAACTTACAATTAAGCCCCCGGCAAATGCAGATTGCAGACTTGGTATTGCGGGAAATTCGTGCCCGGTTGCAATTTCTCCTGGATGTGGGATTAAATTACCTAACTTTAGATCGTCCAGCCATGACCCTTTCCGGGGGGGAAGCCCAACGAATTCGTTTAGCAACCCAAATTGGCTCGGGGTTAACCGGGGTATTGTACGTATTAGACGAACCCAGCATTGGCTTACATCAACGGGATAACGCCAGATTACTGCAAACCTTAACCAGATTGCGGGATTTAGGCAATACCTTAATTGTCGTGGAACATGACGAAGAAACCATTCGCGCCGCCGATTATATTGTAGATATTGGGCCCCATGCAGGGATTCATGGTGGGGATATTGTTTCTGCTGGGGATTTGCAGACATTGTTAGATGCAGAAAGTTCCCTAACTGGTGCATATTTATCAGGACGCAGAGCTATAGCGACTCCAGCTAAAAGGAGACAAGGAAACGGCGTTAATTTAATTATGGAAAATGCCCGTCGTAATAACCTCAAGAATATTAACGTCAGTATTCCTTTGGGTAAGCTTGTTACCGTCACAGGGGTATCTGGTTCCGGTAAATCTACCTTAATTAATGAACTCCTTTACCCTGCCCTGCAACACCATCTACTGAAAAAAATTCCCTTACCCAAAGAAATTGATACAATTCAGGGATTAGGTGCAGTTGATAAAGCCATTGTTATCGATCAATCCCCCATTGGTAGAACCCCTCGTTCCAATCCAGCGACTTATACCGGGGTGTTTGATGCCATTCGGGAAGTATTTGCTCAAACCATAGAAGCGAAAACACGGGGTTATAAGCGGGGACAGTTTTCCTTTAATGTCAAAGGTGGACGGTGTGAGGCTTGTAGTGGACAGGGTGTGAATGTGATTGAAATGAACTTTTTACCCGATGTCT
>JASJCX010000234.1 GCA_030065255.1 Calothrix sp. MO_167.B42 | reverse complement strand
TCATTGCGACCGTTCGCTGAAAGCGTTCTCGCAGAGTAGGGAAGCAATCCCAAAGACCTTGTGTTCGCGGAGCGTGCCCGTTAGGGCTTATGCGTCGTTTCACTTCGTTCCACTCGCAATGACATACTATGGGTATGCCTCCGGACATGATATAACTCTGGCAGCAGAGAAACACAAGTGTGCAACTTGCAGATAATAACCCACATGAGCGAATGCAGTTGCTTGCAAGAAATCTAACGAACGAATTCCACCGCATTGGCGATATATTTAACCTGAGTTCGTGTTAAGCAGATTGAGCCAAAAAATGATGTATCTTTCTGACTTGTATCCATGCATTGTCATAAATCGTAACAGTAGTCAAAATTGAGAAAAAAGCCTCAACCGCGCAAAATCATCCCTCCATTCAGCAATGCCCAAAATTTGATAGCAGCAGGATTGGATTGACAGTCATCCTAATAATCATTTTAGATAAGATATAGGTAATCAAATAAATAATTAGCAGTGTATTGACATTCTCCCCACGCCTATAAGGCGGGGGATTCCAAGAATTGCTCCTTGGGTTTTCTCTTTCTTAGACACGCCTTACAACTATTTATCCTTGCGGCAGTACTTAAACCATTACACTATTCAAAAGAACCAATGAATGAGTTCAACTTAAATAGTCCCAGAGGGCATTATCTCCAGAGACTTACTAGGATATTTAACCTAGAGTTATCGCGTGCCCCGCCATACCTTTTCAATGAACAAAATATTTATTTTTCTGGTGTGTGGGCATCCTTTCGGTTCCCTAACTCTTTTACTTGTTTTCGCTACCAAGTTGTCTTTTTTATTTCCCGAACTGTCGTGTTTCACCCGGAAATAGATCCTAATCTAACATCGGGTCGTCCTGTATGGGCGGATATGCTACCTGAGACTATTTAATTATAACAAATGGGAATAAATTCTCCTGCGCCCTACATCCCCATAACCCCCGCCACTGCGTTGCCGGGGTTCCCCCGGCTGTAGCAAGTGGCGTTAGAAATTAGGGGCTTTGGTCACGTTTCGGTAAGTGGTTGACAAAAATTGTTTCACAGATTTTGTTCACCATCTAGTGTTGATAATCATCAAATTTGTTTGACAACAGGTTTAAATAAACTCCATCCATGAGTAATAAACATCATCTTAGCTTCACTTATTTATCTCAGGAAGACCTGCTTAATGCCGGCTGCTTCGATATTCGCATGGTCATGGATATTGCCGAAAAAGCCATGATGGAATTTGAGAGGCATCATGTAATTTTTCCTGAGAAAATTGTGCAGATTTTCAATCAGGCGACCCAAGAACGGATTAACTGTCTACCGGCAACCCTCCTGGATGAAAAGGTGTGCGGGGTGAAATGGGTTTCGGTATTTCCCATGAATCCCATCCAACATGATCAGCAAAATTTATCTGCCCTTTTTATCTTGTCAGAAATTGAGACGGGTTTCCCCATCTGCGTTATGGAAGGCACTCTGGCATCGAATATGCGGGTAGCAGCTATGGGTGGTGTTGCTGCCAAACACTTAGCCCGTAAGGATTCTGAAGTAATTGGGTTCATTGGTGCTGGGGAACAGGCAAAGATGCATCTAATTGCGATGAAAGCAGTATGTCCCAGTCTCAAGCAGTGTCGAGTAGCAGCAAAGCACTCTGTGACCCATGAGTCACAGTTTATTGCTGAACTCTCACAGTTATATCCAGATATGGAGTTTGTATCAACTAATACTAATGCCCAGAAGGCAATGGAAGATGCCGATATTCTGGTGACCGCTACCAGCGCCCAAGCTCCCCTACTCAAGGCTGCATGGGTGAAACCAGGTACTTTCTACAGCCATATAGGCGGCTGGGAAGATGAGTTTGAGGTGGCATTACAGGCAGATAAGATAGTGTGCGACGATTGGGAAACAGTCACCCACCGCACCCAGACCTTAAGTAGGATGTATAAAGAAGGGGTGATTAACGCCAGCAATATCCATGCAGATTTACATGAATTGGTGTCTGGGAAAAAGCCTGGTCGTGAATCGGAAACTGAACGGATATATTTCAATGCAGTTGGTTTAGCATATATTGATGTGGCGATCGCCATGGCTATGTTTAATCGAGCCCGTAAAAACCAAAAGGGCATAAAGCTAAACTTGCAACAGAGTATGGTGTTTGAGCATCCTAGTTTAGCATCGAAAGTGAAGCTCTAATTCTGAGGCAATGGAAGGGGGAGCGAAACTATAATGTTTAAGCGCCTGAGGGAATTTAATGGCAATACAGTCACAGTCAATATTGAAGGCGAGGATGTTCAAGTAGCCGTGGGCGAAACCGTGGCGGCGGCAGTTTTAGTCCATAATTTGGGTTATACCCGCACCACTCCCATATCTGGGGCACCCCGCGCACCTTTATGCATGATGGGTGTGTGCTTTGAGTGTTTGATGGAAATCGACGGGTTGCCCAACCGTCAAGCTTGTCAGGTGCAGGTTGCAGAAGGGATGAAGATTCGTCGCCAGCAGGGAGTAGGATGAAAGTCAATTATCAGCTTGTAGTGATTGGTGCGGGACCTGGAGGGCTTTGTGCTGCCACCACCGCTGCTAGTTTGGGTATGAATGTGGTGGTACTTGATGAGCAGCCATCCCCCGGTGGACAAATTTACCGGGCTATCACCAATAACCCCGCACACAGGTCGGCGCTGCTGGGTGCAGATTACCAACGGGGTGCTGATTTGGTCAAAGCATTCGGGGCTAGTGGAGCTAAGTATTTGCCCAATACCACTATTTGGTCTTTGAATTCCCATCGTCAGATTGGCATCCTGCATCATGATCAGGCATCTATAATTCAAGCCGAACGGGTAATAGTTGCCAGTGGAGCAATAGAGCGCCCAGTGCCTTTTCCTGGCTGGACATTGCCAGGGGTGATGAATGTGGGAGCAGCCCAAATATTACTGAAAACCTCTGGGGTTGTTCCCGCCAATGGGACGGTAATCGCTGGTGTTGGACCTTTACCACTGCTGGTTGCTTGGCAATACCTCCGGGCTGGGGTATCGGTGAAAGCTGTGCTGGAACTCTCCCCAGTCAGTAACTTTTGGCGTGCCGCACCGCTTTTACCAAGGGCATTGGGAGCAGGTAATTACATCAGCCGTGGTTTAAAATACACCCTGGACTTGCATAAAGGTGGAGTACCAATTTACTACGGGATTTCCAGATTGCAGGCTCAAGGCGACGACCAGGTTGAGGCAGTAACATACGGTTGGGATATTCCGGGAATCAGGAGGCGCGAGACTATCACCACGGACAGTCTCTTGGTGCATTTTGGTGTGATTCCCAGAACAAATCTCACCAAAGCCGCTGGTTGCCAGCACATCTGGGATGATGGTCAGCAGTGTTGGCGACCCCAGGTAGATATGTGGGGCAACACCAATGTGCCTGGAATTACGGTAGTCGGTGATAATGCGGGTATTGGTGGTGCCCGTAGTGCCGAACATAGCGGACGTTTAGCTGCCCTAGAAGTGGCTCGGAGCTTGGATATTATCAGCAGCCAACAGCGCGATCGCATGGGCAAGGATGACCTGCAATGGATGCAGAAAGACCTACAAGTCCGTCCATTTTTAGAAGCTTTATACCGTCTACCTAATTCTCTACTCGTCCCCCCTGATGACGAGACCTTGGTATGTCGTTGTGAAGAAATTTCGGCAGGGCAAATCCGCCAAGCAGTAAGGGAGGAACACAGCAATCCCAATCAGGTAAAATTTTACCTCCGCTGTGGGATGGGACCCTGCCAGGGAAGGCAGTGTGCCTCAGCAGTTGCCCATATCGTCGCCGCCGAGAACAAGCGCCCAGTCTCCGACTATACTCCCTTCCGGGTACGTCCACCGATACGACCCCTGAGCATTGCCCAACTAGCTAACTTAGGAGGACAGAGGATTGAAGGTTGATGTGGTGATTATTGGCGGTGGCTTGATGGGGTCTTCCACGGCTCTACACCTAGCCAGGAGCGGACAAAGGGTAATTGTGGTGGAAAAAAACAGCCCTGGTCGTCATGCCTCCGGAGTCAACGCGGGTGGTTTGCGTCGCCTAAATCGCCATCCGGCAGAGATTCCCTTAGCGGTGGTTGCCGCCCAAATGTGGCGGGATATCTATTCCTTAGTTGGTAGTGACTGTGATGTGAAACTCAGTGGTCAGGTGCGGGTGGCGGAGAATGCAGCTGATTTAGAGAAGCTAGAGTCACGGGCTGCCCTGGTACGTTCCCTGGGCTTTGACCATGAACAAATTATAGAACGCGATCGCCTCTACCAACTGGTGCCTGCCCTTGCCCCCCATTGCGTCGGTGGGCTGTATACAGCCGGGGATGGTTTTGCCCGTCCATACCATGCACTCACCGCCTTTCGTCGTAAAGCCCAGTCCCTGGGAGTGGAGTATCGCACGGGTTGCCGGGTGACTGGGTTAGATCGGTTGGGGGACTGTTGGCGGGTGGTGACAGAAAAAGTTAAATTTGATGCTCCAGTACTAGTTAATTGTGCTGGTGCCTGGGCTGGGGAAGTTTGTAACTACTTAGATGAACCAGTGCCCCTAAAAGTAGGTGCCCCAATGATGATGGTAACTGAGCGTTTACCCCATTTCCTTGACCCTGTAGTGGGTGTAGCTAACCGGAAGTTATCTTTTAAACAGATGCAGAACGGCACGGTACTGATTGGTGGGGCTTATCTTGCTGAGTATGACATGGTAGCCGAAACTACAGAGATTGACTTTGTAAAACTCAGTGAAAGCAGCCGCACCGTCCAGGAACTGTTTCCTAGGATGGCTGATGTGCGTATTGTCAGAACTTGGGCAGGCTTGGAGGCATTTATGCCCGACCGCATTCCCGTCATTGGTGCCAGTGCTAAAGCACCCAACGTGTATCACGCTTTCGGTTTTTCCGCTCACGGCTTCCAACTGTCACCCGTGGTGGGACGAATTATGTCGGAGTTGATTTTGAATCACAAGAGTTCCCTGGCAATTGAACCATTTTCTATTCAGCGGTTTTAGTCAAATTCCACTACCCCCATTCCTATCCCGCAATATCCGCAAAATCTCATTCAGCAATTGAGTATGACTCGCCAGCGCCTCCGTATGACTTGCCAGCACCTCTGTATGTTCGGCTTGAGTTGTCTCTATAGCCCTTAACCTACCTTCTACGCGGTCAAATCTTTCGCTAATTTGACTAAAATTATTGTTGGTAGCATCAGCAAAATTATCCAACCTGCTATATATCTGGGCAATAGCTACTTGACTCGTGCCAAACGTACCCGTAACCAGCTCAAGATTGTTTACTCGCTGGGTTAGCGCATCCAACCTAGCGTTAATATTTTCTGCATTGGTCATCAAATTTACCTAAAGGCTTTAATGTTCAGCACGCAATATCTGTACCGCACCACTGAGCTAGTAGCCATCGGTCAGAATCTTTATCTAATGCAGGTTTTAGGCGGTCAGCGAAAAAATCTTCCCAAGCTTCTACACCATGTTTTGCAACAAACTCTTTCTCAACTCCCTGGAACTTTTCCCAGTTGCGATCTGAAATAGCACTCAGCATCGGAATTAATTCACTCACCGGAATCTGGGTAATTGCTTCACTCATCTACAATATCCTCGAAAATACAAATTATTGCCATTCAATATTACTTCCGCTTGTTTATCTGTCATCAATCCCTGAGCTACGAGATACTGCACCGCTTGCATTACGGACATTTCCTTTGGATATAGCCTCAAACGACGCATCAACTTGTCAAGGGCGTTCAGCTTGTCATGCATTGTCACCGTCATGGTTTTACTAGTTCCATTCCTGGTGGCAGTTTCGGTAACAGTAATCGATTTTACACTTTTTCTCGCGCGATCGCTCCACTGGTCTGTGGGTAAAACCGACAAGCTATTCCCATCATATTTAATTACATCAGTTATTTCCGAGAAAGCGATCGCTATTACTTGAGAAACAACTGATATATCAGAAAGGTTGATTATTTCGCCTAAAAAAGTAAAAAGATAAAAGTAAAAAGTAAAAAGATAATCCCCATTATTCTCAAAAGTAAGCCTCTATTTTTTAATTAAAAAACTAGCATCTCTTTATTAAAAAAAGGTGCTAGTTTCTATTAATTCGACTTCAAGAGAAGTCTAAAGAGCTACCAGAACCCTAAAGGGGTACTCTGCTTTAAAGTAAGGTTTCCATTAATTCGACTTCAAGAGAAGTCTAAAGCTCTTGGAGAAGTAGAAGTTGCTGTGGAACCCATCTAGTTTCCATTAATTCGACTTCAAGAGAAGTCTAAAGTTTTCTTCTCAACGGCAGACCAAATTAGCCGCCACACAGTAAAGTTTCCATTAATTCGACTTCAAGAGAAGTCTAAAGCTCTATGGGGCGGCTGCGTCTTCTAGTTATACGGACGCGTTTCCATTAATTCGACTTCAAGAGAAGTCTAAAGCCGCTTTTTACAGCGGAGCCCCAGGTAATTATAAATATTGTTTCCATTAATTCGACTTCAAGAGAAGTCTAAAGTTTCGGCTTCTGGGTCCTCATTAAAGAGTTCGAAAAGTTTCCATTAATTCGACTTCAAGAGAAGTCTAAAGGCTTGGCTTCCAGAAGCCTTACCCTGAGAAGATTATACACCACCAAATTTGTGGGGGGTCAAAATTACCTGTCAACAACCGCAAATTATTGAGAATAAACCTCATACCCAACCACCTCAAACCCTTACCTAGAAAGCGATTTGTGGGGGTCAACCAAATAATAGTGTTTTCAGCCACTACCCTACCCCCACAAATTTACATTTCTTTACAATTGTTTTTCCAACTTTTTTGGCTAATGCGAGAGCGCAAGGATTATTGTGCTTCCACCGTTTTATTCTATCTACAACTCCTGGCATCCTAACCCTTCCTTCTTTGGCCTTTTAACTTTTAACTTTTTACTTTTTACTTTTTACTTCCCTCATTCGTCATTCGCACAAACACCCCTTGCACTTCAAACTACATCTGCAACAATAAGCACTAACGACGACAAACAACGAACAACTACTGATATTAAAAAAACAAGTAATTTTACTTTGTTACCAAATATCCTGTTGTAGTATTTTCCTGTTTGTATATAGATTTCGGCGACAAACTCACTAGAGTAAGAGTATGGCTGATGAAGTAATATATACTGCAATTACCTTTGCCCCTGTGCAAGGATTTATTGAAAAATCCCGTAAACTTCGAGACTTGTATGGTGCTTCGCAAATACTTTCCTATCTCAGTCAGCAGATAGTCAAACTTGCCAATTCAGAAGATGTCATCTCGCCAGCACGAATCAAAGTGCAAAGGGGAATGCCAAATCGCATCCTTCTCAAAGGTAATTTTACTGAAGAACAGGTAAGAACAGCCATGCTGTCAGCCTGGAAGCAAGTCTTAAAAGAATGTCGAGAGTGGATTGAGAAAAAACTACCTCCACCAGGATATAAGTACCACTGGCAAGAAGATTGGGGAAAATGGGGAAATTATACCTGGGAAATCTTTGTGGGAACGGGGAATACCATCCAAACAGCCATGGATGACTTGGAGAATTGTAAGCTTTCCCGTGGATGGACTGCGGTGAATTGGATTGGTGAAAGTTCCAGTCTCACGGGAACCGATGGAATTGCGTTTCCCGGTTTAGGTGCGGAAGACAGAAACCCGAACAAGCGTAAGTGGGGAGATGAAGAGAATGCAATTAAGGAATTCTACTACGAATTGGCTTGTGTATCGGAAGATCCCAAACCGGGGGATGAACCCGAAGGTAAATATATTGCACCCAATGAAAGGTTAAGTATACCAGAACTAGTTAAGCGATTGGTGACTCGACCAGAAATTGCTAAAAGTCTGGAAATGTCAGTCCTAGAAGATAGTTTTAGTGATATTTATCGTCGTCCAGAACAGATAACTGAGCAAGATAAGGGACGATGGACTGGTTGGTTTATGGGTGATGGGGACGAGGTTGGGAAGTATCTCAAAAAACTGGCAAAACAGGAGAATGGAATAACTGAAGTTAAACGATTTAGTCAAGATATGCGGGAGTGGGGGAAAAACTTTTATCGAGATTTTCCCGAATCATTAGGTAGGGTTGTTTATGCAGGTGGAGATGATTTTTTAGGAGTTATTTATAGCGAGAAAAAGCAAGATGCAATTCAACCCCAACAGGCTTTTGATTGGTTGCTGACATTACCCCAACAATGGCAACAACATGGACGTGATATTAATTTAAGTGTAGGGTTTATTTGGGCAGCTCATAGCGTACCCCAAAGGGATGTTTTAAAGCATTGTCGAGAGGCAGAAAAACTTGCTAAATCTTTGGGACGTAATCGAGTAACTATCAGAGTTTTATTTAATAGTGGTCAGTATATCCAATGGACTTGCCCTTGGGATAATTTACAGATATTAACTACATATAAAGATAGGGACGGTAAATCTAATTGGAGCCATATTTATCAAGATTTAGCACAATTACAATCTCGACATGCTTTTAAAATAGACCCCCAAAGTTTTGATTATAGTTTTGCAATCAAGTTCTTAAAATTTTACTTTCCTAAAGAATATATTGACAAACTATCTCATCCCAAATCCGCCAAACATTTAGTTGGATTTAGTGATGATGCAGATGGCTACGAATGCGCTACAGCCATAATTGCATGGATTAATGACATGATTAACGTAGGTTGGCACTTATGTTCAAATACATCATCTCCATCACTCCTTTAGGTTCTATGTATGGTAGTTCTGGAGCATTTTTATCACCAGAAAATCTTGTCGGACGTTCCGGTACAAAGTTTCCTCCAGAAGCAGCAACACTGGCTCTTGCGTAATTAACGTGCTAAAATATTAGGATACATCTTAATTTTTTAGTAAAATTAATTATGAAAAGAGTTCTTACTCAACTCTTAAACTTGCCAGACGTAGTAGTAGAATCAAG
>JASJCX010000233.1 GCA_030065255.1 Calothrix sp. MO_167.B42 | reverse complement strand
CCTTCTTTTTTGGGGAAAAAGCTTTCTGTGGCATTACGGGCAATAATTTCTCGCGGATATTTTAAAATATCCACAAAGCTATCCACCGCCACTGGCTGAATTCGACCAATTAATCTCGTGGTGAGGTTCTGTAAAATTTTGGATGCTGCTTTGGATTTGGCAATGGTATCGGGGTCTTGGGCTGATAAAATTACCCTAATACCAGCTTTGGCACCGTTGGCACATATCCTCCCCACTAAGTCGGAAATTTGGTCAAACTCAAACAGAATTGGTGCTTCATCAATAAAGAAGATGGAGGCGGGACTACTCAAGGCGCGGCGCAAGGCGGCAGAATAGGCACTGAGGGATAATATGGCCGCATCTTCGCTATCTGCAAGGTTTCTCAAGGCAAATACTAACAGGGGTGCGTCGGTGCGGAAACTGGAGGGGGAAGAGATGGATTTACCTACCCGACTGGATAGCCAGAATCGTAATCGCAGGTGAATGTGGCTGAGTGCATCTTCTACTCTGCCGCCAATGGTATCTAATTGTAGGTATTCGGGGGCGCAAAAGGTGAGAAAATCCTGCAAGGTGGGGGTTCTATGCCAAGCATGACTACCAAAACCTCCTACCATTGCCTTGTGATATCGCTGCTGGATGCCTTCATCGGCAAAAAATGCTGTTAATGCTAGATTAAGGACAGAGCGCACGGTTTGGGCTAATAACTGACTCTCGATGGATGAGCCTAAAACCATGGTCATTAAGGCCGATTCCAAAAATCCGATATAATCTTGTTGTCGATCGCGTTGTTCTTCTAAGGATAGCGATCGCAAATCTGGTTGTTCAAACAAATTGTTCGATTGTTTGGAAATATCGAAATATGCCCCGTTCCGACCCATAAATTCTGTATAGTCGGTAAAGGTAGATGTACCGTCGGGTTTGGGAAAGTCTAATGCCACCACGGGTATATTATGTGCTAAAGCCTGGGTTAAAATTCCCGATACTAATACGGATTTACCTGCCCTGGTGGTAGCAAACAAAGCTAGGTTTTTATGCTGGTTAAATAAGTCTAAATGTATGGGAGTTCCTCCCTCCTCCGCAATCAATTCAAAGCCTTGGCGATCGCCTTTTTTGGTGGTAACTAAGGGCATTAATCCCGGTACTTCATTGGTTAAATAAATTTGGCGACGGTTGAATGGTCTTGCTAATAAACTTTCCCACACAATTGGCAGGGTTTGTAACCAAATTTTCCAAGCATATTCTGTTTCCCTAATCACCTGGGCCGGACGTTGGAAACAGTTTTCAATATACCTTGTGGCTTCTTCTAATTTCTCTAAACTAGAACGATGGACTAAAATAGCAATACTAGTATAAACGGGAACTGCACCTTCATAAATTTGCTCTTGGGCCGCGACTGATTTCTTTAATTTTAATTGGGCGTTGACATCAATGGTTTTACTTTTTTCTTGGGCCATCATTGCGGACATATTCGATTGTTTTAGCACCCGTTGCAAGGTGGTTTTCACAATAGCTGGATTGGCTCCACTCAGCTGACAAAAAATCTCCGTGTCTATGACTGTTTCCCTTGCCAATAATTCCCATAAATAGCGCAATTGTGATGATTTATTCTGCCACCCTCCGGGCTTCTCTAGAAACGTCATCACCCCCACATAGCGGTTATTCACATTCACCCACCGTCTATCGGCCGCCGGCACCTTAGATTCCATTAATAAGGTGGTGCTGTGCAGATTATCTATGAGCAATTTAGTACTAGCTAAATCGGAATAAACTTGCTCATGTAACCCATTTTCATCTAAAGTAATTAATTGGGGAATATCTATGGGCTGGGTATCATTAAATCTGTACCAAATGGTGCCCCACAAATCCACCGCAGTCAAGGCCTTCACATTCAAGCCCATCTTATTCGATAGCAGTTGTTCCCAACGGCGAAAACCCTCTTTATAGGCATTAATCACTAAGGTTTCAATGCGCTCGTTTTCCGTACTGCCCACCTCACCTTTAAACTTTAACCACCATACCTCACCCTTGGATAGTAATCTCTCTATCCAATCATTGGTATTAGTATTACTAGGCTCAATGGTATAGGTAACATATATTTTCAGAGATTTTGGCTTGCGAATGCCAGTGCGAGTTAATTCTTGGATTCTCGCCCGTTCTGCCATTAACAAATACTTGATATCTGCTGAAGATGTTTTTTTAATTAATTGGGCTAATTCTTGTTGACGCTGTTTTTGATCGCTGAAAGAACCCAAATGAAAAGTAATTCTTTCCCCTTCAGGAATATCCTTTAAACCAGCCTCAATACTATCACAAATAGTATCTATTTGTTCGGGTCTCAAAGTAGTATGTATGCCTTCACATTCAAAACCAAAAACAAAACAAAACCTATCTTTTTGGGCTCCCTTAGTTAAAATATATCCACCTACATCCCTACCATTCAAAGAGACACGCAACATCGTTGATAGATGTAGGGCATCTTCAAATGGCGTTAACCTAGTTTCATCTCCGGCGACGCTGACGTTTTGTTTTCCGATTTTCGGCTTCATAGTTCACTTCCAGAAAGCTATGATAACGAGCAATACCCCTTGTCCAGTTAGGCACCCCAATGAATTTACTTAAAAACCGCCAACTCCTACCACCACTCAATATCCACCAAGTTGCAATCCCCCAACCAGTAATTAATCCCGTCCATAACCACCTTTGAAAATCATCGGCGAATAAACCTCCAAAGATTCCATTGATGATAAAATAAGCCCCCAAAGCAATCACAGTCCAAGGAAAGATTTGGTCGGCGGGAACTGGTCCCAAGGAAGGCTGGACTCCTAATATTTGATTGACTGGTCGAAATTCTTGGTCTTTTTCCTGAGCCATAACAAATTGAGTTGCTTTATTTATTTTCTGGGCAATTAATTGCTACCATCCCCAATTATAAAACCAGTCAACACATCAGCAACTACCACAGCAATCACTACTAACAACGGCGTTCTCGCTATACTTTGCCAATCCTCATCCTTGCGAACTGCATTCACCACACCAATTAAAGAAACAGCGATATAAAGTAGGAAAATTGCCCGTAAAACAAGGAAAACCAAAGTGACTGCTCCTTGTGTTCCCCCCGCATTGGTGGTTCCTTGGGTTAAGTTAGTTTTGAAAAAAGCCTCAGCTTTACCGAAAAATTGTGCTTGGGCTGGTGCTGCAAAATAGTCTAGCCAAAATAAACTTAAAATTGTCCCTATTGCTAAAATTTGTAACAATATGCGCTGGTTACTTGACAAATTGACCTGTTGCCCTACTTGCTGGACTATCAATGTTATCAAGCTACCGGCTAATAAACAAAAAAGTAAGACAGGACTTTTTAAACTAATAACAATTAAAAAAACAGCACAAGCAATTAGGAAAGGTACAGATTCAACTAATTGCATCCACCATAATTGCCATACTTTTTTCAGTTTATCAGATGCTTTTTCGCGGTATCTGCTTAAAACTTTAAAACTTTGTTTTCCATAAAAACTGCTTCCAGACATTTCCTAATTTCCTTGCTACCGATTTAATTTATAAATTATGTTTATTCTCACAAATTAACACAATTGAACAAAACTTTCCAAGAATAGTATTAATGAGCTAGACATAATATACCCTTAATCTTAAGTTAATAGATTTAATTGTTTTGATGGATCTAAGGGCGGAAAATCATGTCAATTATGTTATGGGGCAGAATATTCCCAAATGTAGAGGGAATTCCCTAAAATTTATCGAAAACTCTGTTATTATATTTCACCACTGCCACAAACTAAACTAATTTGTCATTGGCAGGAATTACCGTGTTACCCTTGCACCAGGATCTTTGTAGGCAAATAATCCCAGGTATTTACGTAATTATGCTATTCATTTAAGTATAAAATATACGCACAACTTCCGTAATGAAATTATTACGTCAGCTGTGCGAAAGTTCCCAAGTATGGAAATTTTATCCATTATAGATATGCATCAGAACCAGCAAATCAAATTTGCTAAATATTAATACTTTGAGGGATTTTAGAAGGAAGTAGGTATTCGTATGTTGGGCGATTTTGATTGCGTTGTTTAATTGTTTGTTCAATTTCTTCAAGTTTTGTTTTAAATCTTTGCAAAGCTGATGTGACAGAGGAATCCGAGAAGTGATTCTCTGGGTAATCACCAAGGCGATTATAATAAACAGAACCAAGCAAAGACACCAAATTTAATTGTGTTTGCACCTGTTCTAGGGGAGGGAGTAAATTTAAGTAGTCCTGTTGGCTCACCTCACCATTGAGAACGGAGGCTGGCTGATAACCAGCTAGGGGTACTGCTGGGGGGTAGCTCATCATCCCTTTTTGGGGGAAATTCACCGCAGCGTGTTGGGCGCTAGCTGTGAAAATAATTAGTGTTAATGCATCAATCAGGTAATCTAAAGTCTCTATGCGCCCATCGGTTTGGCCAAAATCAGGAACTCGTCCACCATCATAAGCACTGACTTCCTGCGCCCAATGCTGGAGTGCAGTATCATTTAGCACATCTTCATCATTCTTATAGTGAATATTTAAATAGTCACATACCCATTGACGAATTGCATCCCAAATCAGTAAAGCATCATCCCGGTAAGGATATACAGGTAGGGTGGCGGTGTCATCTACACCACGTTTTTGCAGTTGGTTTGATAACATTGCTTCATTGAAGCCGTAGCTTTGTACCCCGACTGCTGCTAGAATTCGGGAATTATCAATTGTTGCTGAAAGTAATTGATCCACACCACCACCAGGGGCAATCAGACTGCTTTGGGCGGCATTATTGATAGCTAAAGTACCTTCAAAATGTGGGCGGAGTAATAAGCTTACAGGATGATTATCCAGTAATTGGCGATGGGTTGCGATCGCAAATGGCCCAACAAATAGGTGAGTTCTTCCTAGGTGGGTAACGGCTTCGTGGAAATTAGCATCTGCGATTTCCACAATGGTTTTAGCGAATAACCATGCATATTTACCCGAATTAGGGGTACAAATCGGTAGATCCTCTGGATGTTGGCCGCACTGAATGGCCACTGGACGCATGAGGCGGGAGGAGTCTGTACCTTTGGGAACTGCAAACAATGCTAGGGGAGCATAAATATACTTTTGGTATTGGGGGAAGGTACCATTAACAGCCCCTTCCAAGATGCCATAATCAGCCAGATAAAGCCTTCCTTCCTCCCCTGCTGCGGCTAAGGAATCATCGCTTCCCATTACTTCTTGGTATTGAGTCTCCGTCACTGGGAACCTATCTCCCAGTTCATTTACCTGCTTAATCATGACGGGGTTATACCCGGCAACCCTCGTATAGGCAAAAACTTCATCTGATTGGAAATTATCAGCAATTTCTGGGAGTTCAATTTGGGGAAACAGCTTGTCATATTCCTGTAAATCCTTCACATGTCCTGTGGGATGTCCTTGAGACAGATGGTTGAGAATCCGGTTCAGGGAATTACCAAAGATTGACAGGCCACTGGATTCAAGTACAGCAAAGAACAAATCATCAATTTCTTTATAATTTTGTGACGTTCCTTGGAGTATTAATTGGGGGAGAATTTGTAACAATCCAGCAATTAAGCCCAACTGGAAAGGTATTGCTCCTTTGAGTACCACTTCCAGAATAAAATTTCTCACATCATCATTCACCTTTAGGGAACCATAATTCCCCCGGTTCGTAATCAGTGTATTGACAAAAACAACTTTTAATTCTTCTGCTAATAAACGTAACCAACCACGAGAGAAATTTTCCCCACTAGGAAGATCATCCACCATAGCAATGGGGGGAATTAGGTTATAGTTGTATTTATATCTGCGCCTAGCTATTTCTAATTCAATCACAGGTAAGAATTTTTCTTGGGCGTTTGGTGATGGATTATTCATAGGTAGTTTTCCTATTTTCTAAGGCTTTAAGTTAAGACTTCACAAGGGAATTGAGCAAAAACGCCTGTTTTGATTTTTCTTAATAAATTTATCGGTTGGTTGTGAACTACCTACACTGTTGCAGATAATTGCAGGCATAGCACAACTCCATAGAGATAGATTAATTCAGAATCTCAGATTCCGGGATCTTTTTTCCTATAAAGGAGATAAAAATTTACCTCACCCTCGCTTTTTACTGCGTAAAAATCTTTCCCTCTCCTTATTAAGGAGAGGGATGTCCGTAAGGACAGGGTGAGGTTTTCCTGGTTCTGATTAAGCAGAGGGATGTCCCCAGGACAGGGTGAGGTTTTCCTGGTTCTGATTAAGCAGAGGGATGTCCCCAGGACAGGGTGAGGTTTTCCTAGTTCTTGTTAAGGTCAGGTATACACACATCTGTCCAACCCACAAAACGCTACAATTGGTATAAAATTTTCCATGAATCCTGGCGTGCTTACTTCCAACCCCTTCGTCGCTGGCGGGATGCTACAAAATCCCCGGCTGTTTTTTGGTCGTAAATATGAACTAAACGCGGTCACATCACGCATGGCGGGCCCACAGCCCACGAGTATCAATATTTATGGTGACAAGCGCATTGGTAAGTCTTCCCTGCTGTATCATTTTGTTCAAACTTGGGAAACGCGAGTACCAGATTCCAGCCGTTATGTGGTGATTTATTTATCTTTACAAAGTGCATCCTGTCAGCGAGAAGAGGATTTTTATCTGTCTGTGGCTCAGGAGTTAATTAGTCGCCCTAGGGTAAGGACAAAACCAAGTTTAATCAATGCACTACAAGTTAGTCCCCTGAATCGTCAAGCTTTTTCTGTGGCGATGGCGGAGTTTAAGAATCAAGGCTTATTACCTGTGATTTGCTTGGATGATTTTCAGGTTTTGTTCAAGTATTCCCAAGAATTTAATGATGGGTTTTACGATAATTTGCGCTCTTTGATGGATAACAATAAGTTGATGTTGGTGATAGCTTCCCTAAAAAAGTTAGATATCTATGCTAAACAACGTCAACTGACTTCTTCGTTTTTCAATTTGGGTCATGTTTTGAAATTGGATGAATTGACACCAGAAGCAGCAAAGGAGTTAGTTTGTTTACCTCTGAAAAATTCATACAACAACCAAACTAATAATGTCAGCAATACTCAAGTTATTGCATGGGGTACAGCAGAGCAGGATTTAACCCTCAAGTTGGGAGGATATCATCCTTTTTTACTGCAAATAGCTGGTGGTTTAGTGTGGGAAGCACGTCAGCAAGGAGAAAAGAACAACTGGGTGGAAAAACGTTTTGCAGAAGAATTAAAGCGTTTACCCCGTGCAAGAATGGGTTCCCCCAGGTGGTGGTGGGGTTTGCGATGGTTAATTTGGGATTTACCTGTGCGTATCGGTAGGATACCTAAATTTATCGGTAATAGTTTGGATGATTGGAGTAACTGGTTTTTGGGGATAGTGGTTTTGGGGGCGATTATTGCGGTTGTGTTTGGTTTAGTCACCAAGTCAAATACGTGGCAGTGGTTATTAAACTTGGTAAATAAAGTATTGGGGTGAGAAAATAAAAACTCGGAGGATTCTCAACTAGCCCAGATTTCCGCCTAGGAATTAATTCCCAGGCTCAAAGGCAAAGTCTGATAAATCAGACTGGGAAAGAATTTCAGCGCGTTTTAACGTGCTTGGTTTATTAGCCTTGAAATTTATTTCAAGGTGGGAATGTGGACTAAGGTATTATTTATTTCCGGGTGGGTTTGTAAGCCAAGCATTAAGCCATTTGTACCTGAAGTTGACACCAATAATGACCTACATTACAGAATGTCTCCGCCTCCTATACTGGATTTACTTTAAACCTTTTACCTTTGAACGGTGGTTGCAGGAAATTCATCCAGAGCTTAAGGCTGATACTAATCCCTTTTCCATGCAAGAGGAGTTTCGCAATAATCCCCGCTTGCGTCGCTATGCAAGACAGGTTTGGTGGTTAACTGCTGTTACCCCAGTATTGGCTGTATTACTGGTAGCACCAACATATACATTATTTAGTGATGATTCCTTTAACTGGTTTCGTAGCGGTCAATTTTGGTTAGGATGGTTGATTGGCTTAACGGTGGCGCGTGGCGATAATCAAAGGCTGGAAAAATGGTTTACCAGATTTGTATGGATTTCCAGTGCAATAATCTTGATTTGGAATGCTAGTTTGCGTCTTACACCAGAGACAATGCGATCGCTACTACAAGCTTTACCTTTTCTCACTAACCTGCCATCTAATTTAGCTCAATTTGCATTCTTGGCGTTCGGCGTGGCGTTCGGCGTGGCGTTCGGCGTGGCGGTCGGCGTGGCGTTCGGCGTGGCGTTCGGCGTGGCGTTCGGCGTGGCGGTCGGCGTGGCGCTCGGCGTGGCGCTCGGCGTGGCGTTCGGCGTGGCGTTCGGCGTGGCGGTCGGCGTGGCGGTCGGCGTGGCGCTCGGCGTGACGCTCGGCGTGGTGTTCGGCGTGGTGATCGGCGTGGCGGTCAGCGTGGCGCTCGGCGTGGTGGGAGGCATGGCGGTCGGCGTGGCGCTCGGCGTGGCGGTCAGCGTGGCGCTCGGCGTGGCGTATATTCTTGGGGTTTTGCGGGTTTACTTTTGGCTACCAGAATTACTATGGATGTTCATCCTGGGTTTTTTCAGCCTGCAAACAAATCCTGCTCCACTACTGCGTTACTTACCCCCTCGTTTCGACGAACTGATTTACTTACCCTTACCTTTCATGGCTGAGATGATTGTAGAAGCCTATCAGAAAAATCCCACAATTGCCCGCGAAACCATCAATT
The DNA here is from genome assembly GCA_030065255.1 of Calothrix sp. MO_167.B42. GTDB lineage: Bacteria > Cyanobacteriota > Cyanobacteriia > Cyanobacteriales > Nostocaceae > Calothrix_A. Next base: position 145 of record JASJCX010000233.1, on the reverse strand, counting down.
ACCTCACCACTTCCACTAATCAGCAGCCAGTTGCAGCCACAGCAATGGTTCATATCGCTATCAATCGCCTTAACAGTTGTCAAGCTCCCAGCGATATTGCCCATATTACAGAAGAACTAGCTTGGATTCCCTCACCGCCACCAAA
>JASJCX010000232.1 GCA_030065255.1 Calothrix sp. MO_167.B42 | reverse complement strand
CCGATACCCTATTCATGGGAATAGCAGCGGCATTCATTGGGGTAGCGGCAGATGGTTGGTCTGTCATGAAAGCTCCTAGTTTTTACCTAGCTCTAAAAAGTTAACATGCTCGTGTTACAAAAAAGCGTGCTACCAGATGTTTTTGGGCACGTCAACTGTATCTATAACTATGCTAAATTTTACTCCAGCGATCGCATTTAAGCATTACTTTGACAAGATTTAGACGAAAGTTAAATAAAGTCAAGGTTTGTTTTTACACAAAAACATCTATTTTAAGTACGTCCCCCATGTAAATGTCTTTTTTACATCCTTTATTGCTTGTTTACTTGCCCTTAAATCCATAGGACACCACGGACAACAACAAACCCCTAAAATAATTTTCCAAGACGGGAAAGATGCTTGTTTATAAGCTCACACGGATTATTCAGCATATGTCTTGAGTATATTAGCAAACTAATTCCACCATCGCCACTGAAGCTGATGTAAAAATTTATTCAGCTATCTTATACATTTTTTACAAATCCATGGTTTACTTTTTAATTTTTGTCTTACTTGCTGGCAAACAAGTATGGAACTCGATTTACCAGCATTAGCTACACACTTCATTTTTGATTATGAGTGCCTAAGTCCCAACCTATTTAAAGAGTGGGAGTTAATGAGTGGATTTTCGAGTCAGACTGCCAATCTAATAAATTCCAAGACCTATCTTCTAGAACCATTTGTTCAATCAAACTCGCTAACCTTAAAGCTTTAAGTGCTTGCTGACCACCAACTGAAGGCTGATTTCCACCACGTACACAGTTGACAAAGTGGTCTAATTCTGCGCCTAGCTTGTCAGTATTGCTAGTTGAGACTTTTTCGATCAGTTCATCTTGTTTATAAAGTGCTTTTTTATATTGATTTGTCGAGTTCTCGGCAATATGGCGATGAATGAGAATTTCATTCTGGAGAAAATCTGCTTGTGTAAATGAATTTTTACAATGGGCAACAATGCTGCGAATTTTGCGATGGGTGACCTTACTAGCGGTGAGTGTAGCAACAATACCGTTAGCAAACCCCAAGGTAGCACTCACGTAATCTAAGTACCCAGAGTCTAAAGCACGACTACCACCAGCTGTTAACTTAACTACGGGTGCAGCAGCTAATTCCAGTAACAAATCGATGTCGTGGATCATTAAATCTAGCACCACGGATACATCATTTGCTCGATTGGTATAAGGACTCATGCGATGGGCTTCTAGAGCCAATACTTCTTCTGTTTTGAGAACTTTGCTTAATTCTTGAAAAGCAGGGCTAAAACGCTCAATATGACCTACCTGGAGAATACACCCAGATTCCGCTGCGGCATTGACTAGGGATTCTGCTTCTGAAATACTAGCTGCTATAGGCTTTTCAATCAGGACATGAATTCCTGCTAACAGACAGTTAATACCCACAGCGTAGTGTAAACGGGTAGGAACAGCAATGCAAACTGCATCTACATGGGGTAGTAGATCGCAATAGTCCTCAAAAAATCGAACCTTATATTTGCTAGCAGTTTCCAAACCGCGCTCAACATTAATATCTGCCACACCAACCAATTCAACGTCTTTCATCAAACTCAGTACACGGGCATGGTGTTGTCCCATATTACCCACACCAATCACGCCTATGCGAATTGGCTGTGGCTGTTTGCGCTGTGTATAGAGATTTGTTTCTGCCGCTAAAATGCTATCTTGCACTATGATTTTCTCCTCAACCACCAAAAATTAGAGACGCTACGGTCGTTAGCATGGATACTATTACTATGTTCCCATTGACGAGCCGTTGAAAACCATCCAGATGTTAACATAGAGGTTATCTTTATGAAGAATTTCAAAGATTATCGCAAGTTCCCCACATCTGTATATCTGCCATAAATATAGTCAAAATTGTATTTTTTTTATCAAAAAGATAAAATAACATATCCTTATATATGTAATTAAAATAACCTGTGACTAATTACTCAAAAAACTCTAAATAATATCTAGGAATGAAAGCTGTAATTTTATTGTCTGGGGGATTAGATTCTAGCACCGTTGTTTACCAAGCATTAGTTGATGGTTATCAAGCTTACGCAATTTCCTTTGATTATCAGCAACGCCATCGCCAAGAGTTACAATCTGCATTAGCAATCGCCAAAGCCGCAGGTGTTGTCGAACATCAAGTTATCAGCTTTGATTTAAGGCAGTGGGGAGGTTCAGCTTTAACAGATAATAGTATTGACCTGCCCCAGGGACGGGATTTAGAGGAGATGGGTCAAAATATACCAATTACCTATGTCCCAGCCCGCAATACAATTTTTTTGAGCTTTGCCTTGGGATATGCTGAAAGCATTAATGCACAAAGGGTTTACATAGGTGTGAATGCTGTGGATTATTCTGGATATCCTGATTGTCGTCCCGATTATATCCAAGCCATGCAGGAAGTCTTTCGCTTAGGAACCAAACAAGGGCGAGAAGGAAATCCGATTAATATTCATACTCCTCTCATTAACCTGAAAAAAACAGAAATCATTCAATTAGGTAATAAATTGGGTGTTCCTTGGGAATTAACTTGGTCTTGCTATGCTGGTGGAGATGTTGCATGTGGTATCTGTGATTCTTGCCGGTTACGACTTGCTGCTTTCGCTGAATTAGGACTCCAAGATCCCATCCCTTATGCTAAGTAGGGTGATGAGGTGATGAGGTGGTGAGGTGATGAGGTGGTGAGTAACTCATTACTTATTACTCATTACTCATAACTCATTACTTATTACTCATTACTCATTACTCATTACTCCATCTCCTCTGACTCCAATAAACGTACTTGAATTTGATGCAGCCGGGAACCATCTAGGGAAACCACAGTCAATTCTAGATTTTGATATTGGCAGGTTTCACCAAGGGAAGGAATTTTCTGTAACTGGTACAACAAAAATCCCCCTAATGTTTGATATTCTTCACTCAATGGCAAATTGAGATGCAAAATTTCATTGAGTTCTTCTAAATTAATTTGTGCTTGTACCAGAAATGTTTGCTCATTTAATAACTCAATCAATAATTCGTCTGTATTTTCGACTTCACCTGTTTCCCCAATGATTTGAGCAACAATATCTTGGATAGTCACCAAACCTGCTGTACCACCGAATTCATCAACCACAATTACCATGGTGGGCTTCCCCTGCTGCATCATGGGTAAAAGTTCTTTCAATAGGGTATTTTCTGGTACAAATTTTACCGGACGCATCCATTGTTGGATACCGGTATCCATATTCAGCTTACCCGCAGCCAAAAATTTGGCGATGTCCTTAAAGTAAAGAATGCCGAGAATATCATCCAGAGATTCTCCAATTACTGGATAACAAAAGTGACCGGTATCTGCCATGGTTTGGAAAAAAGTTTGTAAGTTCGTATCCCTTTGTAAGGTGACTATACCTGTGCGAGGAGTCATAACTGTTTGCACCATCACCTCTCCAAACTCAAAAATATTGTTGAGTAATTTTCTTTCCCCTGCCAATAAACCTGTAGATTCTCTTTCTGTAGAAATTATTAACTGCAATTCTTCTGGTGTTACTGGTGGTTTCCAGCTTTGACCAGTATATTCAATGCCTATAAACTTTAATAGAAGGCGAGTAGATTGGTTAAGAATCCAGATAAAAGGGCTAAAAAAACGGACAATCGCTTTGATTAAAGGACCCAAAAACCGTGCTAGCTGTTCAGAATAAAGCATTGCTACCGATTTAGGGCATAGTTCCCCCAATACAATTTGCAGATAGGCAATAATAAAAAAGGTGATGGGAATTGATACTGAATGGGAAATGAAGGGGTTAGCACTTTGGGGAAACAGCCATGATTTGAGCCATCTATCTATCAGTCCCACAATTGTACTTTCTCCAATCCATCCCAAGGCCAAACTGGATAAAGTAATACCTAATTGGGTTGTGGACAATAGGCGATCGATACTACGCTGCAAACCTTCCACCGAAAGAGCCTGAATATCACCAGCTTCCACTAGCTGACGGATTCGCGATCGCCTCACTGTCACCATAGAAAATTCTGCCGTGACAAAAAAAGCATTAATTGCAATCAGCAATAATACTGTTAATAATCGCAGACCCACATCCGACCCACTGACGTTAGTAAAAACTCTCACTGATAAATCTAGCCTACAAATCCCGTTCTAATTGTGGATTTAACAGCCACTTGTATGCAAAACCAATCACAGAAAAAATTTCTCTGTTCCTTAGCCTTACATAAAATATAGTGAGTGGCATCCTTGAAAATATAACCCGATCAAACTCCAACCACCAATTTCCCATGTCTTAATAATATTACTTATCTTTCTACCGGAATATTTGGTATTGCTAGACGTAGTTTCTGAGCTGGATAATCAGTTAGAGTCAGTGATATCTGCTTTACATCATCTAGTAGAGCCGTAGGAACCATGACTCTACCGGTATAGGTTGGTCCTTCTGGTGGTAACTCAGCAGGTAGTCCTTCGGTGCTAGCACTCAAAGTCCTACCTTTATCATCGGTGACATCCAAAAAAGTATATAAAAAACGTGCAGTCTCCGAACCTTGATTCTGCATTTTTACCTGCAATTCCAAAGCGCCACCAGAAAAACGAGAAGATTGTACAGATAAGCTCACTCCTTCACTTTCTGTTTTGATGGGAAAACCTGCTTGGAGTTTTTCTTTCGGTTTTGGGGAAGAGATTTTATTTGTATTTTTCGGCTGCTTATTTTTTTTGCGTTTTTTCCCAGATGTTTTTGTTTTACCTTCAATCCTAGCCTTAACAGTTTTCAGTATTTCTTCCTCTTTTAACATCATTACTCCTTGCTGGGAAGAATTGACCTTGGAATTGGCAAATTTATTTGTGGGACGGGAGTCGGGAGCAGTTACGCCTTTGAGTGCTGAACTTCCCAAGGTAAAGCCCCAAAAAGCACTTACAGAGCCAGCCCCTAACATTAGGGTTAACAAAGTCAAAGTCAGGAGTACAGTGGAATTTAGTTTCATTGCCAATCAGCTATTGCGGAAAAATAATTTTATGAATAAAGGTATATGGGCTATCAGGACTAATATTTTAAGGGACTTATAAGGTTTTAGCTGTGAGATGTACCTGAAAATACCACTTTAGGAATAATTTATGTCGCCCTATCTGTCGCTAAACTTGCCGCCAATGGTATTTATTAATCTTAATCTGCTCAATGACAATCTAGAATTATTGAAGCTAAAAAATTTGGTAATTTATTTTTAATAGCACAATTGCGCCAACTTATGCTAACATTGATAGCTGACCAGGGTTGGCCGAGCGGATGAGGCAGCGAACTCATAATTCGCCCTAGGCAGGTTCAACTCCTGCACCCTGGATTCAAAAAAATGAGTTACTTGTCATAAAGATGGATGACGAGTAACTCATTTTTTGATCAAAATATTCGTTGAAAATCCTTGAGCTTGAATATTTATGCCAAGCTTAGAGATTTAGGTGTACTTTGAACAAGGGGTGAAAACGGTTTGAGGTGTTTAGGTTTGACCACGTTAATTTTACAGGGCAAACTAAGTTCTAAATTCATCCTCTCCCTCTCTAACTTTATGTGCTTGACATCCTCACCGGGCTAAAGCCGCGGTGATTCCCAAATATCACTATTTGGGTTCCTGTTTTATAGCAACCGCCGCCACTCACAAGGAGATTTGGTCTTATGTTCGCTCCACAGGCTGTAACGGTGTGTCCCACCGCCATATGCATCGAAACTCAACAAAGAAGTTCTCATGTATTTGATTGATTCAAGGGATGCACTCTTCCCATTGCCCTATCCTCTTTTCCCGGTCTACCGATTTTTCTGCGCCGTTGCATTTTATGCAAACTTTGGTGTTAGGCTTTATGTCTCCTATGCGCTTCGCGCAGGCTTCGCCAACGTCTCGGGTGGGTCGTTGACCATGCTAATCATACCATGCATGCGCCGTGCTAAAAGCACGGGATTTCAGACCCAGGAACTTTGATGAAGTTACGGAGTTGCTGAGTTATCAAAACGGAATTCCGTCCCCACTTTCAACTGTTCCGCATTCACACGGGGAGACATCATTAATGAGCTACCATATGGATTAGGCAAATCACGGGTACGAATGTAGGGATCGTTGCCCACTTGTTGTTGAAGAATATCACGGTAAACAATGTTTACCAATTCACCATCCCTGGCAATTTCATTTTCAGGAAAAGAATTCTTAAGTAAACCAATCCCCAACATAAAGTCTAAGTCACGCTGCAAAGTATTATTGTCATAAAAATTGGGGTCATTCTTAAAAAAGGCTCTTTCAAATACTTCATTTGGTGTTTGATAATTAGATGTTTGGTTTGCTGTTTGCGCTAAGGCTGTTGATGGAAAACTAATTGTACTAGCTATTAGCATTAATAAGCCACCCACGGCTTTAAAATTTACACCCATTTTTATTACCTCTCTATAAGTTTATGCAAATCTTAACTTATGCTTATTTCCAGAACTATTAATAGTTCAACCTTTGGTGTAGCACAACTTTTAATCTTTTGTGATGAGTAATAAAGCTGAAGATTCCATACAGCAAAACTTGTGGGCAAGTACTTCTAATTTACATACTTTGCGGCACAAACTCTTAGATTTATTTTGCCAACTGGCATATCAAGAGGGTGATTTTGTCCTTTCTTCCGGACAAAGTAGTTCCTATTACATTAATGGCAAACAGGTAACTCTACATCCCCAGGGTGCTTTAGCAATTGGTCGTTTTTTGTTATCTCTATTACCCACAGATACCCAAGCAGTAGCCGGTTTAACCCTAGGGGCAGACCCCATTGTTACTTCTGTGAGCGTGGTTTCTGCCTGGGAAAACCGACCCATCCCCGCATTAATTATTCGTAAGGAAGCCAAGGGGCATGGTACAAAAGCTTACATTGAGGGGCCAAATTTACCAGCAGGAGCAAAAGTAGTGGTTTTGGAAGATGTAGTAACTACGGGACAATCTGCAATGAAGGCTGTTGTCAGACTAAGAGACGCAGGCTACATCGTAGATACAGTAATTTCACTGATAGATCGCCAGCAAGGAGCAGCGGATTTTTATCAGTCCCAAGGGTTAAAATTTGAAGCGGTGTTTAATATTGAGGAACTGCAAAAAAGGTATACGGAACTAGTTAATTAGAAGTGGGGTGGGCATTGCCCACCTGAATTTTGATGAGCAATCATCAATTGAGGGGAGAGGGGAGAGGGGAGTGTGGGGAGTGTGGGGAGTGTGGGAAGTGTGGGAGGTGTGGGGAGTGTGGGAAGTGTGGGAGGTGTGGGGAGTGTGGGGAGTGTGGGAGGTGTGGGGAGTGTGGGAAGAATGAAGAAATAGTAAGCTTTTTGCTCTCTCCTCTCTCCCCTTTCTCCCCTCTCTCCCCCATCTCACCTAAACAAGGATTTTGGCATTACTGAATCGGTATTCTAGCTGTGGATCACCACTTCTTTATCCTTCGCTAGGAATTTCTCCAATTCCGTCAACGCATCTGCATCAACTTTGGTTTGCATGGGACAGAACTTAGGGCCACACATGGAACAAAATTCAGCAGTTTTGTAAATATCTGCCGGTAAGGTTTCATCGTGATATTCCTTAGCTCTTTCAGGATCGAGTGATAATTCAAACTGACGGTTCCAATCGAAATTATAACGAGCCTGGGATAGTTGATCATCCCTGTCCCTTGCACCAGGGCGACGTCGAGCAATATCCGCCGCATGGGCCGCAATTTTATAAGCAATCAGCCCACTACGCACGTCTTCAGAATTTGGTAGACCTAAGTGTTCTTTAGGTGTGACATAACACAACATCGCCGTACCATACCAACCAGCCATAGCTGCTCCTATGGCTGAGGTAATGTGGTCATAACCGGGAGCAATATCTGTTACCAATGGTCCGAGCACATAGAAAGGTGCTTCGGAACACTCTTCCATTTGCTTCTTGACGTTAAACTCAATTTGATCCATGGGGACGTGTCCGGGACCTTCTACCATCACCTGGACATCATGTTCCCAAGCTTTGCGGGTTAATTGTCCTAGGGTTTTGAGTTCAGATAATTGAGCTTCGTCTGATGCATCGTGGGTACAGCCAGGACGCAGGGAGTCACCCAAGCTAAAAGAAACATCATATCTTTTGAAGATCTCGATAATGTCCTGGAAGTGGGTATAAAGGGGATTCTGCTTGTGGTGATATAGCATCCACTTGGCAATAATACCACCACCACGGGAGACAATGCCTGTAATCCGAGTTTTAACTAAGGGTAAGTATTCAATCAAAAGTCCGGCGTGAATTGTCATGTAATCCACACCTTGTTGGCAATGCTTTTCAATTACATGGAGAAAATCTTCCGGTGTCAAACTCTCTAAGTTTCCATGAACGCTTTCTACGGCTTGGTAAATAGGTACGGTACCGATGGGAACAGATGAAGCCTTGATGATGGCGGTACGAATTTCATCTAAATTACCGCCACCAGTGGACAAGTCCATGATGGTATCTGCACCATATTTAACTGCTAAGTTAAGTTTGGCAATTTCTTCATCAATATTGGAAGAGTTAGGGGAAGCACCGATATTGGCATTTACCTTACACTTGGAGGCAATACCAATCGCCATTGGCTCTAAGTTAGTGTGATTGATATTCGCGGGGATAATTAGCCGTCCTCTGGCTATTTCATCCTTAATTAGTTCAACAGGGAGGTTTTCTCGTTGGGCTACATAATGCATTTCTTCTGTGACCACACCTTGGCGAGCGTAGTACATTTGAGTAACATTACCTTGCCCACGACGTTTAGCGACCCATTGTGTCCGCATATTTTATTTCCTCTATAAACAGCTTCCCTCCGCTGGTATTACCCAGTCTCAGGTGTTAAGGGTGT
>JASJCX010000231.1 GCA_030065255.1 Calothrix sp. MO_167.B42 | reverse complement strand
GTCTGGAAAAATGAAAACAATAGGGCCAGAACTGTTGCCTGTTGCCTGTTGCCTGTTCCCGTTCGGACTTCGGCGTGAGCTCAGTCGAACGCTGAGCTCACGGCCGAAGCCTAACCCCACCAAAAGACTTTTTCAGCAAGCCCTAACTACCAACTGTCAACTGTCAACCGTCAACTGTCAACTGTCAACTATCAACTGCTATATCTAATTAATTTTCTAGTTGGATTTATCATCTTTTTCAGGAAAAATAGAGGTAGAAGAGCTTGAATCTAAGTCATCTTCTAACTCTCCAATCCAGGGAGTTGTAGAAGTATCGGAATCAGGTTCCCTAGAGAAGGAATTAATTGATAATTTATCTGTTGTCAAACACTGTCCATTTTCCGAACTTATTAATTCATCAAGTGCTGCTAAAACTGCTGAAGTTGATTGATATCGCTGTTTAACATCATCTAATACCATTTTGTTGAGAATAGCAGCTAAATTAGGACTAACTTGTGTCTTATGCATCCATACTAAATTTCCATCAGCATCCCTAAGTAATTCATGGGGTGCTACACCTGTTAATGCTTTAATGCCAATCATTCCCACTGCATATATATCACTACCATATTGGGGGCGGCCAAAACATTGTTCGCTTGGTGCATAACCTTTAGTACCAATGCCAATAGTAAAAGCACTTTGCTCACTACCATCGAGTAATTGAGTAGATACTTCCTTAACTGCACCAAAATCTATCAACACTAGCTTGCCATCAAATTGTCTGCGGATAATATTATTAGGTTTAATATCCCGGTGAATAACACCATTTTCATGGACAAAGGTTAGTGTCTGTAATAAATCATGCAAAATTCTAATAACTGCTATCTCTGGTAAACATTTACCTGATGGTAATTCTTTATTAAAAGCATGACCAGCTATATACTCTTGGATAAGATAAAATTCTTCATCTTCTTCAAAATAAGCAAAGAGTTGGGGTATTTGATCGTGTACACCCAATTTTTTTAGTGTTTGAGCTTCTGATTTAAATAACCGTCGAGCAACTTCTAATTGTTCTGGTTTTGTATGGACTGGTTTTAATTGCTTAACAACGCATAAAGGGTTGTCAGGTAGTTGAGTATCTTGTGCTATGTAAGTTTCACTAAAACCACCCGCACCCAGAACCTTAGTAATTTTGTAACGTCCTGCAAGAATTTTGCCGTAAATTTCTATTTCTCTTTGCTGTAATAAGTCTTTGAGGTCATCTTGTTGGCTAATAATTTCCTGTGCTAAACGATTGTCAGAATTTTTGCTCAAAATATCTATTAGTTGACGTTTTCTGACAATTTCTCTAAACACTTCTGCACCTAAATATATAATCCCAATGCTAGATAGGGCAATTATTGGTACAGCAACAGGTAAAATTAGTTGACCATAAATAAATAATCCATAATTAATAATTCCCCAAACTATCCCTAGTCCAATACTGACAAAGAATCGATTAATACCTTGTTTATTTCTACTAATAAAAAATATACATCCGCCTAATAGCACTAATACAAATAAACCCCGGAGAGGCGCATAATTAATACTTTCATTCAAAGTTTTCCCTGACATTAAAGTAGCAATGGCATTGGCATGAATTTCCACTCCTGCCATTTTTCCTGGCTGAAACCAATTGTCAGCTACAGCAACTGAGTGATAATCACCCAGTGATTTTTCCGTGGGTCCAATCAATACAATTTTGTCTTGGAAATTCTTACCTTTTTGCAGGTAGTTGTTCCAGTGTTCTGGATCTAATACTTCAGCAAAAGATATGCGCTTAAATGTACCATCACCCCCGTAAAAATAAATCCGATTGCCCCGGATAAAAGAATAATTGACTCCAGATCCCTGTAATATAGCCTGCTCAAAAGATGGTATTTTATCTGTGGAATTAATTTTCCCACTTTCCTCTAATATATTGGGAAATTCCCCCGCAAATTTGTGTACTTTTCCATCCTCTGACACAGGAAAATTTGCTGAACCTATGGATATACCTGCTGTACGAAATTTTTCATGGGGTAGAATTAACTGTGTTATGGAAATTTGACGATCGCGCTCAAACTCTTGGTAGATAGCAGCTAAAGTAATTTTGTTACCATAACGCTGTAATATGGTTTGTAGTTGGCGATCGTCATCAGCACCATAACTGCTCTGGGTGCCAAGAACCACATTCAAACCCACAGAACGAGCCCCTGCTTTCATTAATTTCTCAATTACCTGAGCATAGGCTTTGCGTTGATATGGCCATTTTTTTATCGGTTCTAAGTAGGCAAACTTTTGGGGATTGCTTTGATAGTATTGCTCCGATATAGATAGTGAGGGCTCGTCAATTGCTAAAATTACAATATCTTCGGGTGGCACCACAGAACCACGTAGTAAGAAAAATAAGGTTTGTGCCTGGCTCTCCATCAGTTTAACCAAGCCCAAATTATATCCAACTGCCAGCACCCCTATCCCTACAACCGTAGCAGCCAATAAATGGGAAATGAACCCCATCCGTTTTGATGGTTGAGACAAAACTGTAGCCGCAAATTTGGTTGATTTAGTGAGTTTTTTTGATAATTGATTGGCAGTAGATGTCTGTTTTTTGTCTAAAGGGTTTGTGGGTTCTTCTGCCATAGTTCAACTTTTTAGTGAATTTACTGACAAAACTTGGTTATTTTATACTTGTAATTTTAATGCCACAATTTATGAAAACAGATTAAAATGGGAATGCTATTTAGTTGTAAACTAATTATTATTAACTACCTAAGTTGACTCAGTATTTATAATTTTTTATTAACATGGTGCCTCAGTGCCATTGTTTAGATGGCTGCGATCGCTTAGTTTTAATATCCTAATTGCAATTATTGTAACCCAGGTATGTATATTTGCCCCTAGGGGTAATTGTGCTTTATGTCAACAGGTGGTAGGACACCAACCCCTTTTGCTGGGAAATTTATCAATAATTATTTGGAGTGCATGGGGGGTTATTGCTCCTTTTGCGCTTAATTTGCATTATATATAGACGGTTTCTTTTACTCTATCTTAGTACATAACCTAAATATATGTACTTCAAAGTACACCCTTACCGGACTATATTCCATACCTCTTTAGGAGTAAACTAAATTAATCAGCTGCTAAAAATTCTCATATCCAGGTAATTTTATTGATAAATTTTATTCGTGAACTCAGGGTTGGCTAACAAAACTAGGAACTATTTTGATTTGAGTTATATACATTAAATGCTTAAGTACATTCTATTATTATAAGATAAGTTTCATAAAGACCTACATGAATATTTTATCTGTAGATATAAGCAAATATCATAATTTATAATTGCTAGAACCTGTCGCCCATCTAAAATTCTTTATTTATTTATAGGTGTAAATTTATATGACCATTACCATGAATCGTCTGTCTATTTTTGTAGACGGAAACAATATGTTCTACGCTCAACAAAAGAATGGTTGGTTTTTTGATCCTAGGAGAGTATTACAATATTTCGCCCACGAGCAGCCAGAGACAACATTAATTAATGCTTTTTGGTACACTGGCTTGAAAGACCAACAAGACCAAAGGGGGTTTAGAGATGCTTTAATTAGTTTGGGGTATACTGTCAGAACTAAAATTCTCAAAGAATATTATGATGATTCATCTGGTCGTTATTCCCAAAAAGCAAATTTAGATATTGAAATTGTTGTAGATATGTTTAATACAGTAGATCAATATGACCGAGTAATTTTATTTAGTGGAGATGGTGATTTTGAAAGAGCAATTGAATTGTTACGATCTAAAAATACTCATATAACTGTAGTATCAACTGAAGGAATGATAGCTAGGGAATTGCGTAATGCTACTGACAGATATATAGATTTAAACGATCTTAGGGGGAGGATAGAAAAATCAGAAGCATCTCCATGTTAGGCATAATTATTTTATTTATATAAAAAGTTATAAAAATAAATATATTTAAAAAATAGTGTCAACAACTAGTACAAATAAAGCAAAGGGTGGCATATGAATCATAACTCCGAACGCATTATAATTTTCGATACGACTCTACGGGATGGGGAGCAATGTCCGGGAGCAACTCTGAATATAGAAGAAAAACTAGCGATCGCTAAACAATTAGCACGTTTAGGGGTAGATATAATTGAAGCAGGTTTTGCCTTTGCCAGTCCTGGGGATTTTGAGGCAGTAAATCAAATTGCTCGGGCTGTGGGTACGGAAAATGGACCAGTAATTTGCAGTTTGGCAAGGGCAAGGAAAGATGACATAAAAGCAGCTGCCCAGGCAATTGCACCAGCAGCTAAAGCGAGGATTCACACCTTCATTGCCACTTCTGATATTCACCTCCAATACAAGCTGCGCAAAACCAGGCAGGAGGTACTAGCAACGGCAGAGGAAATGGTGGCATATGCCAAAACCTTCACCGATGATGTGGAATTTTCCCCAGAAGATGCAGGACGTTCCGATCCAGAATTTTTATACCAGGTTTTAGAAAAAGCGATCGCCGCCGGGGCAACTACGGTAAATATTCCCGATACCGTTGGTTATACCACCCCCAGTGAATTTGGGGCAATAATTAAGGGGATTAAGGAAAATGTCCCCAACATTGACCAAGCAATTATTTCCGTTCATGGCCATAATGATTTAGGCTTGGCTGTGGCTAACTTCCTCGAAGCCGTGAAAAATGGTGCTAGGCAGTTGGAATGTACCATAAATGGCATTGGCGAACGGGCAGGAAACGCTGCTTTAGAAGAATTGGTTATGGCTTTATACGTCCGCAAGCAATATTTCAATCCTTTCTTGGGACGTGCAGCAGATTCGGAGGAACCCCTCACCAACATAGATACCAAGCATATTTACAAAACTTCACGTTTGGTTTCTAACTTAACAGGGATGTTGGTACAGCCGAATAAAGCCATTGTTGGTACTAATGCCTTTGCCCACGAATCAGGTATTCACCAAGATGGGGTACTGAAAAATAAGCGTACCTATGAAATTATGGATGCCCAATCCATTGGTTTGACAGATAATTTGATTGTTTTGGGCAAACATTCGGGCAGAAATGCTTTTCGTACCCGTTTGCGGGAATTGGGTTATGAAATCACGGAAAATGAATTAAATAAAGCCTTTATTCGGTTCAAAGATGTGGCCGATAAAAAGAAAGAAATTTCCGATTGGGACTTGGAAGCAATTGTCAATGATGAAATCCAACAAGCACCAGACTTATTCCGTTTGGAGCTGGTGCAAGTTTCCTCTGGTTCTAATGCTAAACCAACTGCAACTGTTACCCTCTATACTCCTGATGGGGAAGAGTTGACGGATGCAGCCATCGGCACAGGACCAGTGGATGCTGTGTACAAGGCTATTAACCGGGTGGTGAATGTACCAAATCAGCTAATTGAATTTTCTGTACAATCTGTTACAGGTGGGATTGATGCGATTGGGGAAGTAACGATTCGTCTCAAACATGAAGACAGGATATTCTCTGGGCGTTCCGCGAATACTGACATTATTGTGGCATCAGCCCAAGCATACGTGAATGCACTGAATAAGTTGTATTCATTTTTGTTGGAGCAACGGAAACAAGAGCAAGTCGCCGTGGGAAGATAATTAAGTAATGAGTAATGAGTAAAGTTTTCCCTAACGGGCTAAAGGCCTGAGCCTAGGTAAAAAAACTTGATTCCTCCAAGTACTCCACCACATTAGTTATGAGGGGCAGTGATGGAATGATGGGTTTTGGTTCAAAAATCCATCAACCGTCAACTGTCAACCGTCAACTGTCAACTAACAACTGTCATCTAAGATGGGAAATATCTGCATACCTTACGATTAGTATTAGTTTTCCATGCCCTTGTCGCGCTTAGTCACCCTAATTGTTGGTTTAATCTTGATTCTGGGATTAAGCCTGTGGCTGGTTGATTCCCTATCTCGCCTCTATTGGCAACTATCCTATTCTCCCTTGCTGGGCAATTTGCTGTTATTTTTGCTAGTTGTTCTCATTGCCGGTTTAATAGCTGCCTTTGTATATTATGTCCTGGAACTGCGTGCTGGGGAAAAGCGTTCCCGCCGTTCCCGCAAACAACTTGCCAAAATCAAAGTCCCGGAAGTTAAATCCGAAGCGGCTTCTTCCACACTCCAAGCCGTCAGACAACAGGTGTCCCAAATTCAAGATGAGGTGACTCGCCAAGCTTTACTAAGTAAATCTCGGGAAATTGAAGCTAACCTCGCCAGGGGGGAAATTCAAGTAGTAGTATTTGGTACTGGTAGTGCTGGCAAAACTTCCTTGGTAAATGCAGTCATGGGCAGAATGGTGGGTAAGGTAAGTGCCCCTATGGGAACTACCATGGTGGGAGAAACCTATTGCCTGAGATTGAAAGGTTTAGAACGGAAGATTTTGATTACAGATACCCCGGGAATTTTGGAAGCAGGGGTAGCAGGAACCGAGAGAGAACAGTTAGCCAGGGAACTAGCAACAGCAGCAGATTTATTGTTATTTGTGGTAGATAATGATTTGCGACGTTCTGAATATGAACCCTTACAAGCATTAGCTGGCATTGGTAAGCGTTCTGTGGTGGTTCTCAATAAAACTGACTTGTATACGGATGAGGATAAGGAAGCTATTTTAGCCCGATTGCGTCAACGGGTACGGGGTTTTATTTCCACTAATGATGTAGTTGCGATCGCAGCGAACCCCCAGCCAGTAGAATTAGAAGGTGGGGAAATCTTTCAACCAGAAGCAGATATCCTACCATTAATGCGGCGCATGGCAGCTATTTTACGGGCAGAGGGGGAAGATTTGGTGGCGGATAATATTTTGCTGCAATCCATGAGATTAGGAGAAGAAGCTCGAAAATTAATTGATGTACAACGTCGTCGTCAAGCTGACAAAATTGTGGATAGGTTTCAGTGGATTGGTGCAGGGGTGGTGTCAGTTACTCCTTTACCCGTGGTGGATTTATTAGCAACGGCGGCAGTAAATGCCCAAATGGTGGTGGAAATTGGCAGGGTTTATGGTTGTGAGTTAAATATGGAAAGGGGAAGGGAACTAGCTCTATCTTTGGCCAAAACTATTGCTAGTTTGGGAATTGTTAAGGGAGCGTTACAGTTACTTACCACCGCATTACAACTGAATGTAGGTACTTTTATTATTGGTAGGGCTATTCAAGGGGTAACTGCTGCTTATTTAACTCGGATTGCTGGTAAAAGTTTTATTGAATACTTCCGCCATGATCAAGATTGGGGGGATGGAGGGATGACTGAGGTGGTACAGCGTCAGTTTCAACTTAATCGCCGGGATGAATTTATCAAGGCTTTTATTCAAGAAGCCATCGCCCGGGTAGTAAAACCACTGACAGATAAATCGGAAACGGTGCAAAAAGAAATTCAGGAATCGGAATAATACCTACTTATCCAGTCACAAATAAATTCAGCACAATTTTCACAAAAGTATTTTTGGATACTGAAAAAATCAACAAAAAGTAGTAAGAAAAAATACAGATATCTAGTTGTCAGTATAAATTACCGTATATTCCGATCGCATAAAATATTAGAGTAAATTTACAGACATTTATCTACCAGGTATTCCGGAAATTGTAGGTAACATAAGAAAAATTAAACAAGTAGTTCCCTAACAACCAATTCATGACTAATTACATGATCGGTAAGGTCTTACAGAAACGTTACCACATTGTTCAAAGTTTAGGCGCAGGTGTATTTGGGCAAACTTTCGTTGCCATAGATATAGAGCAACCAAATAATCCCAAATGTGTGATTAAGCAACTAAAAATCTTCAGTTATCAGTCTAATTATTTAGAAAATCTCCGATTGCGTTTTTTGAGCGAAACTCAAACTCTAAGTAATTTAGGACACCACCAACAAATTCCCCAACTCCTTTCCTGTTTTGAAGAAAATGAACGTTTCTATTTAGTCCAAGAATTAGTTGAGGGGAATCCATTAACAGTGGAGCTTCCCATTAATCATGATATGGGTTCTATTTACTTATGGACTGAAAGCGAGGTAGTTCGGTTTTTGCAAGATGTTTTAGATATTTTAGATTTTATTCACTCTCAAGGTGTTATTCATTGCGATGTAAAACCAGATAACTTGATTAGACGTGCCTATGATGGCAAACTAGTTTTAATTGATTTTGGTTCTATCCAACCAGTGGATTTTGGCACGGATGTGGTACTACCCATTTATCAAATGCCCGTGACTTCTTTGGGATATATCCCTCCAGAACAATTTATTGGCCAAACTAAACCCAATAGTGATATTTATGCTTTGGGCATTATCGCTATTCAAGCTTTAACGGGATTAACACCACTGAGTTTTCAAATAGACCCCTATACTAATGAAATTATCTGGCGTTCTCAGAATACAATAGTTAGTGATTATCTTGCTGCTGTACTCAGTCAAATGATTCGCTACGATCATACCCATCGTTTTCAATCAGCAGCTCAAGTACTCAAAGCACTCCAGCAAATACCCACAGAAGAATGGCAACCACAGAGCATATACGCTGACTATGTTGTTTTACCAGAAAGCACAGAAGATATTAATTTTCCACCAGAATCTAGTGATAATTCTAGTGATGTAAAATCACCAAAATCACCAAAATCATCTTCTTTACTTACGGGGATGAAAGTAGGATTAGCTGCTAATTCTTTGTTTTTGGGATTTGGTGCCTATTCTTTAATCACTAATCATAGTATTTCTTCCGGAACAGAAACTTTATATAATGCGACGGAAAAATATCAATCAGGAGATTTAGAGCAAGCAATCTCCTTAGTTGAATCGATTCCACCTACTAGCGATATACATTCAGATGCCCAAGCTACCGTTGAAGAATGGCAAGCACAATGGCAAATTGCTGCTGAAAAATT
>JASJCX010000230.1 GCA_030065255.1 Calothrix sp. MO_167.B42 | reverse complement strand
TTTATCTGATAGTAATTAAGGTCGTAAGTCCCTTTTAGCTTCAAGGTGCCGATATTCTTTTTATCAGTAAAGGTTATCGCTTTTCTAGTCTGGGAAAGTTTCCACCCACTAGTTTTATATTCAACCGAACGGGTGTGTTTTTTAAACTGAGGAAAACCTGTCTTGGAAAGTTTGCTCAAGTCGGCGGAGCCGCCCACGCAACTTTCCGCTTTTTTACCTTTAACTTTTTTCTTACAGTTTTCGTAAAACCGATTTATTGCACTCCAAGCACGTTCTGCCGCAGATTGACGAGCCATTGAATTTAACTCACTTGCAAAGTGAAATTCAGATGCCAACACAGCACAATACTTATTGAGGTCATATTTGCTAACCTTCTTATTATCCATCCAGTAGCGCAAAGCTTTATTTTGGATGAATTGTGATGTACGAATAGCCTCATCTATTGCACGGTACTGAGCATCTTTCCCTTTGACTTTGAACTCGTAAATTATCATATGGCTCGACCTAACCAACTACATGATTATGCTAGCAATTGGGCATAAAGTATGATTGGGTAGTAAGCCAGTTATTAAAGTGTCACTGCGACTAAAGTCGCCAACTCGTTCTACATCTCCTGCCTGAAGGCGAGGTGTTTTGAACGTCGGCAACTTCCGATAAGTGATAAATAACAACTAAAATAACCACTATCATTGTGGGTAAATAATGATATATTAAATGATGTATTAATTGGTTCAAATCAATTAACACATCATTTAATCGATTTAATTGATTTATTTTTATACTTGTCTAATCATGATATTTATTGCTAAATAAAACAGCCTTTTAAAATAAAAAATCTAAATATTTATGGGACAAGGATTGTTACAAATTGGATTGACGCTCTGTATTATAATCGCCATTTCTCCTCTATTAGGAAGATATATTTTCAGTGTATATATAGGTAGCAAAAGTTTACTCGATCCATTGATTAGTCCTCTAGAAAAAATTATCTATTTTTTAGTAGGTGTATCAAAGAAAGAGCATATGAATGCTTGGCAATATATCGCAGCCGTGCTTTATAGCAATTTATGCATGGGCATTGCTGTATATTTATTGCTGATTAATCAACAAACATTGCCCTGGAACCCGACAAAATTGGCAACACCAAAATGGGATTTAGTGTTGCATACAACTGTCTCATTTTTGACTAATACAAATCTCCAACACTATGCAGGGGAAAATACCTTTAGTTATTTTAGCCAAATTGCGGCATTGAGCTTTTTGATGTTTACCTCCGCAGTTACGGGATTGGCAGTGGGAATCGCTGTCATTCGTGGGCTAACGGGTAAACCACTGGGCAATTTTTACGTAGATATTACCCGGGGAATCACACGCATATTATTACCTATATCCATAGTAGGAGCGATCGCATTAGTTATTTTGCAGGTGCCACAAACTTTATTAGGTCCGATGGTAGTCAATACCTTAGAAGGGGAAACCCAATACATTGCCAGGGGACCAGTGGCATCCTTTGAGATGATCAAAATGTTAGGGGACAACGGGGGGGGTTTTTTTGGTGCTAATTCTGCACACCCTTTTGAAAACCCCAATGGAGCCTCCAATTTAATCGAAATCATCGCTATGGTGGCCATACCAGCCGCATTAATTCATACCTATGGTTTTTTTGCCAAAAACAGCAAGCAAGCTTGGTTACTATTTTGGATGGTATTGGGGATTTTTTTAGTATTGTTAGGCATTACCGTGGCGGGTGAATATGGAGGTAATCCCCTAATTAATAATCTATTGCCAGAAGCAGTGCCTAATTTAGAAGGAAAAGAAGTCAGATTTGGCTGGGCTCAAACCGCATTGTGGGCAATAATTAGCACTGCTACCATGTGTGGTGCCATGAATGGAATCCAGGATTCTTTGATGCCGAATGGAAGTTTTGCTACTTTATTTAATCTGCTTTTACAAACTATTTGGGGAGGTATTGGTACGGGAATTATCCATTTATTAATTTATCTAATTTTGGCAATGTTTCTGGCCGGATTAATGGTAGGACGTACACCAAGCTTTTTCGGGAAAAAAATTGAACAACGGGAAATTCTCTTAGTTGGTTTAGTCCTATTAATCCATCCAATGGTAGTGTTAATTCCCAGTGCTATGGCCTTACTCAACCATGTTTCTCCATCAGGAATTACTAGTCCTGATTTTCATGGCTTTTCCCGAGTGATTTATGAATATGCTGCTGCTAGTGCTAATAATGCCACATCCGGGGGACTGACTAATAACAACTTATGGTGGAATTTGAGTACAGCTTTGAGTATGCTCCTAGGACGGTACGTACCCATAATTGCTATCCTCCTAGTGGCTGAAAGTATGGCAAAAAAACCATTAGTACCTAAAAGTATTGACAGTTTAAAAACCGATTCTTTGCTATTCACTACCTTTACTGGTGGAATTATGTTGATTATGACAGCATTAATTTTCTTCCCAGTAATAATATTAGGCCCAGTGGCTGGTGGTATTCAACTAGCTGCTGGCACATAGGACAAGTAATAAGTAATAAGTAATAAGTTTTTAATTCATTTATAGGGTTCTCCCCTCTTCTCCCTGCCCCCTGCCCCTTGTCCTCTTCCGAGCGATCGCTATCTTGTAATGAAGCAATCACAACACCCCCAGAATATTTATTCCCAAGCCGCAGTTGATGCTTTTTTCAAGCTCAATCCCCAATCAGCAGTGCAAAATCCAGTCATGTTGTTGGTGTGGCTGGGGACAATTCTCGCCCTAATTCTCACCATTTTCCCCAATTTATTTGGAGAAATTCCCAGCCAGAATCCCCGACTTTTTAACGGGTTGGTGACATTTATTTTACTAGTTACGATTTACGCTGGTAATCTGGGAGAGGCCATGGCTAAAGCTAAGGGTCAAGCACAAGGACGTAAATTGCGATCGCTTAAGTCCCAAACCATTGCCAAAAAACTGGCCGTAGATGGCACATTTACAGAAGTATCTTCTACCACTTTACAAAAGGGAGATACGGTGTACGTCGTCGCTGGGGATATAATTCCCGCCGATGGAGAGGTAATTTTAGGGGTGGGTTCCGTTGATGAATCGGTAATAACGGGAGAATCTGCCCCCATACTCAAAGAATCCGGCTCGGAAGTTGCCAGTTCTGTTACCGCAGGTACGCGAATTATCTCCGATGAGTTAATTATCTGCGTCACTGCCAATCCTGGCCAAGGATTTATCGACCGGATGATTGCCCTTATGGAAGGGGAAGAAAGCCGCAAAGTACCCAATGAGATGGCATTACAGGCATTACTGGCAGTAATAGCATTAATCTTCCTATTTGTGGTTGTCACCTTACCAGCATTTGCTTTTTATCTCCAACTCCCCATCAGTGCCGCCATTTTAGTCGCTCTGTTGGTGTCTTTAATGCCTACTACCATTGCCTCATTATTAAACACTATCAGCATTGCTGGCATAGATCGTATTGCTAAGTCGAATGTCATTGCTAATTCACGGGATGCAGAAATATGTACCGATGTCAATACCTTGGTGATTGATAAAACTGGTACCATTACCCTGGGAAACCGATTGGCAGAAAAATTTATTCCCATTAACGACCATTCCGAGTCAGAGGTAGCAGCTGTAGCCATTGCTGCGAGCGTATTTGACGACACACCAGAAGGGAAATCAATTATCCGACTAGCAGATGAATTGGGGGCAAAAATTGATTTTGATCCCTATGCATCCGAAGCCATTTATTTCTCCACCAGCACCCGCATGAGTGGGACAAATTTACCCAACGGCAGTCAAGTAAGAAAAGGTGCATTGGCAGCAATTCAGAAATTTATCGGCTCCCCCAGTCAAAAATTTTCCCCAGAAATCGACGTAGCCTGCGAACGTATTGCCCTAGTTGGAGGTACACCCCTAGTAGTGTGCTTAAATCAAGAAATCTATGGCGTTATCCATCTTAAGGATATTGTTAAACCAGGAATCCGCGATCGCTTTTACCAATTGCAACGGTTGGGTATCTACACCATCATGGTAACTGGAGACAACAAAACCACCGCCGGGGTGATTTCCCGGGAAGCAGGTATAGACGATTTTATAGCAGAAGCCACTCCAGAAGATAAAATTACCGTCATTCGCCAGCAACAAGCTGGAGGTAAACTAGTGGCAATGACTGGAGAAGGGAATAATGATGCTCTAGCCCTAGCTCAAGCAAACATTGGCTTGGCAATGAATACGGGCACCCAGGCGGCCAAATCTGCTGCTAATATGGTGGATTTAGATTCTGACCCCACCAAGTTAATTGATATAGTTGCCATTGGTAAACAATTATTAATGACCCGTGGAGTCTTAACCACATTTTCCATCACCAATGATATTGCCAAGTATTTTGCCATTTTACCGATTTTATTTACTACCCTGAACCTGGGAATATTCAATATTATGCAATTGAGCAGTACCAATTCTGCGGTACTGTCCGTACTCATTTATAATGCGATCGCTATCTTTGCTTTTATTCCCCTAGCTTTACGGGGTATTAAGTTTCGACCCATAGGTGCAAATCAAGTTTTTCCATTTCATCTGTTGATTTATGGCTTAGGGGGAGCAATCATACCATTTGTGGCGATTAAATTAATTGATATGGCAGTTACAGCCATAGGATTGGCTTAACAGAATTTAGAATTTAGGATTTAGAATAAGCCAATTGCGTTTTGCAACGGGGATTTTGCCCCGACGCAAAACGTGCTGCTTGTAGAAGCAGGAGAATTTAACCCCCAAAGTTGGTTAAAAATATTTATTAGGAGTGAGAAATTAAGGACAATCATGTATATTCGAGAAGCAACCAGAGCAATTCGCATGGTCTTAGTTCTCTGGTTAGTTGTGGCAATCATCTATCCCTCCATTATCCTTGCCGTGGGTCAAACTTTCTTTAAACCCAGAGCTGATGGCAGTATCATCCAAAATATTAATGGTGAACCCATTGGTTCGGCTTTAATTGGTCAACAATTCACTGCGGATAAGTATTTTCACGGTCGTCCAAGTGCAGTATATTACGCCCAAGCAGATAAAGGTAAACCCAGGGGCATATCTGGAGGTAGTAATTTATCTCCTGGCAATGAAGAACTTTTAAATAGAGTTAAAGAAGAATTGGAAATTCTCGAAGAAGAGGATATGCCAGCATTTCCAGAAATCATTTATACCTCTGGTTCTGGGTTAGACCCTCATATTTCCATAGAAGCTGCTAGGAAACAATTAGAACGGGTAGCCAGCGCCCGAGATATTAGACAAGGGGAAGTATTTAGCTTACTCAAAAAATATACAGATAGAAGGTTCCTAGGTATTTTTGGTGAACCGGGAGTAAATATATTAAAGCTAAATTATGCCCTAGATTTGCAAGATTTTAACCGCAATCAAAATTAAGTAGGGCTTGCTGAAAAAAGTCTTTTGGTGGGGGTAGAGAACAGGGAACAGGCTTCGGCCGTGAGCTCAGCCGAACGGGAACAGGGAACAGGGAACAGTTATAGCACTACGAAATTAGGGCACGGACATTCTTCAACCCCCAAACCTATGAACAGCGAACTCATTACTCATTACTCATTACTTCTTAAAGTCACCGTGTGCGATTAATCAAAATACCGCCAATCGCTCCACTAACAGCATCTTGCACTGGGCGTTTGCGTCTTCTAATAATAACACCAGATACAGTGCTAGCCGCAGCTCCTACGGCCGCATCTCGAACTAGCTTAGGTTTTTTACCACGGTTAGCAGCGTTTACTGCTGCACCACTGACTGCTCCATTAATTGCATTGTCCACAGTGGCCCCCTTTTTGGTAATGGCTCCTGATAAAACCCCAGTAGCAGCTCCTATTCCCACATCTTTCAATAACCTATCAGCAGAAGCGGGTTTGGCTGGGATTAAGGTTGCACCAATTAATCCTGTGACAATCAGACTAGGTAAAAGTCGTTTTTTGAGGATTATATTCATCACTGAATCTCCCATGTGTATTTATTTCTCTTAATTACCAGTCTAGATTGTATTTTCCGGACGAGCTGACGCTAAAATTATGTAAATCGAAGTAGATTATATAGCGTCGCTCACATCTTGCACCTTCGAGTGGAAGGGTAAGATAGGCAGTGCCCACCCTATAAAATATCGAACTTATAGCAATGGACATATTGGTTAGGACAGTTGAGGTGATGAGGTGATGAGGGAAGGAGTTAAAACCGTCAACTGTCAACCGTCAACTGTCATCTGAAAAATGCCAATCTCCGGTTAAATTTATTCTTTATAATGAGCTCACTCCACTGAGTATGTTAGAACTCTGTATTACTGCATTTACTATTATTTTGGGTTCAGCACTGTGTGCAATGGCAGAAACAGCTTTATTTTCAGTTCCCAGAATTAAAGTCCAACAGTTAGCCCAATCCAAAAAACCAGGAGCAGAAGCATTGTTAGCGATTCGCAAAAAAATGAATCGACCCATTGCTACCATTGTAATTCTCAATAACATTTTTAATATAGTTGGTGCTGCGGTGATTGGTATCCTTGCGGATAAAGCCTTGGGACAAACATGGCTGGGTATCATAACGGGGATTATGACGTTCCTGATTATAGTTTTTGGTGAAATCATTCCCAAAACTATCGGTGAACGCTATTCCCAACCTATTGCTTTAACCGTTGCTTTACCAGTCCGTTTTTTAACCTTAGTGTTTAGTCCTTTGGTGTGGTTAGTAGAAAAAATCACCCTTCCCTTTACTCAAGGAAAAAAGATTCCCACAACCAATGAAGCAGAAATTCGCTTCCTTGCTACCATTGGTTATCAAGAAGGGGTAATTGAAGATGATGAAGCGGAGATGATTCACAGGGTATTTCAACTAAATGACTTAACAGCTGCTGATGTCATGTCCCCAAGAATCACCATCACCTATTTACATGGTGATGATACCCTAAAAGAGGTGGAAAAAAGTATTATTTCGTCCCAGCATAGCCGTATTCTGGTGATTAAGGATTCCCTAGAGCAAGTGATGGGTTTAGCACTCAAACATGAGTTACTCACGGCACTGATTCAAGGAAAATACGAGCAACAAGTCGCCACCCTCGTTCGCCCCGTACATTTTGTTCCAGAAATGGTGCGGCTAGATAAATTACTGAAGAATTTTCAAGACAACCGCGAGCATTTAGTAGTGGTACTTGATGAATATGGTAGTGTATCCGGTGTCGTTACCTTGGAGGATGTGTTGGAAGTACTCACAGGGGAGATTGTAGATGAAACTGATAAGATTATTGATTTACAAGAAATTGCCCGCAAGCGTCGGGAGAATATGCTTAAATCTAGGGGACTGATTTGAGATATAGCAGTTTTTCAGTTGACAGTTGATAGTTGACAGTTGATGGTTGATGGTTAAACCTCCCTCACTCCCCACACTCCCCCTGTCCCCTGCCTCTTCGGTGACAGTTCTTAAGTCAAACAATGCTGTCCTAACCAATATGTCCATTGCTATAAAACCTCATGTTTACACCGTAGGGTTTGTGAATTATAGCAATGGGTACCTGAACGTGGTTTAATCAACGATGAGATCAAAATTACAGACTTTCGAGCTGTAAATTAATCCCACGGAGGAGTAATGTCAGTATCAACAACTGCCAGCAATAGTATTAATTTTCCAGGTAGCATTACCGAAAGATTACAAGTACAACATCTACTAGAACCGACTCAAAAGGTTTCTACCATTGCTGGAAGCGATGTTATTCGAGGATTAACACAAACACCAAAAACCCTGCCTTTTAAGTATTTGTACGATGACCGTGGCTCAGAATTATTCGAGCAAATTTGTGAATTACCAGAATATTACCCGACTCGTACTGAGACAAAAATTCTACAAAAATCATCCCATGAAATAGCTGAAATTACTGGTACTGGCGAACTAGTGGAATTGGGTAGTGGTAGTTCTACCAAAACCCGTATTCTTTTAGATGCATACCAAGACTTGGGCTATACCTTACATTATTTACCCATAGATGTGAGTGCGGGAATATTGGAAATTAGTGCTAAACAGTTACTGCTCGACTATCCTAGTCTAGAAGTGCGCGCCTTGGTGGGAACCTACGAACGGGCCCTAAGTCACCTACAACCAACAAAATTACCCACTCGCACCATTGCTTTTATTGGTAGCAGTTTGGGTAATATGAATCCCCAAGAATGCGATCGCTTTTTTGCCAAAATTACAGATGCTTTGCAGCCAGGTGAATATTTCCTGTTGGGAATTGATTTGCAAAAGCCCAAAGATATTTTGGAAGCTGCATATGACGATAGTCAGGGGGTTACAGCAGCATTTAACCTCAATATGTTAGAGCATTTAAATCGCAGATTTGAGGGTAATTTTGATACTAATCAATTTAGCCACTGGGCATTTTATAATGAGGTCGAGCAACGGATTGAAATGCATTTAAAAAGTGCGATCGCTCAAACTGTAGAATTAAAGAGTCTCAATCTCCAGGTTGATTTTACCGCCCAAGAAACTATTCGCACGGAAATTTCTCGTAAGTTTGATTTAGACACTATTCAACAGAATCTCAAGGCCTATGGATTGATTCCACAGCAAGTATGGACAGACGAAAATCAGTGGTTTGGATTAATTTTGTCTCGCCTGTTTTAGATGAAGAATTCGTGTGAAAATGACCTGAACAGTTTTTAGATGAAAGCTAGATTCACAATCTATTTCAGATAAAATTTGTCCAAATTCTTTTTGCATGATATCCCTCTTCTGTCATTCTCCGGTTTTTTCTGTTAATAAAAAGTTGTCAAGAGACGTAGTATCAATAGGTTGAGATGTTTTGAACCAAAATTTTGTCATTTTCCCATCTCGCGGAAATTCTATTCAGAAATAACCGAGCGATC
>JASJCX010000229.1 GCA_030065255.1 Calothrix sp. MO_167.B42 | reverse complement strand
TGGGGGACTTTGAAAAATTCTTGTTCCCCCAATTTTGGGGGTTAGGGGGCGTTTCGTGAGAACTTGGCTAAATTTGATTATTTGTGTGTACACCGTAGCCTTATTAAGGAGAGGGGTAACCTCAGGCGAGGTGAGGTTCGCCTCTTACGTTTAATTACACCTACCTAGTTAGACAAATAGCTCTTGTGGTTATATTCTCCAAGTGTGTATTTTGACAAACCAAATGCGATCGAAAAGTAAATTTTCCTATTAGAAGACCTGACAAGCCCTGATAATTTCCATGAAGGTCAATCAATTTTAGATTTTGGATTTTAGATTTTAGATTTTGGATTTACCGATTGACCCCATACCAGTAAGTCACAAGACAAAATTTTTCTAGATTTGGTTAATTATAAATAGGAGAAAAACATGATTTCACCCCGCACCCGTAAGATTTTGACTGCTTTACTGCTGTCAATTGTACTGCTGACAACCGCTTGTACACCCAAAGAACCAGGACGTTTTGACCAAGCACAACAAGAGAGTAGTCGTCAAAGAAGTGGTCAAGCAGTTGCGAGGAAAGCAACCCAAGGGAGTAACTTTAACAAAATCTTTCCCACATCTGCCGATGGTTATCAACGGGTATTTACCCAAGAGAAAAAAGGTTTTTCCCAAGCCAAGTTGAAAAAAGATGGTAAAGACATGGCTGTGTTGTCCATATCAGATACCAGCAGTAATCCATCTGCCGCAGCTAAATACTCCAATAGCACTGCAAAAATTGCAGGTTATCCAGCACGGGAAATTGGCAATACATCCACTGCAATTTTAGTTAACGACCGCTACCAGGTGAAAATTTCTTCCCGCTCTCCATCATTTACAGCTAGCGATCGGCAAAATTGGATAGAGAAGTTTAATTTTAGTGGTTTTACACGATTAAAATAATTTGACACAGCAATTAGAATCCCCTCCCCTTAAGCCCTACTGTGTAGATACAAATTATGAAATTGACAATATCTTCCAGAAAACCTCACCCTGTCCTTACGGACATCCCTCTCCTTAACAAGGAGAGGGAAAGATTTTGAAGCAGTCAAAAGCGAGGGTGAGGTAATAATTTTGTTGGATTAGACAGATGCATATACACCGTAGCTTCTTAAGCTAGGGGAGCAGTTAATGGAGTTAGTAATTGTTCACCAGTAATAAGTTTGAAGTAATAAGTAATAAAGCTCTGCCTCAATTGATGAGGATTCAAACTCACAGAGAAAAGGCTGATAACTTTTTCTGTATGAATCAAGAAGCTTAGTACCATATTCTTCGGGAAAATATGTATTACTTATTACTTATTACTTATTACTAACAACTAACAACTAACAACTATAGGACTTACGCACAAGCTACGTATTTAAGTCATTACGAACGAAGTGAAGTAATCGCAAAGTCTTGTTTTTCGTCACGAGTGCGTAAGTCCTAAACTAACAACTAACAACTAACAACTAAATAACTAAAAAACAGAATTAGGAGATTATTGTGAGCAAAGCAATTTTTGAATTGGTAGATGAATTACCAACCAGTGGTCTAACCATTTCCATGCTGAATGCATTGGATTTTGCAGCACCTGGTGAATGGGAAAATGTAGTCGGTTTTGTGAATACAATTAAACACGTCACGGGGGAAACCGACGAAGACTTAATTCAAGAAATTGGCGAACGAGCTATTTATCTGTATAATGACCGTTCCCAGGGATACCAGAGAGCTATGTGGTTATACCAAACGGTAGATCGGTCGGATAAGGCCCTGGGTGCAGCAGCTTTAGCAAATAAGGTTGGGGAAACAATCCCCCTTTTAGGCTTTTTAAACAGAGTCACTCCCAAGCCAGATAAAGCCCAAACCATTGATTTAACTCTGAAATTAGTGGCTGAATTAGTGGCTTTTTGCCAAATTAACGGTATTCCTGGAGATAGTATTGGGGATTTTGTGGGTTCTTTGGCAGACTACAGTGGTGAATCATTGATTCGCATGGTGGCTTTAGTTTGTGTTGATGGTTTGATACCCCTTGGGCCTGATTTTATTAACAAAGCTATTTCCGGACTCGATCGCACAAATCCCCAGGAATTAGAGCATAATTCTACCTTTAGTAGCATGAAAGATGCCATTCCAGGCTCTGATTCTAGTAGTAAACTTAACTTTATTGGTGAAAGTTTTGATGCTGTCAAAGGCTGGATGGGTAATTTAGTTACTTCTAAAGACTTAAACCCACAAAATGTCTTGAATCATTTGCAAGGCTTTATGGAAGTTGCCGATGATAAGTTGGATTATGTGGCGGCGTTTTTAGATATGTCAACTAATTACTACGAGCATACAGGTACACAAACCTTAGCACGACGATTAATTGAACGGGCTATGGCGGAAATTTAACGTTTAGCTCCCCGACTTCTTAAAGAAGTCGGGGAGCTGTTGATTAGCCCTAATATCAAGTTAGCTTAATTACTTATAATTTCTGCTTGATTCACCCCAACCCTCTCCTTAATAAGGCTCACGTGTACACACAAGTAATTAAATTTAGCCAAGCCCTCACCTAAACGCCCCCTAACCCCCAAAATTGGGGGGACAAGATTTTGGAAGTCCCCCAGGTACCCCCAGAATTGGGGGTCACGGGGGCAGGGGATTTAGGGGGCATTCATAGACTGAAACGAAGATAAGTAGGACTTGTGTGTACACCGTAGCCTTAATAGGTCGAGGGTGCCGCAGGCGGGTGAGGTTTTATAAGTATTCATCCGCACATGATATAACTTATTACCACTGGTGGCCAAAAACAAGAGCGGCTTAATTATAAGTAATCATCCGAACTTGATATAAAGCCTAAGCACTCCTAACAATAATTACCGTGCAACTGCTTTGACGGGCAATAGTTTCAGGTATATTACCTTTAATCACCTGTTGTAGAAGTGTTTCACGGGTTGCACCCATAAGGATCGCATCAATTTGTTGTTTTTTTGCTAAAGATGTAATTGTCTGGGCAACCGAATATGCACGAATGGTTGTCACTTTAACTCTGCGGGTGAATTTTGGTTGTAGATACTCGACAAATTTTTCCAGAATTTTGGTATCTGGTTTGTCCTCCGGTTGATAAACCGTACATAATTCAATCTTTGGTGTTGTTCCCAAAGATGCTAGGGCGGGTAATAGTTGCACTGCTTCACTGACATTGGGACCACCAGCCACAGGTATTAGCCAACGATTAAAATCCTTTCTCTCCCCAAATTTCGCCAGAATTACCTCGCAAGGTGCTTGTCTAATTAATGTATCTGCGACGCGGCTAAATATTTTTCCCGGTGTCCCCGTATTACCTTTCCAACCCATAAATAATAAGTCAATGTGTCGCTCTTTGATGGTTTCTAAAGTTGCTTCAGCCACATCATGGGTTACCCGAATCTGAGTATGAATGGGAACCTTACTAGCCTTTGCTAAATCCATTGCTTTGGTTAACAAATTTAAGCCAGCAGCTTTATTAACGGGTGTTTCTGCGGGGTTAGATGTGCGGGGAACGACAATGATGTGCAGACATTCAAGTTCATATTCTAATTCTTGAGCAATGGCAATTGCCATTCTTAACAGGGATTGGGCAGTGTTAGGATTGCTCAATAATATTAATAATCTACCACCACCACTGATGGGGTCGCGGGTTTGATAAACTACATAGGAAGGTTTGGGTATTGTTTGAACTGCCGAGCCATCTAACTGGCCTGCTGTTACCCGAATAATATCACTGCGAGTAATTATCCCCACTAAATGTTTCCCTTCAGTAACTGGCAAGCAACTGAGATTGTAGCGGTTAAGGACATGTAAAATATGTGCTAGGGTTGCTGTGGGTATAGCCGTTATGGGTGAGGGGAACATAATTTCACTAATGGGAGTTGACTCTACCAAAGGGTTATCAGTATAATTCGCTAGTTCTTTTTGAGAAATAATACCCACTAGTATGCCCTTGTCTACCACTGGTAAGTTACGATGGCGAGAGCGAGATAATGTTTGCACAGCTTCAGCGAAAGTAATTTGACTAGATACGGTTTCTACCCGCCGTTGCATAACATCATCTGCTGTGAGGGTAGTCAGGATTCCTTCTTTGGCTGATTCTTCTAGATTAATACCTTTCCCTGCCAAAAGCCTATCGTATAGGGAATTGGGAGCGACTATTTCCGCAATTAAATAAGCAATGGCAGAACTAATCATCAGAGGTAATACAATATTAAAGTCCGTTGTCATTTCAAAGACAATGACTATACCTGTGATGGGTACTCTGGTGACTGCGGTAAAAAATGTCCCCATACCCGCCAATGCATAGGTTAAAGGTGCGCTAGCACTGGTTAATAACAGGCTTTGAATTAATCCAATGAATAAGCCCAGGGATGCTCCCATAATTAGTACTGGGGCGAATAACCCCCCCGGTGCACCTGTGGTGTAAGCTAGCATTGTCAGCATAAATTGAGCGGTAAAGGCAAGTAGAGCCAATTGCCAATTAGCCTTACCTCCAATTAATATTTCTCGCAGCCCTGCGCTATCGAGAAAATCATCGGGTAACAAAGCAATAGCTAACCCGCAGAATAATCCTGCTATTCCCACCCTGAGAGTTAAGGGAATTCGCAGACGATTATTAACGTTTAAAGCTGCAATAATTCCATTATTAAATAATGCCCCTAAAATTCCTGCTAAGGCTCCCATTAACAAATAGAAGGGAATTTCCTGGGGTGAAAATCCTGTTTGCAATGGTGTAATTTGATCGAAGACAAATCCCGTACCCCCCAACCACCGAGAAACCACCGCACCAATAAAGGAAGCTAGGATTGCTGTTCCCAAGGTAAAACCAGACATATCCTGGAGCAGTGCTTCAACCACAAACAACACACCGGCAATGGGAGTATTAAATCCTGCTGCTAAACCTGCGCCTGCTCCCGCAGCAATAATTTGACGGCGGTAATCTGGGGAAGTGGGGAACCACCCACTAATCTGTGCTGCTAAGGCTGCACCTACTTGTACGGTGGGGCCCTGTCTTCCTAGGGGTAAACCCGCACCTATAACTAAAACACTTCCGACTAATTTGACTAAGGCTATCCGTAAATTTAAGGCTAAAGGTACTTTTGCCAACACTGCTTTAACATAGGGAATACCGCTACCCGATGTTTCTGGATTCCATTGCAATAGCCACCCTGCTAAGACACCGCAACTCAGTCCAATCCCAGGTAATAACCAAGGGGTGAAAGAACGAACGATATAGACTCGTAATCCCCCTAACCAGCCAATTCCCTGTTTGAGTGCAACTGCGGCAAAAGCTGCCACTAAACCAATTACACAGGCTTC
The DNA here is from genome assembly GCA_030065255.1 of Calothrix sp. MO_167.B42. Taxonomy (GTDB): domain Bacteria; phylum Cyanobacteriota; class Cyanobacteriia; order Cyanobacteriales; family Nostocaceae; genus Calothrix_A. Next base: position 3,567 of record JASJCX010000229.1, on the reverse strand, counting down.
GATAATGGCAAAGTTTTTTGTGGAGTAAAAAAAATGGCCCGCTAATAATTTTCGTCCATTATTTTTTCCAGGGAAAATTGTGCGTTTCCACCAATTTTTATTAAAAATCATTAATCACTGGCAATTATTGCCTCATTAATTCAACTTCCCACTGATATATTGATAACTGAAATCACAACCAATATCCCGGAAAAATATATGCAGTGGAAATAATTAAGTATTAATACTACCGATGGAGTTCTGTCGGTGTTTTAAATTTAGTCAGTGGTTCTGACCTGTTTGAGTATAGCGATTGCTACATTGGCAGTATATAGCAATTTTAGGTTGAGTAGAATACAGTTTTGTGCGATATAAATCCCTGAATATAAAACTTGCATCAATTCTGTTTGTATTCTATTCAAGTGAAAAACGCTATATATATTAATGGTGGGTACTAGATGCGATCGCATTACAATCAACCCCAGAAGCAGTATAACTCAATGGGGTAGAGGGATTCACTGGATGATAGTTAAAAATTTAATAATCCTGTGTATATTTGTCGGAATTATCGAGTTTTGATTGTCAAAAATATAACTCTAGGAAGGTTGATGAAAAGATTTTGTTGACAATTTACGACGTATGTATTCTTCATCAGGGCACGGCACCTGTAAAATAATTTTATATATTAAGGGATTGTGGATGCCGTGTCCCGACCCATCTGTTCTATTCTTTGTTCAAAAATTGACATATTACCCCACCATCACTTACCGTGCCATGACAAATTTTGTCATATCCTTTGTAAAGAACCCACACCCAAAACCAAAAAAGGTAATGCAGCATGACACAAGCACTACCAAAGCTAGTAAGTTTTGCAGAATTTATTGATTGGTATCCCAACACGGGGGTACGTTACGAATTACATGATGGAGTGATTGTCGAAATGCCACCGCCAACGGGGGACCATGAAAAAGTTGTAGGATTTTTAGGGCGTAAGCTAACTGTGGAATTTGACCGACTCAACCTACCCTACACTATACCGAAAACTGCATTTGTTAAACCAGACATAGATTCAAAAGCTTACTTGCCTGATATCTTATTATTAAATCTTGACAATTTAGGCAATGAACCATTGTGGAAAAAACAATCAACAGTTACTCAAGCTGCATCGGTTCCATTGGTAGTTGAGGTTGTAAGTACCAATTGGCGCGATGATTACTACAAAAAATTTGCTGACTATGAGGAGATGGGGATTCCAGAATACTGGATTGCTGATTACGCAGCTAGGGGAGGAACAAAATTTCTTGGCGAACCCAAACAAGCTAGTATTTTTGTATGCGAACTGATTAACGGTGAATACAGGATGAATCAGTTCCAAGGCAATAGTCGAATCGTTTCTCCTGCTTTTCCCGAACTAAACTTAACTGCCCAACAAATTTTTGATGCAGCATGAGGGTACGGCATCGGTCAATCTTTTAATATGTAAACTATTTTACGGGTGCCGTACTCCTACCAATCTGTTCCATATCTTTTTTCAAAATTGGTATAACTTGCGTAAATCTGCTAGTATGTTTATGTTGGTTGCTCTCCACAACTAGCCAAACACCCCACCCACACAGCGCGATGAATGAATGGGGAATTATCTCCACTCACAGGAGAGTCATGAATGTATACTTGTGGCGTGTTCGGCATCAAAAGGTAAATAAAGGCTTGCTTTGATGCAATCCTGGAGTGACTGTAAATTTACAGTTAACCTCCATTTATCGCATTTTTATATAATGTGGTAAATGTTTTTGATGTGCGAATGCGCCCAAAATAAAAATATAGTGCGGTTTCTTGCATTCAAAAACGTATAGCTTCAAAGCAGCCTCCACGTAATCTAAAGGAGGTTTGAATGCAACAAGCTCAAAACAATGTATTTACCCCAAGTGCGGTTGTATTTTGCGATCGCATCTTGGGGTTATTTGTTGTTAATTATTCTCGATTAACCACAATTAAACTCTGTTTCCAGAAAAACGCCTGGAAAAAATACCAGGCGGCTAATCGTATATATATTTCAATTGTAACCATGTTCGAGCCAAAAAAAAGAAAAATATCGCTTTCCACTGGACAATCCACTGGACAAACTGGACTTCCCAATAGACTGAAGCAAAAGCGTAAAAACAGAAAAACATCGCTTTCCACTGGACAATCCACTGGACAAACTGGACTTCCCAATAAACCAAAGCGTAAAAACTCACGACTTTGGAGAGTTCGCCAATTTTGTAAATTTTGGCAACCAATAGTGGCGTTTACGACTCCAGTACTCGTCTTTATACTAAAGCTATGGCGAGACTTCAGTCCTAACTAAGGCTAAATGGTTTAGAGCGATCGCCCACGGTAGGTGCTAATATACCATTACTTGGGCGATCGCGTATATAGCAATCCGAGATCCCCGACTTCTTTAAGAAGTCGGGGATCTGCACACCTCTAATAGTACAAACATATGCAGTGGACAGAATTAAGTATCAACACTACCGATGAGGCTGTTGACTGGGTATATATGCTGCTGATTGATGCTAATTATGAGGGAGAGATTTACATTGCTCCATACAACACCACCGATGACAACTCATCTCCCTGGACATATACCATTTGTTTGTATTTAGAAGATAATTCCTATATCAATCACCGGATAAATAAAATCGCTCAATTACTCACGCCATTACAACGCACGGGGATGGCTGGGGAATTGGAAATCGCCGAAGTAGAAGCACAAACCACAACAACAGATGCGAATAGGAATATTTTTCGACATCGAATTGGTAATCGCTTCTTGATTCTTCCTAGCCATGGAACCAATGAAACCACATCCCCCGAAGATATTATCATTCGACTGAAACCATCCCTAGCCTTTGGTAGTGGTTTACATCCAGCTACCATCCTCAGCCTCAAATTGATTGAGAAACATGTCACACCTGGTACTTATGTTCTAGATTTAGGTTGTGGCTCAGGGATTTTGAGTATTGCGATCGCAAAATTGGGAGCATCTGTATTAGGATTAGATAATGATGCGATTGCAGTACAATCAACTAAGGATGCAGTATACCTCAATGGGGTAGAGCAACAAGTGACTGTCATGGAAGGAAGCCTGGGACATGGTAGCACCTTGGGACATTGGATGGGTGGAGAAACTAGAGAAAACGTACCAGCGATTGATACTCAACAAAAATTTGATTTCATAGTTGCGAATATCTTTGCCCGTATTCACATTGCTATTGCTAAAGATTATCAACAAGTATTAAAAAAGAATGGCATATTGATTGCAGCAGGTTTCACTAAGGATTACGAAGAATCAATTACCACAGCCATGTTAGAGCAGGGATTTATCGTCATAGATTGCGAACAATTCAACGAATGGATAGCTCTTGCTTATCGTCAAGTTTAGTCTGAACACTGATTAAATGGATGACACTGATGACACGGATAGACGTTGATAACCCAGCAATTAATATCATGTCCGGGGGTATACCCATAGTATGTCATTGCGAGTGGAACGAAGTGAAACGACGCAATCACAAGGTCTTTGGGATTGCTTCCCTTCGGTCGCAA
>JASJCX010000006.1 GCA_030065255.1 Calothrix sp. MO_167.B42 | reverse complement strand
TCCTTCCGCACGCTGATAGCTAACTTGTATTTCATCTATAGTGCTTTAGAAGTTGAGCTTCAGCGTCACATTGCTCATCCTGTAGTCAGCATGATTTGGTTCCCAGAGCTTCACCGCCAACAAAATCTAGAGAAGGACTTAATCTTTTATTATGGGGAAGACTGGCGAGAGCAAATAGTACCTTCAATCGGTACAAATGCTTATGTAGCCCGCATTCATGAGGTGGCCAACACTGAACCAGCGTTGTTAATTGCCCATGGTTATGTTCGCTACATGGGTGATTTGTCTGTGGGCCAGAGTTTTAGAAATATGGTACGTTCGGCTATACAGTTACCAGTAGATAGGGGAACTGCACTCTATGAATTTGAGAGTTTAACCACTGCTGAAGCGAGAAAAGCTTACAAAGCAAAATACCGCCATGCTTTGAATTCACTTCCACTGGCAGATGATTGTTCTCAAAGAATTGTAGATGAAGCCAACTATGCCTTTCAACTCAATCAGAATATTTTCCATGAGTTAGAGATAGATGTGAAGGTAGCAATTGGTGAAGATGTGTTTAATTTGATTGTTAACCAACACAATATCAATAGTACCAACAACTGTAATCACAATGCATCTGTGAATTTGGTAGCAGCAGAATAAGTACTATTTATCCTAATTTGATTGAGGTGTGGTTGTTTATTCTCTTCACCATAACAACCCACACAGAACAATTTTGGATTTTAGATTTTAGATTTTAGATTGAGAATCAGCTTCTGTACCTAGTTTTTACCAATCTATCTGTTCCTTTGCGTCCTCCGCGCCTCTGTGGTTTTTTCTCATTCAGATGCTATTAGATTTGAGATGAATAAACACTCTATATGAGTGGGGAATTACTATGTATAGCACTACCAATTAGGGCGCGAACATTATTTCATACTCAAACCTATGAGTAATAAACTTATTACTTATTACTTATTACTTATTACTTGTGCATAGCACTTCATTTTCTCCCACCCAAACTCTATTGTGAATTTTTAGTTCCTTAGTACCATGAAACTTTCCCAACATACAGTTCAATTCAACTCGAATTTACTAAAAAAATACGATCGCCCAGTACCACGTTATACTAGTTACCCCACTGCAACAGAGTTTAAGACAGATTTTGGCGATTTAGATTACAGAGCCGGAATTGCCATAGGTAATTATAAACAAACTCCCATCTCTTTATATTGCCACATCCCTTTTTGTCAAACAGGTTGTTATTTTTGTGGTTGTAACACTATTATTACCCAGAGTAAAAATGCTGCTGAAAAGTATTTAATTTATCTGGAAAAAGAAATCCAACAAATTGCTACCCTAATTGATTCTAGCAGACCCGTAACTCAATTACATTGGGGTGGTGGTACTCCTAATTATTTAAATCCACACCAGGTAGAACGGTTATGGAATACTATCAATAGACACTTCCAGATTACAGCAGATGCAGAAGTATCAATTGAGATTAATCCCCGCTATGTAGATAAAAATTATATTTTCTTTCTCAAAGATTTGGGCTTTAATCGCATTAGTTTTGGTATCCAAGACTTTAACCCCCAAGTGCAAGCTGCAATTAATCGGGTACTACCAGAAGCAACTTTATTTACAGTTATGGATTGGATTCAGTCAGCTGGATTTGAAAGCGTAAATGTGGATTTAATTTATGGACTACCGTTGCAGAATTTAAAAACATTTACCGATACAATTCACAAAACAATTAAACTCGATCCTGATAGAATTGCCGTCTTTAACTTTGCCTATGTACCTTGGTTAAAACCAATTCAAAAAAAGATTTCTGAATCTGACCTCCCAGAACCATCAGAAAAGCTTGATATTCTGCAAATGACCATTGAAGAATTAACTAGTAATGGTTATATTTTTATTGGCATGGATCATTTTTCCAAACCAAATGACGAACTTACTATTGCCCAGCAAAAAGGAGAATTGCATAGAAACTTCCAAGGCTACACCACTAAACCAGAATCAGATTTATTTGCCTTTGGTGTTACTTCCATTAGTATGTTAAACGATGTCTACGTACAAAATAGTAAACGCCTGAAAGAATATTATCAAGCAATTGATGCAGGCATGCTGGCAATCAACAAAGGTGTAAGCTTAAATCGAGATGATATTCTCCGCCGTGCCATAATTATGGAATTGATGTGTCAATTTCAGTTATCTATTAGTGATGTTGAAGATAAATATCACATAGCCTTTGATACAGACTTTGAAGAATATTTTGCTCCAGAATTATCCGCCCTAAAACCATTAGTAGATGATGGATTAATTAAAACATTTCCTAATGGAATTGAAGTCACACCAACGGGCAGATTATTAGTCAGAAACATCGCCTCTGTTTTTGATGCCCATAGTAAGAATAAAGTCATGAAAGCCTTTTCCAAAGCAATTTAATCATCCTTTATCGCCGCGAATATTTAGCTCCCCGACTTCTTTAAGAAGTCGGGGAGCTGTTAGGAGTTAAATAAACTCCCCCTCTTTCTCTCTTTCTCTCTTCTTCCCTTCGCGCCCTTTGCGTCTTTGCGGTTCATTTATTCCACCCATCAACACAAAAACAATCAATCAGGAGACAAATTATGCGGATAATGATGATTCAACCCAATTATCATTCCGGTGGTGCAGAAATAGCGGGAAATTGGCCACCAAGCTGGGTTCCCTACGTGGGTGGAGCATTAAAAACAGCTGGTTTTGATAACATCCGTTTTGTGGATGCCATGACAGATTATATTCCCGATAATATCCTACGGGAAATTATTGCTAAAAATCAGCCGGATGTAGTGCTAGCCACAGCAATTACACCCATGATTTATCAATCACAAAAAACCCTACAAATGGTAAAAGAGGTATGTCCTCAAGCCAAAACAATTATGGGTGGAATTCATCCCACCTATATGTATCATGAAGTCCTCCATGAAGCCCCTTGGGTAGATTATATTATTCGGGGAGAAGGAGAAGAGATTACTGTTAATTTACTACAAGCGATCGCAAATGGTAAAGATGAAGCACAACGTCGCCAGATTCTGGGTATTGCTTTCCTAGAAGAGGGAAAGGTAGTCGCCACAGCACCCCAACCACCCATTGCAGATTTAGATAACCTCACCCCAGACTGGAGTTTACTAGATTGGCACAAATACATCTACACCCCCCTCAATGTGCGGGTAGCCGTTCCCAGCTACTCCCGGGGATGTCCATTTACCTGTCGTTTTTGTTCTCAGTGGAAATTCTGGCGTAAGTATCGTTCCTGTAACCCCAAGCGGTTTGTGGATGAGATTGAAACCTTAGTCAATGAACATCAAGTAGGCTTTTTTATCCTAGCTGATGAAGAACCAACTATTAATAAGCCCAAGTTTATGGCATTGTGTCAAGAATTAATCGATCGCAATTTAAATGTGCATTGGGGAATTAATACCAGAGTCACGGATATTTTACGAGACGAGTCAGACTTACCTTTTTACCGCCAAGCAGGGTTAGTTCATGTATCTTTAGGCACAGAAGCCGCTGCCCAATTAAAGTTAAATCTCTTCCGTAAGGAAACCACCATCGAAGATAACAAGCGAGCCGTAAAACTGTTAAAGCAAAACGGCATCTTGGCAGAAGCTCAGTTTATCATGGGTTTAGAAAACGAAACCCCACAAACCATAGAAGAAACCTATAAAATGGCCTTGGATTGGAATCCAGACATGGTTAACTGGAATATGTTCACCCCTTGGCCATTTTCCGAACTATTTGAAGATTTGGGCGATCGCGTGGAAGTGAGGGACTATTCCCAGTATAATTTCGTTACCCCGATTATGAAACCGGAAGCAATGGAACGGGAAGAGGTGCTCAAAGGTGTACTGCGGAACTACGCCCGGTTTTATCTCCGTAAAAGTATTGAATATTGGTTTGAAAAAAATACCTTTAAACGTAAGTATTTATTGGGTTGCTTAAAGGCATTTGCCCAAACAACCCTCAATAAACGATTCTATAACTTGAAGCGGGTGAAGTATAAGGGTTTGAGTGCAAAAATTGAATTGGGTTTTGACGAGTCGAAAATTCTTACCCGGGAACAAATTGCTCAACTCAAACAGGAACGTCCAGAACTGGCTGCGGATGTGGATTTTACTGGTAATATTTCCGCTTGCGGTGCTCCCAATGATTTACCAGAATATGTGGAAGGTGACGATACACCGACGATGAAAATATAGGGAACAACCTCACCCTGTCCTGACGGACATCCCTCTCCTTATTAAGGAGAGGGAAAGATTTTTGCATTTGCAAAAAGCGGTGGTGAGGTTCAGTTATAAATAGATTCTAGATATTAATACTCTGGGGAATCCTCGAAGGGAGTAGATATGTGTAGGTATAACTGATTCGATTGCGTAGAGTAATTTCCGTTTCAATATCCTGTAGGTTCTTCTGAAAATTCTCTAAAATTGGTTGTACGGCAGGATTTTGGAAGTAATCGTCTCCGTAATGGCCCAATTGTGTGTAGTAAACAGAACCAAGTAAATATAACAAGTCCAATTGTCCCTCTGCTTGTTTGATGGGTGGGAGTAAGTTCAGATAGCCTTGTTTGTCAACTTTATCTTGTTTGAGAACAGAAGCTGGCTGATAACCAGCTAGGGGAACTGCTGGCATATAGCTCATGATATCTTTTTGGGGAAAATTAACTGCTGCATGTTGAGCACTAGCTGTGAAAATAATTAGGGTTACAGCATCAATTAAGTAGTTTAAAGTCTGTATAGGTTTATATTCATGATCAGTTAAGTACTTTAAAGTATGTATAGGTTTATCTTCATTTTGTTCGCCAAAATCAAAAACCCGTGCGCCATCATAAGCTATAACGTCCCTTGCCCAATTCTGGAGGTATGTGTCAGATTCTACTGCTTGGTCGTTACCATAGTAGAGCTTTAAATAATCACGTACCCATGTATGAATTGCATCCCAAATATCACGCGCATCATCCCGATAAGGATATACAGGAAGCTTGTCCTTATCATCTACACCCCGTTTTTTCAATTGCTTTAGCAGCATCGCTTCATTGAAACTATAGTTTTGCAAATCAGCTTGTACTAAAGTCCGGGAATTATCAATTGTTGCTGCGAGTAATTTATCTACCCCACCACCGGGAGCAATTAGAGATTCTTGAGCTGCATCATTGATAGCTAAAGTACCCTGAAAATGCGGTCTGAGCAATAAACTCAGGGGATGATTATCTGGTAACTCACGATGGGTTGCGATGGTAAATCGACCAACAAACAAGTGAGTTCGCCCTAGGTGGCTGAGGGCTTCGTGGAAGTTTGCATCTGCTATTTGCACAATAGTTTTAGCAAATAACCAAGCATATTTCTCTGACTTGGGGGTAACAATTGGTGCATCCTCTGGGTTTTGACTGCACTGAATTGCTACTGGGCGCATCAGCTGTGATGGATTTAAACCTTTATCTTTAGGAACTGCAAACAGTGCTAGGGGTGCATAAAGATACTTTTGCTCCTTAGGGAAAGTACCGTTAGCAGCCCCTTCTAAACCCTGATAATCAGCCAGATAAAGTCTTCCGTCCGCAAGTGCATCTGTTAATGAATCATTATCTCCCATTACCTGTTGGTATTGAGCGTTTGTCACAGGAAACTTACTTTCTAGCTTATTGTCTTCTGGTGTTACTCGCTCAATCATCACTGGGTTATACCCAGCAACTCGCATATAGGCAAATACATCATCTTCCTGGAAATCATTAGCTATATTTGGTAGCTTTATTTTCTGAAACAAGTCGTTATATTGTTGCAAACTTGTTACCTTTTCTGGAGCATCTGACTCGGGTCGTTTACGAACTGAAAACAGGAATTTAATAATCGCCTGTGCAACATTCAGTTTAATAATCCACCTTAAAAAAAGAAATTCCAAAATCCTACTTATAAAAGCATTATTTTCCAGAAATGCGACTATTATCATTAAAGGATATATCACCCATCTAGCTATCAATTGAATGATAACTACAAGAATATTTTGTAAAACATCATTACGGAAAATATGAAATATTTTATTCTGGGAATTTAGCAGGCTATTAATTAAAATTATTGTGAATTTTCCTGCTACTAAATCAATCCAAACTCGAGAAGGGTATTCTTGCACAGCAAGCTTTTCTACCATTGCAATAGATGGAATATAGGTATAATTATATTCATATTTACGCCTAGCAGCATCTAGTTTACGGTCATTGGCTCTCCATGATTTATTTGATTTTACGTTAGATTTATCTGATTTATTTGTAGGTATATTTGATTCATTCTTAGGTACAGAATCTTTCTGTTTATTTTCTACTACAGAAGTCATAAAAAATCTTCCTCGTATCTAGTTTTTCTGTAAATTAGACCTATATGTGCGTCACCATCTTGGCATGGTAACATTTAAAACTACCTCCCACAAATTACTTAGATGGTACTCCTAATTTATTTTGTAATTTATCTTCAGCTTCACAAAATTAACAAAAAAAGATAATTTTAAATTACTTGAATATACTGTTTCTTTGTATGCTTAAGTATGCAATTCAAACTGAAAAATTTACTCATTCAGGCTTGTCGTGTATTTTACACAACTGAGAATTAATATAATTATCTAATTTAGATATAGGTTCCTTATGTGTTTCTTTTTTTATAGACAAACCAGGAGCATGGCAATTTTTTTAAAACCTCGTACTTCATGTATGGTAAGCGAAGGCAATGATGGTAAAGATTGCCATTCACCTATAGCTTCAAACATAGGTATTCTTTCTTATTAAACCGATTTGAAGAACAAATGAGACAAGTACAAACCTGACAACCCAAATTTAATCTAACTTTCTTAAGTTTGTTAGGGTAGCTTCTCTACAAAAGGTGTTTTTTATTTCTAATTGTTAACTACTAGAAATTACGCAACTAGTATATTTTTTCTGTAGAGTTTTTATATAGGATGTGTGACCCTAGGACAATATTTGAACGTAATAAGACTTATAGCGTCACACACTAACCCTTCTCTACTTTCCTTTTGACTATCTCACAAGGAATTGCTGAATGATGGGATGAAATTTGATGTATTAAAATCTCAAACTCTTTATTTTCTCTGCATCTGGAGCACCTTTGCGTGAGATAAATCATCCCGCAATTATGCAACGCCTCTCACAAAACCTCGTTGCTTCCTGATCCAATATGTGTGGGGGAAGTGCATCAATAGAGTACTGATGCACAGATGATGCACCGGAGTTATGCGTGTATGAACACCATATCTTATAATTGGGTTTCGGGTATGCAGTGCAACAACCTAGATTGGTTTAAACCTTGCTGTGCAATACACATATGTGGCTATACACTTGCGGGGTTTGACAATGCGTAGTATAAGAAACATATATTTTGTGCCACAAAATATAATTCATCCCTTAAACAGCTAAATTTTTATTTTGCAATGGGACTAAAAACCTTTGCCCTGACTGTGGTTCTATGACTTGGGTGGAAAGATTATTTTCCTTGAGTAACGAGCGGAATTCCTCAATACTTCCCACAACTTTAAGTAAAGATGATAACATTCCCTCAAAACTGACATCACCGCCAGCAGTGGAGAGCATGACTTGTGGTTGTAAAACTTGGGCAACTTCTAAAGCTTTTTTGCCACCGCGAATGAACGATCCCACCAGGGGTAGGGTGATATCAATCAAAGGAGTGATAACTACATCAACAGGGGCAAATTTTTGCAAGGATGGAGAATGATATCCGTGGGGTTCGTAATACAGGGTAAAATCAGTTGCTAATTCCTTGAGGAGATAACCATTTTCTACTAGGGTTGGGCCAATGGGAGAGCCGGGAGTTGCGGTGATTTCCACAGATTTATCCCAGGAGAAGGTTTCCCCATGGGCTAGGGTAGTTACTTGGGTGTAACCTAACTCTTTGACTACCTTAGTTGCATTAACAGAAGCAACCACAGGTATGGAGCGATTGAGTTGTTTTAATGTGGGTGGGTGAGCATGGTCTTCCAATCCCTGGGATAATAAAATCAGATCAATGTTTTCTGGGATTGGGTGTTGTTGGTTGTGGGAACCTTTGAAGAACCAATCTGCATTGGCAAAGGTTAAGTTTTCCACTAGCCAGGGGTCGAGTAATATTTTCTTGTTTCCAAGTTCGATTAACCAGCTATTACTATCTAGGTAAGTTAAATACATGACGTTTTGTGAAGATGATATTTATCTTTATTGTGACATCATGTAATGAATCTATAGTGCCCAGATTCCCGAATTGTTAAAGAAGTCGGGGATCTACAACTTTATTTGTGGTATTTTAAATGACAATGTATAAAATAATTTTGTTTTAACGCTGATTTGTTATGGTGTTTGCGGAAAGTAAAATTTGCAACCCTCTAAGGAGATGCTTACTGCATGAAAGCCAGGGAAGTACTCAAAAGATATGCACAAGGAGAAAGGGATTTTCGTCGTGTCAATCTCCGGGGACAATCGTTTAAAGGGAAAAACCTATCAGAGGCAGATTTTAGGGAAGCAGACATTCGCAGTACAAATTTTAGCAACGCCAATTTAACTGGGGCAAACTTTAGGGGAGCGAAAGGGGGATTGCAAAGACGGTGGGCGATTTTCCTGGTCGCTGTTTCCTTCTTGTTGTCAGCACTATCAGGATTTTTCTCGTTGTATGTTGGTATGTTTTTAGCTGTAATATTTAATAATGCTGGTTTTTATGCAAATAATTCAACTATAAACATAATTGCAGGCTGGATTGGTTTAATAGTAGTAATTATCTTTTGTGTAATTATTATTCTTTGGGGAATTGGAAACAGAGCTTTAGTCTTCTTACTAGTTGCAGTGTTTGTTGGAGCCTTCGCATTATTTCTATTCGGAGCTTCTATCGGAGCGTTCGTGGGAGCCTTTTTCGCTGCGGGAGCATCAGCAGGAGCCTTTTTCGTTGCGGGAACCTTAGCCGAAGCTTTCGTCATTATAGGGGCTTTTGCTATGGCTGGCGTTGGAGCTTTTATTGGAGATGGAATCGGAGTTTTTGCTATAGCCGGAACAGGCGAAGTGCCTTTTATTGGAGCCGCAGCTTTCATTTCATTTAGTGCTTACATTGGCTGGCGAGCTATCAAAGGAGACGAAAAACAAGCCCTTATTCGTAATATTGCTGTGGCTTTTGCTGCTACGGCTGGTACTAGCTTTCGAGGTGCGAATTTAACAGATGCCGATTTTACCGGAGCCACCCTGAAAAATACGGATTTAAGAGATGCAATCCTTACCCGTACCTGTTGGCGAAATACGAAAAAACTTGACCTAATTCGCCCAGGAAATACTTACCTGAAAAACAGCCAAGTAAGGCAATTATTGCTCACAGGACAGGGACAGGATAAAAACTTTGATAATCTACCCCTACGAGGAATCAATTTACAGGAAGCTAAATTACAAGGTGCAAGTTTTATTAGTGCAGATTTAAGTAAAGCTAACTTACAAGACGCTAATTTATCCGGAGCGAAACTCAAACAAACCCAACTGGATGCAACTGACTTTACTGGTGCAACTCTCACAGGTTCCTACATCGAAGATTGGGGAATTACCAGCCAAACCAACTTTACTGGGGTGAGGTGCGAGTATGTGTATATGCGACTCCCCACCAAAAACAACCCTGATCCTCTCCGCAAGCCAGATAACAGGGAAGAAGTGTTTGCTGATGGGGAATTTGGTGATTTTATTAAACCAATTGTAGATACCTTGGACTTATACCATAATCAAGGAGTTGACCCCAGAGCCATAGCAATTTCCTTCAAGGAATTAACAGAAAATAACCCCGATGCGGAACTAGAAATTGTGGCGATGGAGAAACGGGGAGGAGATAAATTTTTACTGCGGGTGGAAGCGACACCGGAGGCTGATAAGTCACAACTCAGCGCAGACTATTTTAATACTTATAATCAAATTAAAGGCTTACCAGAGCAAGAACTTAAAGCCTTAATTGCCGATAATTCTCAGCAAATTCGTAAATTAGAAAATGTAGTCACCACAGTATTAAAAAGTGACAAACGGCGGGGAATTTTGTTGCTCTCGGCTAATCCCGCAAATACTACCAAGCTACGTTTAGATGAAGAAATGCGGGAAATTAAAGAAGGTTTAAAACGTGCCAAACAACGGGAACAATTTGTCATTGATACAGCCGAAGCCGTTCGTTATCGGGATATCCACCGAGCATTTTTAGACTACGAACCCCAGATTATTCACTTTTCCGGACACGGTTCTGGGGAAGATGGTTTAGCCTTTGAAGATGAAACTGGTAACATCAAATTAATTGATGGAGAAGCACTAGGGGAACTATTTGAACTGTTTTCTGACCAAGTAGAATGTGTAGTATTAAATGCTTGTTATTCCCAAGTCCAAGCCACAGCCATAGTGCAACACATCAACTATGTAATTGGTATGAATCAAGCAATTCCCGATAAAGTCGCGATCGAATTTGCCATTGGTTTTTATGATGCTCTGGGAGCTGGCAGAACTGTGGAGTTTGCCTATAAATTGGGCTGTAACCTGATAAAAAGGTCTGGTGTTTCTGGTGCGCTCATTCCTCAATTATTGACAAAATAATTTGTATTTTTGATTTATAGCAATGGAAATATTAGTTAGTTAGGACAGTATTGTTCCACTCAAGAACTGTCAATTGTCAACTGAAAAACTTCCTAATATCGAATGCAACTGCTATATATGTATCCAATGGCAATGTTGGGTTTCGCTATCGCTCAACCCAACCTACAATAGTTATTACTACGCAAAAATATTTCCCTCTCCTTAATAGGTCGAGGGATATCCGACAGGACAGGGTGAGGTTTTGTATTTTATTTTATCTTCAATCCTTATTACTTACTAAGTCGATTTAAATACCTTTCAATTAACAGAATCGCCACAATATCATCCACGGGTCTAGGCGGATTCCGCATGCCCTTTGGTAACAATTTCGATAATCCTTGGGGTGGATACATTTGCCAATAGCGATCGCGTGCTTCCAAACTAGAATAACGCTCATCCACCAACATAATATTTAAAGGTTCAAGTAGTTTTTCCTTTAATTGCTGTTGCCACTTTTTTGCAGTAGTTTGATCTCCCATCACCATTAAAGAAATGGGAAACTTTTTTCTGAGATCATCTATAGTAGCGATCGCATCATCAGCAGGTATAACTTGATGGTAATAGAGTTGCCGATCCAATCCCATGACAGCAACACCACATTTATCTCGCCCCGGATCGAAACCTAAAATAGTTGGTTGTGTGGGGGAAAATTCAGGATAATAGTTTGTCATTTCTTGCTCTTTCCCCATTATCCATCACCTATGACCTATTACTTCTCAACTATTATAATTTTTGGCGTTGCCCAATTGAAGTATGAATTTATTTTTATTATTTGAGTGATGCCCCCTAAATCCCCATTTATAAAAAGCAAAGCATCCATTAATTCCCCCCAGAATTGGGGGTTTATATCATTTCCGTTTGTATCGGAATTATTTAAATTTCCTTCTTCTCCCTCTTCCTCTGCGCTCTCTGTGCCTCTGTGGTTTTTTTATCATTCCGATGTAACCGGATTGGATATTAGGGGGGCAAAAAGCAAAGCATCTGCTCATTCCCCTGGTGTATTGGGGGTTAGGGGAGCGGAGGACTTTAAATTATCTTTCTCCCCCATAATTGGGGGTTGGGGGCTGTTAGCATATCTACAACCAACAACCCCCAATTTTTCAAGTACTAAAAACCACTTGTCCATCTTGAATCGCAATTAACCTAACCTTCAAAGGCCCTGCAGTATAAGTATTTTGAGCAGCAACCGCCTTAATGTCTATAGCTGACTCTAACTTACCTATGCGAGCCACAAATTTTAAGAAAGTACTATCTACTTCAATATTTTCTAAAATACCTGCATTGCGAGCGCGAAATTGGGAAGCAGAAATCAGTAATTCCAATCGTTGTCGCAGTTGATAGGATGTCATATTTGGAGGATCGGCAGTGGTAGCAGCTAATACTTCCCCCTCAGAAAACACTAATTCATTTAATGCCGCATCAGCAAAAAATTCAATTTGCTTTTCCCCCCTGACGTAATTACCAGCGGAGAAAATTCTCACAACATATTGTCGCCCATCTTGGATTTGTTGGCTTAATCGCCGAACTTGATTTTTGGTAACTTGTAATATTTGTTTATTTCCTGGGGTTTCTCCCGGCTCTGTCAATTGAATATTGGCATTGCGGTTAGCTTGTTGCAGCAGTTGCACCACACCTTGACGGGCAACAGATGCACCCCGGGCTGTGATTATACCCCCAGCCAGCACTTGACCGCGAATCAGAGCCAATTTGCCCAAACGTAAGTCCCGGTAAGACTGGTAATATTTTTCTAGCCTAGCGACTTCCTGTTGTAAAAAACTTCTTTGTTTCTCTAATTCTTTGAGACTAGATTCCTTTTTAGCGATCGCTTGTTCGCGCTGGGCAATTTCTAAGTTACGCTCTTGGATGAGGCCATCTAGTTGGGTAATTTTGCGATCGCGTTGCTCTATGGCTGCTCGACGTTTGTCTAATTCAATTTCCCGTTGAGCAATAGCTGCTTGGGCTTCATCATAAAGTTTTTGGCGTTCAGCCTTGCGTAATTCAATTTCTTGTATTAGTGTCCTTTTCTCTTGGTAGGCACTTTGAATTTCCGCAATGGCTTTTTGGAGTTGAGCCTGGGTTTGGGTGAGTTGAGTCTGGGTTTGGGCTTGTTTTTTGAGTGCTTTCTTTAAAAAAGCATTAATTTTTTGTAATTCCTGATTCTTTTCTCGCTTGGTTTTTTCTAGTTGAGTTACTACCTGTTCTTTCTCTTTTCTGGTGGTTTCCAGATTGGCGGTGGTAGTATCTAACTTTTGATTAGTAGTCTCCAACTGTTGGGTAGTATTTCTGAGTTGCTCCCGCTTCTTTCTGAGGTCCCTTTGAATATCATCCAACTCAAAGACACCTTTACGCAAACCCTCATCAGCAGCGAATAAAATCCCTAAAGTCGATGCCGAAACCAAAGTACCAGTAATAATCGTAATTAGTACCGCCGTCTTTTTCGGGCGCATCTTAAACAGTGACAGACGAGCCTTACCAACCCGCGTGCCAATGCGATCGCCAGCAGTGGCGATTGCGCCTCCCAAAATTAAAATTGCCACAATCAGGATGTACCCGGCGTCCATCTTATAACTAACGAAATCCCTCCAGATACAGCCTACTTCTAAAAAATTGTGTGTGGGGAATGGAGCCAAATGTAGTTTACCACAAGTCAATGGATGAGTGGTTTATCAGTCCTTAATCATTCATTGAGACAGGAAAACATCGATCTACTCCAATCCCCTGGTTGTCACTAAGTAAATTGTCTACTTAAAGTGACGGGTTTATGTACAGTAATCTTCTTCTTGTGTATGGAAATCATCTTTTTCTCACGTAAATCACCTAGTAATCGGGTGACAGTTACCCTTGTAGAGCCAATTGCCTCTGCGATCGCTTGATGAGATAACTTGAGATCAATGGTGATGCCATCGGCGGATGGAACTCCAAAATCGCGACAGAGAATTAGTAAAAAACTCACTAATCTCGAACCCATATCTCGATGAGCCAGGGTTTCAATCATCATCTCTGTCTGCAGAATCCGCGAAGAAAGACCACGCAGCATGAGCATGGACAATTCAGGATTTTCTTTTAGTGCTTGCTCTACTTGCTCAATGGGGGCTGAGAGCAATTCCACAGGTGTAAAAGCGACTGCATGGTAGAATCTATCCGACTTATTTCCCGTTAGTAGGGATAAAACTCCAAAAACGCTATTTTCACGTAATAGCGCCACAGTTATTTCCTCTCCTGCTTCATACACCCTGGATAGTTTCACTGCACCTTTTAAAAGGAAATACACTCGTTCAGCAGGATCGCCGGGAAAAAAGATCGTCTTATTACGCTCAAAACTCTCCACGACTGGAGGAAACGCACCAGTTGCCATCTGGCGAAAAACATTTGCGAGGGCTTTATCTTGTGTCACGATCATCTCCCTTCCCCTACCCGATGCCGGAAAAACTAAAACTGATTTCCTCAGAAAACACCCGACAATTCAAAAACACATTGTCAAAGTTTTTATACTTTTCTATAACTTAACCTCACTTCTTTTTTACTATTGGTTCATGATGACATATTATTTTTCATTATTCCATACGCTACTTTTTAATAGGTTCGTACATTAGATGTCATTTCTTGCTTTTATTAAGCATAATCTAAGATGTCTTGAGCAGATATTAAGGAAGTATGCATGAGAGTTAAGAGTTAAGAGTTAAGAGTTAAGAGTTAAGAGTTATTATTCCATCACTCCACGCTCCCCACACTTCCCACACCTCCCACACTTCCCACACCTCCCACACTTCCCACACCTCCCACACCTCCCACACCTCCCACACCTCCCACACTTCCCACACTTCCCTCCTTCCCTCTTCTTCTTGTATGCTCCTAATTGAATAATTGATTGTTTATCTCAAAAATTTATATGCTGGATTTGACTGGAAAAAATGCCCTAGTAACAGGCATCGCTAATAATCGCTCTATTGCCTGGGGTATTGCCCAACAGTTACACAAAGCTGGAGCCAACCTAGGAATTACCTATTTACCTGATGAAAAGGGCAAAATGGAGAAAAAAGTTGCAGATCTGGTGGAGCCACTCAATCCCAGCTTATTTTTACCTTGCAATGTCCAGGATGACGAGCAAGTACAATCAACCTTTGCAGCGATCGCACAAAAGTGGAGTCAAATAGATATTCTCATCCATTGTCTAGCTTTTGCCCAAAGAGAAGATTTAACTGGTGCTTTTAGCCAAACTTCCCGTTCTGGTTTCCAAACTGCTTTAGAGGTCAGTGCTTACTCTTTGGCTCAGTTAGCTGGTGCTGCTAAACCACTCATGAATTCAGGGGGCAGTATCCTTACCCTTAGCTATTTAGGCAGCATCAGAGCAATACCCAATTATAACGTCATGGGAGTTGCCAAGGCGGGATTAGAAGCAAGTGTACGATACTTAGCAGCAGAACTCGGCCCGAAAAATATTCGCGTCAATGCCATTTCCGCAGGCCCAATTCGCACATTGGCTTCCAGTGCGGTGGGTGGCATTCTGGACATGATTCACCATGTGGAAGAGGTCGCTCCCTTGCGACGCACTGTTACTCAGTTAGAGGTGGGTAATGCAGCAGCTTTCTTATGTAGCGACTTAGCTAGCGGCATTACAGGACAAGTTCTGTATGTAGATGCAGGATATGAAATCATGGGAATGTGAGTTGACAGTTGACAGTTGACAGTTGACAGTTGACAGTTGACAGTTGACAGTTGATGGTTGGTAGTTGGTAGTTGACAGTTGATGGTTGGTAGTTGGTAGTTGGTAGTTGATAGTTAGTTATTTCATCTCCCCACACTTCCCACACTTCCCACACTTCCCACACTTCCCACACCTCCCTCACTCCCCCTGCCCCCTGCCCCCTGCCTCTTCCCTCCTGCCTCCTAGCATTTTTAACACCGACCGACTAATTCACCATTACTAATTATTCAACCAATATCCCATGCAAATTAGCGATACTTCCGGCAAGGACTCTGCTGTGCAGCAAATCATCACCACCCCAGATGAGACACAAACCAATTTTACCCCTCGTATGGCTTGTGTCAGCCGTAAAACCGGGGAAACAGATGTGCAAGTGACGGTTAATTTTGATGGTACAGGGGTTTGCCATGCCGCCACAGGCATCCCTTTTTTGGATCATATGCTACATCAAATAGCTTCCCATGGCCTAATTGATTTAGACATTCGCGCCCAAGGAGACTGGGAAATTGATGACCACCATACCAACGAAGATGTGGGTATTACCTTGGGACAAGCCATGGCAAAAGCATTAGGAAATAGGAAGGGTATTGTCCGTTTTGGTAATTTTCTTGCCCCTTTAGATGAAGCATTAGTGCAAGTAGCCCTAGACTTTTCTGGACGACCCCATCTGAGTTATGGCTTAGACATTCCTACCCAGCGAGTAGGTACCTATGATACTCAACTAGTAAGGGAATTTTTTGTCGCCCTGGTAAACCACAGTCAGATGACATTACACATTCGCCAATTGGATGGCATCAATTCCCATCATATTATTGAAGCCACATTTAAAGCCTTTGCCCGCGCCACCCGAATCGCAGTCGCAATTGATCCCAGACGAGCTACCACTATTCCCAGCTCTAAAGGAGTCTTGTGATGAGGGGATGAGGGGATGAGGTGATGAGGGGATGAGGTGATGAGGGGATGAGGGGATGAGGGGATGAGGGAATAATAATTCTCAATTCCTAATTCCTAATTCCTAACTGTCAACTGTCAACTGTCAACTGTCAACTGTCAACTGTCAACTGTCAACTGTCAACTGTCAACCGTCAACCGCTAACCATCAACTCTTTTCAAAATAGTGACAAAATACTTGGCAATCAGTTATCCTTTTGGACGTAATTTACACATCCATACTGTTATTCCAAAGCAGTTAACTCAGTCTAATCACTGTGTAATATTTATTACTATTGTTGCTAATAGAAATTAAGCAAAAATGAAGTCTGTAGCAGACGTACCCGATGTTCCATTTGATAGTCAAGAAACACCAGTGGTGTTGACTAGTGAATTGCGAAAAGTATATCGTACCGGCTTTTGGCTAAATGAGAAAGTTGTATCCCTAAAAAGCTGCTCCTTAAAAGTGTACCAAGGAGAAACTTTTGGCTTGCTTGGACCCAACGGTGCTGGCAAAACTACATTGTTTAAATTGTTACTAGGAATTATCCGTCCAACTACTGGAAAAGGTATATTGTTAGGTAAGCCAATCGGCGATCGCAGTGTAAAACAACGCATCGGCTATCTACCGGAAAACCCTTACCTATATGATTATCTTACCGGTTGGGAATTTTTACAACTAGCAGCAGGCATATTTCAAATTCCTTCGAGTCTACAGCGACAACGCATTCCCCAATTATTAGACTTGGTGGGTTTATCAAAAATAGATGCTCGCAAGAAACAAATGCGTCGCTACTCCAAGGGAATGTTGCAACGGGTAGGCATGGCCCAGGCATTAATTAACAATCCAGATTTAGTATTTCTGGACGAACCCATGTCTGGACTCGACCCCGTGGGACGTTACCAAATGCGAGAAATTATTCTTACACTCAAACAACAAGGAAAAACTATTTTTTTCAACAGCCATATTCTCAGTGACGTGGAAAAAATTTGCGATCGCGTCGCCATTTTAGCCAAAGGGGAATTAGTTTGCTGTGGCTCCCTTAACCAGTTATTAGGTACAGCCAATACTTATTATGTAATTGGTGAAGGAGGTGACTGGGAAATTTTGCAAAAATGGCTACCAAACATAGAATCTAAGTTAGATGGTTCTTGGCAAGGAGAGGTACAAGGAGATTACTATGACTTTCTGGCTAGTCTGAGATTAATGGGCGGAAAAATTATCAATATGAAGTTATTTCGCCCTTCCCTAGAAGAATTTTTTATCAAAAATTTGCAAAAATAAACTAAATCTTGAGTGTTAAATTTGTCAGTAATTCCCAGCCATAACCTTCTTTCACTTTCCCAGAATAATTAAAAAAATAGGCAAACTTTTAACCTCGGGAATTAGGCTTGTGACTTTTTGATAACAGTACGGATAAAATTATCACTTTCAAATCAAAATATCGTGCAGTAAGGATATTATTTTTACACGGAGAGGGTAATTAAAAACAGCTAATCTGCACTGATTTATTTAACTAACGATTAAAAAAATTTATTCTTGTTACCTGTAATCTCAAGATTACTTGTATGAAAATAGACAATCATATGATAATATTACACAAACAAGGAAATACTATTCCTGACAGAGGCTCTACCACCCCACCATATCTGTCTAAGACTACATATTAACTAACCGAAATATGAAACTTAGGTTATAAAAGTCACAGGGAAAGTAAATATAAGTTTAACCAGGGTAAACCACAGGTGAATGTAATTTACAACAACCCCATTAAGATAAAAAACCTATGATTCTACGAATTAATGTAGTTAATGGGTCAGAGCGGAAAATACTTACAACTGTAAATCCACATTTACTATTATGTATTTGTTGATCGTGCATATTCGATATTATATTGTATGCTTGACCAACTAAGGAAAATAAAAGTATTTATTTTCCCACTGTTCTATCACTCTAAACTTTTGTATCAGACTCATCTCAACTTTAAATTTGCTTCACCAAAAATTAAAACTCCATGTATGGTTTTGGGCGGAAAATTCAGCAAATTGTAGATAAGAAGCTTAGGGAACTGGAATACCTAAGTATAGTCGAGAGTCAAAAGTTTAGTTACCACTTTATGTATGTTAATTTCAGGTAAATATGCTTAATACAGCTTTATTTAAATTTCTCACCCAGCCAGTTGCAGGAGTGGTTATATTAACGACCATGATATTTTTTCCCTCCACAACCTTGGCTCAAATTAATACAGTATCTACCAATGCTCCACTAAACACATTGACAACTGCCCAACCACAGACAGCACTAGATAGAAATTATACTTTGGGTGGTGGCGATCGCATACGTGTAAATGTATTTGAAGTTCCTGAATATACGGGTGAGTATCAAATTCCCCCTGGAGGACGGATTAATCTGCCTTTAATTGGTAGCATTCCTTTGGAAGGACTAACAACAGAACAAGCCGCAGATAACATTGCCAGCAAATATTCTCGTTATCTTAAGCGTCCTCTAATTTCAGTAAATTTGTTATCACCCCGTCCAATTAATGTCTTTGTCTCTGGGGAGATAACACGTCCTGGTTCTTATACACTCAACTTGCAAGGTAGTGGAGGAGATAATCCTGGGGTACAGTACCCAACAGTCCTAGCAGCACTGACAGCAGCTCAGGGAGTAACTATGACTGCGGATATTACTCAAGTGGCGGTGAAAAGGCGTGGAACAGTAGTTCCTCTTAACCTCAAAGAATGGGTGACTACAGGTCAACTACCCCAAGATATTACTTTACGAGATGGAGACACTATTTTTGTCCCCACAGCCAAAGAACCCAATTTAGCAGAAGCCAGAAATTTAGCTGCACTTAACTTTGCTGCTAGTCCCAGTGTTCCACGTACAGTGGCTGTTATTGGTGAGGTGAATCGTCCTGGTGCTTACCTTGTGAATATTAATAATAATGCTAATAATGCTCAAAATACTCAACAACCAGGAGGCGGTGACAATGTAGCGAATCTGCCAACATTAACTAGGGTTATTCAGCAGGCTGGGGGTATTACATCCCAAGCTAATGTTCGCAAAGTCACTATCCGAAGGCCAACTAAAACTGGTAGCGAACAAAATATTGATATTAATCTTTGGCAATTGCTACAAAGTGGTGATATCAGTCAAGATGTGATTCTCCAAGATGGAGATACCATTGTTGTTCCCACTGCAACTGAAATTAATCCAGCAGAAGCGACTCAATTAGCCACAACAACTTTGTCCCCCGCACAGATTGAAGTTGGTGTAGTAGGGGAAGTGAAAAACCCAGGCAGAGTAACAGTTAGACCTAACAGTCCTTTAAATGATGCATTACTGGCAGCAGGGGGATTTAATGATGCTAGAGCCAAGAAAAAGAAAATCACTCTGGTTCGCCTCAATCCTAATGGTTCTGTAACTAGGCGCCAAATTAAAGTAGACTTGGCAGCAGGAATTAATGAGCAGACAAATCCCATTCTTCGTGATGACGATGTTGTACTTGTTGGTCGTTCTAGCGTTGCTAGGGTTGCCGATCCTTTAGGTCTAATTTTAGGACCTGTAGGTGGAGCTATCAACGTACTTAGATTCTTCTTCGGATTCTAGACAAATAATTCATGCTGCTCTAAGGGAAACCCAACAATATCCAAGTGATTGGTTGTTGGGTTTCCTCAAAAATAAGTAATAAGTAATAAGTAATAAGTAATAAGCAGGACTTACGCAATTGTCATAATCGGTGGTTGGTGCGTGAGGTTATAAATCTTATTGCTATGTTCAAATATTTTCGCACCTCACGCACCCTACGCCTGTCAACTATCAACTGTCAACTGTCAACTGTCAACTCTTAACTCATTTGGAACGGGTATGCGTTTCCATCGTCTATGACTGAGAGGGAAGCAAGGGTAAATCTCCATGAAATTACTTATGCAGTTGCCAATTGGTATAAATAGGTATAAATCATTCTTTGTCAAAGGATGGTTGTATGCTAGTTGTATGACCTTGGGTTGGTGCCTAGCAATGCCTAGGGCTTTAGCAGCGGAAAAGGTAAATATTCGCTTGGGACCATTTCAGCAGTCAGTAGAAATTGGAGACTTGGAAAAATTTGCCAAAACCGGTAAACTGCCAAGCAAACTACAAATTTTTTCGCCGGTATTGACCCCACAAATGGGACAATTATTAACCCAGAGATTCCAAATAGACCCAAAAATTGCCGATCGCTTTTTTGATAGTTTAATGAAAACATCGGCAGGTAAGCAGTTAATTTCATCCTTGGCTAATGTGATACCGGGTAGTTCCCCAGAAACTTTAAAAACGGGTTTGTACTTAACTTTAAGACAAGTTGATGGATTGAGTTTACTAGGTTTCTTGCGGGCATACCCCCAGACTAGTGTTACCATCGATGCTGCCCAAGCCATATCCTTGGCGATGAAAATTAACCCGACTTATTTGTCCAGCATAGCCTTGGGAAATTCCCTACAAGCAGATTTACTTGTCAAAAATAATCCTAAATTACCAACATCCTTTAACCCCGCTCAAGCCGGTACAAACACAGTCCGAACCAAAACAATTCGCTTAACCGATAGAACCAGAAACCGTGTTATCCCCGTAGATATTTATTGGAGTCCAGATACAAAAAAGACTCAGACTCCCTTGGTAGTTATTTCCCATGGTTTTGGTGCCAATCGGACATTTCTAGCTTATTTAGCCCGTCACCTTGCTTCCCACGGTATCACCGTCGCCGCATTGGAACACCCTGGTAGTAATAGTATGGCTGTAAATCAAGCCACTAACAAGGGGAATTTACAGGATTTGATTTCCCCCACCGAATTTAGCCATCGCCCCCAAGATGTGAGTTTTTTACTAGACGAATTCGCTAAACTCAATTCCCAACCAGGGGTACTCAATTCCCAACTTAATGCCAACAAAGCAACTGTAATTGGCCATTCCTTGGGAGGATATACAGCCCTAGCTTTAGTTGGTGCCCAGTTAGATTTAGAACATCTGCGCCGATTTTGTCAAAGTACTTTTTCCTTGGCTAAATCCCCCGGAGATTGGTTACAGTGTGCAGCCAAGGGATTAAAAGGGCGAAAACTACAATTCCAAGATTCTCGGGTGAAAAATGCGATCGCTTTTAACCCCCTGGTAGGGGAAATATTTGGCCCTCAAGGCATGGCAAAGGTAAAAAATCCTGTATTAATTTTCACAGGAACTGAAGATACTCTTACCCCCGCAATTTCCCATCAAATTAAGCCTTTTCAGCAATTACAGGGTAATAAATATTTATTAACAGCCATTGGTGGTACCCACTTGAGTATTAGTGACTCCACATATAAAAATAGTGCAATTAACAACATTGTTCCGGAAAAACGAGGTCAGCAAACCCAACCCCTACGCCAAATGCTCCAGGGTATCACCTTGGCGTTTATCCAACAACAGACACCATCAGCCAAGGCTTATCAACCATTTTTAACCCCTGGTTACGTCCAATCCTTTTCCACCCCACAAATCCCTCTGCGCCTGACTTCTAGTTTACCAGGCAGCATTAAACGGTGGTTAAAATTTTTGTAGAGTAATCAATTTTAGCTGCTACCCATGATTTCAATTATTTACAGCGACAAATTCCTTTTGCACAAGACTAGTGATAATCATCCAGAAAGACCCGAAAGATTACGTGCGATCATTGAAGCATTGGGTCAGCAAACAGATAATCTGCTTTTACATTGGGTTGAGCCGACCTCCAGAGATTTACGAAAGTATTTGAATCGTTTTCACAGCAGTAAATATATTCAAAAAGTAGAAGATATGGCAAATAATGGTGGAGGCAACTTCTATGAAGATACCTTTGTCTCACCAGATAGCTTTAATGTTGCCTTATTAGCTGTAAGTGCTTGGATGGATGGAATCAATCTAACTTTGAAAACTGGGTATCCTTCCTTTGCCCTAGTACGTCCTCCTGGACATCATGCCTTACAAAACACGGGGATGGGCTTTTGCTTGTTTGCTAATGCTGCGATTGCTGCCCACTACGCCCTGGAACAACCCGATGTTGAGCGAGTAGCAATCTTAGATTGGGATGTTCATCATGGCAACGGGACTCAAGAATTAGTAGAAAATAATCCTCACATTGCTTTGTGCTCAATCCACCAGTCTCCATTTTTTCCCTTTACGGGTAGAGAAGAAGAAAGAGGAGCTTACGATAACGTTTTGAATATTCGAGTTAAACAAGGGAACTCCATAAAGGAATACAAACCAATTTTTGAAGAAAGAGTTATACCTTTCTTGCTGGATTTTCAACCAAATCTACTGATAGTAAGCGCAGGGTATGATGCCAATGAAGCAGACTCACTTGGATGGGTAAAACTCCAACCAGAAGATTACGGGATATTGACCAAGCTATGCTTAGGAATTACTCGGAAGATTATTTTTGGTTTAGAAGGTGGGTATGAACTCAATAGCTTGGCTCAATCGGTAATACAGACCATTAAGGCTTGTGTATCTAGCTGCTCCCCATGGGACTAATGCATAGCCCACAAATTGCACCGAACTCAATTTACTTATTACTTATTACTTATTACTTATTACTTATTACTTATTACTTATTACTTATTACTTATTACTTATTACTTATTAACCCATGGTTTTCGGTTGAAAATTACGTAAACGCAAGGCATTACTCACCACAGAAACTGAACTAAATGCCATGGCAGCCCCTGCAATAATCGGATTGAGTAACCAGCCAAAAATAGGAAATAAAACCCCTGCGGCAATGGGGATACCAGCAATATTATATACAAAAGCAAAGAACAGATTTTGCCGAATATTACCAATAGTAGCTCGACTGAGTTGAATTGCAGTCACAATCCCCTGTAAATCCCCTGAGATGAGAGTAACATCACTAGCTGCGATCGCCACATCTGTGCCCGTACCAATAGCAATTCCCACATCCGCTTGGGCTAAAGCCGGTGCATCATTAATACCATCCCCCACCATGGCAACAATTTTAGATTTTGATAATCCCTTATTATATCCGTTATATCCGTTATATCCGTTGCATCCGTTGCCCAACTTCTCCCCTTGTATAGATTTTACAATGGCGGCTTTTTGCTCCGGTCTCACTTGGGCAAAGACTCTTTTTATACCAACTTCCCCGGCGATCGCTTCTGCGGTTTGTTGGTTATCTCCTGTGAGCATGACTACTTCTAAACCCATATTTTGCAAGGCTGCCACAGCTGCCTGACTAGATGATTTTAAGCCATCAGCAATGCCAAATATTGCCTCTATTTCCCCATCCACGGCCATCCACACTATGGTTTTTCCATCTGCTGACCATATGTCTTGATAATTACATAATTTATCAGTATTAATTTCCAATTCTTCCATCCATCGTTGAGTCCCAATTTGCACCAGGCGATCGGCAACTATACCTTGTACGCCACTACCAGTAAAGGCCGCAAAACTATTAAATGTTGGGACTTTCAGCTGTTGCGCTCCTGGTAAAGATTCCCTTTGTGATTTTTCATAATTCACAATTGCTTCTGCCAGAGGATGTTCGGAATGTTTTTCCACCGTTGCAGCTAAACGTAACAGTTTTAACTCATTCTTATTTGCGGTTCCTGCCACGGTAGCAAAGTTTGTCACCGTAGGTTTACCCATGGTTAAAGTACCAGTTTTATCTAAAACAATGGTTTGGATTTTATGTGCCAATTCCAGACTTTCCGCATCCCGAATTAAAATCCCATTTTCTGCACCCTTACCCGTACCCACCATGACGGAAGTGGGTGTAGCTAAACCCAAAGCACAGGGGCAGGCAATAATTAGTACACCAACCGTGGGAATTAAAGCTAAGGTCAAATTGCCCGTGAAACTCAACCAGATGACAAAAGTTATAATTGCAATGGCAATTACCACCGGCACAAACCAGCCGGTAACTTGGTCTGCTAACCTTTGAATGGGAGCTTTTGAGCCTTGGGCTTGTTGGACTAATTGGACGATTTGCGCCAGGAAAGTATCTTTTCCTACCCTTGTGGCTCGGAATTTAAAACTACCTGTTTTATTAATTGTTGCCCCAATTACCTCATCACCTAGTTGTTTCTCTACAGGTATGCTTTCCCCCGTTACCATAGATTCATCTATGGTAGAACTCCCTTCCACAACTTCCCCATCCACAGGAATTTTTTCCCCGGGACGGACTAAAACCACATCATTAATCGTGACTGCGACTATGGGAATATCAACTTCCTTCCCATCTCGAATCACCCTAGCAGTTTTCGGCTGCAAACCAATCAATTGACGAATCGCTTCTGAGGTTTTTCCCCGAGCGCGATGTTCAAACAATCGTCCCAAAAGAATTAAAGTGATGACTACCGCCGCAGTTTCATAATATACTTCTGCCGGCAAACCCTGAACAGTAAAAAAGCCAGGAAATATAGTTGCAAAAAGGGAATAGAAAAACGCTGCACTGGTACCCAGAGTTATCAGAGTATCCATTGTGGCAATATGATTTCTGAGTGCCTTCCCAGCATTAATATAGAAGTCATAGCCACACCAAAATTGTACGGGGGTGGTTAAGACTAACTGCAACCAAGGGTTATGCAACCATGGAGGAATGAAAGATAAATCCAGCCCAGTCATCATTGGTAGGGAGCCGAATACAAGTATAGTACTGATTATTCCTCCCACTACAACCTTAATTTTTAACTCCCGGGCTTTAGCACAGCGAGCATTTTTTTCTCTAAGATCCCCGGATGCAAGTATATCTGCTTGCAAGGGTTGGGCTGAATAACCAGCAGCTTCCACCGCTGCTTGAATTGTCCCTAAATTTGCCAATTGAGGATTATATTTAATCGTGGCTTGCTCCGCACCAAAATTGACAGTGCATCCACTCACACCAGGAACTTTCGCGATTGCAGTTTCCACAGTTTTGGCACAGGAAGCACAACGCATCCCTGCCAATTTTAAGGCAAGGGTATTTTCAGCAGTCATAATTCATTCGTGCGATCGATTAATTGGAGAGCTATTACCACTATTCTAGACTTTACTGGTGAAGTTTTCTATCAGTTGACAGTTGACAGTTCTTGAGTCAAAAATACCTTCCTAAAATATGTCTATTGCTATAAAACTAACAGTGGGATGGGCATCCTTGCCCGTCCAGATGTACAGACATGATATCAATCGGTAAATCCAACATCTAAAATCCTTTCATTGAATGACTGTTAGTTAGTTCTCAAAAGTGGGATTAATAAGGCCAGAAATCTATCATTATCCAATCATTAACTATGCAATATCCCCTAGAGCTTACCTTTAAATTCTGGGCATTAGCACCCCAAATATCCGTGGTGGATGGCCAAGGAAATCTACAGTTCTACGTCAAGCAGAAACTCTTTAAACTCAAGGAATTAATTACCGTCTTTGCAGATGCTGGACGTAACAAACCACTTTACTATATTAAAGCCGATCGCATCATTGATTTTTCCGCCCGCTACGATTTTACTGATACTAATAATCATGCCATTGGTGCGGTCAAAAGACGAGGTTTGCGTTCTCTATGGCGTGCCCGTTATGATATCTTTGATGGTGATAATGTAATTATGACTATTCAGGAAAAAAATCCCTGGATTAAAATAGCGGACGCTCTATTTGCAGAGATACCTATTATCGGTCTTTTGACTGGTTACGTCTTTAACCCCGTATATTTAGTTAGTCGTCCAGATGAAACAGTGGTGATGCGTTTGGAAAAAATCCCTTCATTCCTGTCCAGGAAATTCACCATTAAAACCGTAAATCAAATTAGTGAACAAGAACAAAAGCAAGTATTGTTAAGTTTAATGATGATGCTGCTATTGGAACGAAATCGCGGTTAGTGTTGCGTTTTATGAATGTTGTTATAGCAACAGACATATTGGTTAGGACGGTATTGTTCGACTTGAGGACTGTCACCGAAGAGGCAGGGGGCAGGCTTCGGCCGTGAGCTCAGCCGAACGGGGGCAGGGGGAGTGTGAGGAGTGTGGGAAGTGTGGGAAGTGTGGGGAGTGTGGGGAGTGTGGGGAGTGTGGGGAGTGTGGGAGGTGTAACCATCAACCGTCAACCGTCAACTATAATTGGTTTCTACCTCTAGCGATCGCTATTTTTAATTTGTATTGTATAAATTATGGGACGCAACTATTCAAAATCAGACTTACCAAGCAAAATTTGTCCAGTATGTCAACGTCCCTTTACCTGGCGTAAAAAATGGGAAAATTGCTGGAATGAGGTGAAATATTGTTCTGAACGTTGCCGTCGTCGTCGTTCTACAGTTACAAATAATTCAAATACTACAGATATCTAGTTAACAGCACTTGCGTATAATATACCCTGAGATTAACACGATCGCATATTCCTCAATAGGAAAAAGCACATAGTGAGTGGTTCGTAACTACTCACCTTGATCCGTGGAATCAATCGGTAAATCTAAAATCCAAAATCCTTTCATTGTATGACAACAAAGATACAGCCTAAATTAATTATTCATGGTGGGGCTGGTAGTTCTCTCCAAGGTAAAGGTGGAGTGGAGAAAGTACGCCAATTACTCCATCAAGTTGTGGAAGAAGTTTATACTATGCTACTGGCCGGAGCTAGTGCAAAATCAGCAGTAGTCCGGGGTTGTCAACTATTGGAAAATGAACCCCGCTTTAATGCAGGTACTGGCTCCGTACTCCAATCAGATGGACAAATCCGCATGAGTGCTTCCTTGATGGATGGAACAGCTCAAAGTTTTAGTGGAGTAATAAATGTTTCTCGGGTGAAAAACCCCATTGAGTTAGCTCAATTTTTACAAGATTCCACAGACCGAGTACTGTCGGATTATGGTGCAGGGGAATTAGTGCGAGAGTTACAAATTCCTAGCCATGATGGACTCACAGATATGCGTTTGCAAGAATGGATACAAGAGCGTCAAGATAATTTTCAAAAAAATATGGCTGGGGTAATAGCAGAACCAGAATTAGCAGAAAGCAGCAATGCCCGTCGAGGCACAATTGGCGTTGTCGCTTTAGATACTGAAGGTAATGTAGTTGCCGGTACTTCCACTGGTGGTAAGGGCTTTGAGCGCATTGGCAGAGTCAGTGATTCTGCCATGCCCGCAGGTAATTATGCAACCACCCATGGTGGTGTTAGTTGTACTGGCATTGGGGAAGATATTATTGATGAGTGTTTAGCACCACGGATTGTCATCCGGCTTAGTGATGGTATGTCCCTGCAACAGGCCATGGCAAAGTCATTTCAGGAAGCAGGGGACAACAAACGGGATTTAGGAGCTATTGCTTTAGATGCTAAAGGAACCATCGCTTGGGGAAAAACCTGTGATGTGTTACTAGCAGCTTTCCATGATGGTAATAAAATTGGCGATACCCTAGAAGTAGCAAAGGGTACGCAAACAGGCTGTATTTAGGGTTGTTAGTTGACAGTTGTTAGTTGTTAGTTGTTAGTTGACAACTGATAACTGATAACTGAAATGACACTCCATCACTCCCTCACTTTTAACTGTCAACTGTCAACTGTCAACTGCTCGCACTGAGCTTGTCGAAGTGTCAACTGTCAACCTTCCTTTGCCATCCTGGTTTAACAACCTGACGGGCGCGAGCAATCACCAAAGACTCACCGGGGACATCTTCCGTCACCGTTGAACCAGCTGCGATGTAAACATTATCACCCAGATTAATTGGTGCAACCAGAACACTATTAGAACCAGTTTTAGTGCGATCGCCTATGATGGTTTTGTGCTTTTTCACACCATCATAATTAGCTGTAATTGTTCCAGCACCGACATTAACTTGAGTCCCCGCAGTGGTATCCCCCAGATAGGATAAATGGGCTACATTGGTGCGATCGCCTAACTGGGTATTTTTCAACTCCACAAAGTTGCCAATTCTACACCCTTCACCCACTTCCACATGACCCCTTAAATGGGCATAGGGCCCAACCTTGGATGTGGAAAGTACGGAACTGTCTGTAACTACGGAATATTGTACGGTTACATTTTCCCCGATGTAACTATTTTCAATTAAACTTCCAGGTCCGATACGACAACCACTCTTAATCACCGTATTTCCCCGGAGATGGGTTTGGGGTTCAATAATGGTATCTGATTGTAATTCTACAGTTTCGTCAATGGTAATGCTGGTGGGATCGATGAGGGTGACACCAGCCATCATCCATTTTTTCTTAATGCGACTTTGCAAAATTTCATAGGCTCCCGCTAGCTGCATACGGTTATTGATACCCAAAATTTCTTGGTAATCTTCCACATCCACAGCCATCACAGGTGCAACTTGGGTAACAGCATCCGTTAAGTAATATTCTTTTTGAGCATTATTTGTTTGTAAACCAGGGAGAATTTGCGCCAAATCCTGCCAACGGAAGCAGTAAACGCCAGCATTAATCCGACAATTTTGTTTTTGAGCCGCAGTGCAATCCTTGTCTTCCACAATCTGCTGCACTACATTTTCACCATCGCAAAACACCCGTCCATACCCTTGGGGTTCCCTCATTTGTGCTGTCAATATAGTCGCAGCATTCTGTTTTTCTTGGTGAGTTCGTAATAAATTTATTAGGGTTTGGGAACTAAGTAAGGGCACATCACCATTGAGTATCAACAAATCCCCCTGATAATCTTGTAAATGGGGTAATAACTGCTGAATAGCATGACCCGTACCTAGTTGTTCAGTTTGTTCCACAAACTCTAATCCTGGAATAGATTCCATAGCAGTTTGAACAGATTGAGCTTGGTACCCCACAATTACCATTTGGCGTGAAGGTGAAAGGGGTTTAACACTATCAAGGACCCGTTCGAGTAGTGATTTTCCACCCAAAGTATGTAAAACCTTAGGCATTTCTGATTTCATCCGCGTCCCGCGTCCCGCCGCTAGAATTGCTACGACTACCATAATGAGCTATTGGCTATGAATTAATTGCAATAAATGGGTTGGCAATGTGCATTTCGGCTCACATAGCACCTAATACACAGTATTACTAGGTTATACCAGTAATTACCAGGTTAAAGACTATCTGAGGAATGACAGGTATTAATAAAATCAGCAAACTGCTTCATTAACTGGGGATTGCGCCATCCCTTAGCTGTTTCTGCTGCCATTACCGCCAGTGCTTCTTTAGGAGTCAAAGCTTTTTTATATGGCCTTTCGCTAATCAGAGCATCGTAAATATCAATAATTTGAAATATTTGTGCTAGATAGGGGATTTGATTTCCTTCTAATTGATCGGGATAACCAGAACCATCCCAGCGTTCGTGATGATGGCGAATGATGGGGATTACACCTTGCATACTCCGTAGTGGCTGACATATACTCTCGCCGATGGCAACATGTTGTCTCATTATCTCCCATTCTTGGGGGGTGAGATTGCCTTTTTTCAGGAGTACAGCATCAGGAATCCCGACTTTACCAACATCATGTAAATATCCTCCCCACATTAAATCCCGAATTTCGTTCCGTGAAAGATTGAGATATTTACCAAAAGCCTTCCCTAATGCTACCAGCCGCTCACAATGATCCCCAGTGTTGGGATCGCGACTTTCAATGGCTCTAGCAATGGAAAATAATACTTGTTCGGCGTGGTCCAAATCTTCATTCAAACGTTTTTGTTGTACCAAGGACTTGACTCGCGCTGCCAATTCAACCCTATCGAAGGGCTTGCTTAAAAAGTCATCAGCACCAACCTCAATCCCTCGAATTCGTGATCGCTTGTCATTTAATGCTGTAATAAAAATAACTGGTATCAATCTAGTCCGCTCATCCTGTTTCAATAATTGGCAAACTTGAAAACCATCAATCCCTGGTATCATCACATCCAACAACACTAGATCCGGTTGCTGCTGAATCACCATTTCCACCACACCAGACCCATTATCTGCTTCAATCACTTCGTAGCCTTCCATAGCTAGCAAAGCTACGGCAGTCATGCGACTCGCAGCATGGTCATCCACTACTAAAACTTTTGCTAAATCTAAGTCAAAGCCATTCACTATATAACCTTTGGCTTGTTGAGCTATGGAGATTAATGATTCGTCAAGTTGTTTACAAGAATTAACATGAGAATTTACATCGGCATTTAGGGACTTGCTATTTTTTCTGCCTGTGCCTGGTTTTGATATCTCTAAATAATTACTCACTAGATTGTGCATTCTTAAGCCATGATTGTCAGCGATGGGGTTATCCCTATTTAGGGGGTTTGACCCATTAACATTTTCTCCAGTAGAACTTATATAATCTGATAACTTCTCATTCACAAAATTCCTCCACTTTTTGAAATAATAGGAATGTTTAAATCATCAATTGATTAACAATTTATCTAGTTTATTATTGTTTTGTAAAATTCAATATAATTCAAAGATAATTTTAACTTTCCATAGAAAACAACGTGTTTGGTATATATAAATTTATCAAACAGGCAAACATAAATTATTATTTACTATTATCATTTCCATCATTATTAAAGACTAATGCTCTGGAGGTTACTAGTTATAAAAATACATCCATTTGAGCTATTTAGAAAAATCTAATAACCACAGTTTTTTCAACATAATTCGAGGATTTGTCCCCATAGGTCTGTTTTTGCCTTAATTTATTGTCATTTCCTGAATATATGACCCTTTTGAATATTTTTTATTTGAAGTTATTACAACTATAGGAACCTGGTTCGATTTGTGAATTAATTTGTAGGGGAAGAAAACAGGTAACAGAAAGTGTACTCAGTTCTGTAAGCGCACAGCGCAGGCTACGCTAACAAAAATAAAATAGTAATCCTATATATTCATAGTTTAATGTTAGAAACAAATGATCCCTTACTAGGGCATCAAGTGATTTACATCACAGAAAATATGTTTATAGAATGTTTGCATAAATACTGAAAAAAGAATGTATAAAAAAGACTTAGAGGCTAAAAATAGCCCAAACTGTCCCCACCTCCCTTGTCCCCTGCCTCCTCATGACCATCGCTTTCGCCAACGTGATGTCGGTTCTAAACTAGAGGCTTTTTGCTCTCGGATTCGCCGATTGATAATGACTTCTGGGGAATCTCTCAATTGAGGATCGCGATAAGGAACCGCTGCACAGGTCAGTAAGTGTTCTTGTTCCTTTTGTGAAAGGGGCAAAAATGAATTTTTTGACGACCATGCTGCAATGGTACCAGGAGTCCGTCTGCCTACAGGGGCGGTAGATGCTATAACTAAGCCAGCAGTCATCAAAGCCCTGCGGACAGGGGCAGCACAAGAGTAAGTAGCGAGTAAACCATCATGGTGTAAACACAGAGCTACCTGTCTGATAAATTCAATTGTCCACAATTGAGGACATTGGGGAGGAGAAAAGGGATCGAGAAAAATTGCATCAGCCAGAAAACCTGAATTATGCACGGACTGAATTACACTACGAGCATCACCAATTAATAATTTTGCGGTGATAAAATTTGTTTTTACCTGTTGTGTAAAAGCCAGTTGTTGCAAAATATCTTTATACTCACTTTTCCAACCATCAAAAACATGATTTTTAATTGCACTTTCAGCTACAAATGCGTTTATATCTAAAGCAATTAATTCCACATAACAATGGGGATTTACTGACCAAATAGTTTCTAAAGCGGCGGCGGTATTGTATCCTAGTCCATAACAAATATCTAGCAACTTCACAACCTGGTTTTTTGCCTTATCAGGTAATTGTGTAGGAATTGCAAACTTGCCAAAACTCTCTTGACGTGCTCCATAATGACTGTGAAAAAGCTCGTTAAATTCCTCAGAAAAGAAAGTAAAAGAACCATCTGCTGTTACCTGAGTCAAAAAATTATCCTGATTACCCATAGCTTACTCCTATAACTTCCATTATTTTGATATAGGATTTATGCAAATAAACCTGGTTTGGTAGCTATGTTTAAATAAATTCTACAATTATAAATTAACAATAACTAGTTATTACCTATGACTGATACTCATTTAGTGGTTAGTTGTGAATGGTTAAAACAACATTTAGCAGACCCGCAAATTGCGATCGCAGATTGTCGTTTTTCCCTAGCCGAACCAAATTTAGGACAACAGCAGTACCAAACCAACCACATTCGCGGAGCCTATTATCTGGATTTAAATCAGGATCTTTCAAGTGATGTCACCGAACATGGAGGCAGACATCCATTGCCTGAACCCCAATTATTGGCACAGAAGTTATCGAGTATGGGGATACATTGGCAACAAACCTTGGTAGTGGCTTACGATGATTCCCGTCAGGCATTTGCATCCCGTCTGTGGTGGCTTTTGCGCTATCTTGGTCACGAAAAAGTTGCGGTGTTAGATGGTGGCTGGGCTGCATGGCTACAAGCTGGATATGAGGTAACCGATGTCATTCCTACCCCTAGAAATGGTAATTTTACCCCCCAAATTAATCAGCAAATGATTGTAGATCGCCAAGCAGTCAAAAATCGCAAAGATCTACCAGGAGTTGCTTTAGTGGATTCACGGGATTGCGATCGCTATGCAGGTATTCGAGAACCTATTGATAAAGTTGCTGGCCATATTCCTGGGGCAGTTAACTATCCTTGGAAGCAAGCCACAGACTCCCAAGGTTATCTCATTACTCCCCAAGGACAACGCCAACGTTGGTCAGAGATAGAAAAAGCAGAGGAAATTATGGTGTATTGCGGCTCTGGAGTCACTGCTTGCGTAAACTTACTATCTTTAGAATTGGCTGGCATTCAAGGCGCTAAATTATATGCAGGCAGTTGGAGTGATTGGATTAGTTACTAAGTAATAAGTAATAAGTAATAAGTAATAAGTAATAAGTATTTTTCCCGAAGAATAAAGAGGCTAGAACTATTCCCGACTCCCTACCCCCACAATCAACACTTTTTGTTGCAAGCCCTACTTATTTACTTGTGAACCTAGTAGTCCACCAAAGCAATTTTGCTGGGTAGGGGGAGATGGGGGAGTGTGGGGAGTGTGGGGAGAAAAGAACTTTTTATTCTCATTATTAACCTGGCATAGTTCCCTTGGCGGAGTACTAGGACAACTCATAACTTGTTCTCATACCTAAGTAATTTTATATGAAATATATGTATTTACAAATCACAAAATGTAGTTACATAACTTAAGTTTTTACCAAATAATTGACAGTATTCTCAACTAAACTACGAATTTACAGGATTTGAGTCTTGTAGTATGATTCTTTATGGTGGGTTATTTATGGATTCCAAGGAATATACACATCGAAAATCTGATATCTACGTCAACCCATTTGTAACTTTAAATAATACAAAATGCCTTTTTGGAGTGATTTAATATTTTTTAACTGGGAAAACCAGACATACTCTTTACAAAAATTAAACTCAACCAATGGGGTATTGACAAAATAATATTTTTGATTATTAGGTACAAAAATACATTTTTTGGTGCAGTATTTAGAGGCTTTCTAGTAATTTGCTCCATCCTCAAAAACAATACCAATTTGAAAAAATAACGGGACAGATAGATTGGTATAACCCAGGTACAGAAGGTAATTCTGGCGTTTGCCAAAATTCAACCTCCCTCCGTATACTCCCAAGGGGGGAAATCCAAAATCTAAAATGGTATAAGGTGTTTGCCAATAGAAAAGAAAGTAGTATAGAAAAGAAACTAGCAAGGTTAAGTGAGATATATAACTGAATATAACTTTAGTGGCTTTAGCTTTTTATCAACTTACGCCTGATGTGAATTAAAAACGTCTCTTATCCAATAAGGGTTTTGAGACTTGTTCAAAATCATGTTTTTGGAATTATCAACGTAATTACAATGGTTTGAGTACTTAATCCACATTAAACGTAACTTATTCGGCTTGACCGGTTTTTAGTACCATACTACCTACCTTTTTTATGCCCCTAACTACCTCATCTTCTTCCTTGGCTCTTTCATCCCTCCATATGCGTATAGAGGTTCAAGAAAAAGAGCATCAGTGGTTTTTGAAGCAAATTAGAAAAAAACAGACAGAGCTGAATAACTTTGTCGAGCAAATGCGTTCCGTGGCTACGGATATATTTGAGAGGGGTAATCCGATCTTGCAAAAAGTAGCGGCTCTCGATCGAGAAATACACGCTCTATTTGATGAAATTTTCAGTACCAGAAAGTTTGGCAAACAAACCAAGAAAGATATTGAAAGAATTTATCGCCAACTACAGATGGCGGGGGTGATTACTCCCAGGCAGCACCAGATTGACGAGGATGCAGAACAACTAGATGAACTGTTTGAAAATCCCCAACAGGAGGAGAATTTTTTCCGTGATGCTCAACAAGGTTACCATGGGCATCAATCAGAAGCAGAAGATGTAGAAGGAAGTTGTGAGAACAAAGGTAGAAGTGAATCAGCAAGACAAGTCCGCCAGACATTTCTCAGATTAGCTGAAATCTTTCACCCAGATAAGGTAACAGATAAGGAAACTCAGGTTCATCATACAGAACTGATGAAAGAAATCAATAAAGCTTATCAAGACGGGGATTTGGCTAGATTATTAGAAATTGAGCGCCAACATCAAACAGGGGAAGAGCTTGACGATAATAGTGAAGATGATTTAATCCGCAAGTTTAATCGCCTAGAACGGGAAAATGAATTCCTGAAAACCCAGTATGAAAATTTGAAGCGAGAACTCAGACTGGTAAAAACGACTCCAGAAGGAGCTATGATTTCTGATTATCGCAAAGCTGTCAAAGTAGGTATAGATCCCATTAAGCAAATGTTGGCACAGGTAGAAGCTGAGGTGCAGGTGATTTCTTCTATCCGCGATTTTGTCAAGGACTTTCGGGAAAGAAAAATGACCATTAAGGAGTTCCTTCAAGGTCCCCAAGCAATGGGTCAGATGAGTAGAGAAGCAATGGAAGACTTATTGTCAGAAATGCTGGGTGATTTGGAAGAGTTTGTCATATTTTAATGGTTTAGGTTTGTGGTTGTATGGCAAGGAATAAGTCAGATGTTGAAGATTTTTGTAGGATTAGCTAGTATGACAACATAATCCTACTCTACTGTTCTATGCAGCTCAAATGATGAGTAAGAATGATGAGTAAGAAAGTTAGTATAACTTTGGACGACGAAGTTCTAGAATTTGTAGATAAGTTGGCAAGCAATCGTAGCAGTTTCATAAATGACATTCTTTTGAAAGAAAAGAAGAGGATTTTTATGAAAGAACTGGAAGATGCTTATAAGGAACAGGCGAATGACCCAGATTTTCAATCAGAGATTTCTGTTTGGGATGTTACAGTGGACGACGGTTTAAATGCCTAATGGGATTTTAACTTACAAGCGAGGAGAAATATGGTGGGTTGATCTCAAACCTGTTGTTGGCAGTGAGACTGATAAAAAACGTCCTTGTTTGATTTTGCAAAATGATATTGGCAATCAAAATGGGGCGACGACAATAGTTGCTCCATTATTGCCTGGAAAAAAATTATCCATTTGTTGTAAATGTTACACCAACCCCACAAAATGGGTTGAATAAAGATCGATACATCAATTTAAGTCAAATGAGAGCTGTGGATGCTCGGAGAATTAAGAATCAACAAGGTGTTTTAGAAGATATTTATTGGCAAGCAATTGAAAAAGCTATATGTATTGAGCTTGGTTTCAGTTCGGTTTTATTTTAGTGCGATCGCATTTTTACTTTCATATTTGATTATATCCCACATTCTGTACTTCAAAATGTAGTATACTAACAAAAGCAATTGGTGATCACCAATTCTCTCAAAATCATCACAAAATCTGAGTATTTATGCTTAAATACGAATTGTTATCTCTGGTGAAGATGTCGATTTTTTGGTGTCAGCTATAGAAAAGCTAGGCAACCGCATTAAACAGGCATGCAGCAATGCATAACAAGTACTGCCCTCGGAAAAATTACTCGCTGTGCTCCTAATTTTCCGGTGAGCTAGGTGTTATCTGTGAGAACGCACCTGAAAGACACTTGTGAGCATTGATGTTAAAGCAGGCATCTATTATGGTAGAAGAGTTGTTAGGCGTAATAAGCGAAAAATCAACTACTCACCCGCAGTTTGTAGCACAGTAGCATATAGCTCACTACTTACCCGAAAATCTGCCTCTTGAATCAACTCATCCATCAAAGGTTTAACGAGTGCAATCAAACCATTACCTTTAGCCTGTAATAGAACACCCAGTAGTCCAGTAACACTGAGTCCATAATTTACAGCCAATACTCTGCCACGACGCTCATCCATCAGAAGTAAGTCTGCTTCAAGTTCCAGTGCTAAAACAATTGCTTCGGCTTCGCCCAAGTCAATGTCATCTTGATTGGTTTGAACATCTACAACGCTTTGAGCATGAGCAATAGTTTGAGTTTTAATCCAAGAGAAAGCCTGTATTTCAGCCGCACTAGGAACCAATTTATCCACAGCTACCATTTCGTTATAAACAGCTTCAGGAATAACAATGGTTGTGTAAAGTTGGCGTAGCAAGTCTAGCTGACTAATGGCAGCGAGGTTTGTGATAGGTGAGGTATCACTGACAACAATCAAAGTAAACCTAGCGACTGTAACGTTTTAATATCCGAATGAAAATCTTCTACATCGTAGTTGATACATAGTTCTCGTTTCGCCAATTCATGTTGGAATTCAAGAACCGTTAGCCCAGTCCAACCACGGACTTTGCCACTGCTGATTTTTTGCTGCTTGTACAGCATAATTGCAATCTCTAGTTTTAATTCATCCTCAGTCATCTTTGTTGCTTGAAGGATGTCATCGGGAATTATGACGCTCATTGACTTTTATTAGAAGAAATTGGGCTATCCTGATCTAAATGATAAGTGATGATAACTATATTTGCTAAGGTTTGTCAGGTATTGCGTTATCGCTTGGCGTTGCATAAATGCGGGATGAATTTAAATTATTATTACAGAATAAACATCGCTCCTTTGCGTCTTTGCGTCTATCTTACCCTTCACAGAACGCCTCCGGCGTTAGCGAAGCTCCTCGCAGAGCGAGGCACGGAAAGCCGCTTCGCGTCTAATGCGTGAGATAAAAATCATCCCCTTAATCAGCA
The DNA here is from genome assembly GCA_030065255.1 of Calothrix sp. MO_167.B42. Lineage (GTDB taxonomy): Bacteria > Cyanobacteriota > Cyanobacteriia > Cyanobacteriales > Nostocaceae > Calothrix_A. The sequence goes on along the minus strand of JASJCX010000006.1, from coordinate 408 downwards.
ACGCCTATCGCTTTTTCACTTCTTGATCAGCTTTCTTGATTTTTAGGACTTACGCAACTGGCATATTTTTTGTGTAGGGGAGGCAAAATGCGGTGTAGATTTTCTGACCGCATTATTGCCGTTGTGTGACGCGCCCAAAAGATTTTAACGTAGTAATGAGACTTGTAGCGTCACCCACCAACCACTAATTGTGACACGCGGCTTTAGTCCTGATTTTATGATTTTAGAAGAGTCGTCATGCATAATAAGCGAGAAGTTAATCAATTTTCAATTACCTACCTTGCATCTATGTATCATATCATGTCCGGGGGCATACCCATAGTATGTCATTGCGAGTGGAACGAAGTGAAACGACGCATAAGCCCTAACGGGCACGCTCCGCGAACACAAGGTCTTTGGGATTGCTTC
>JASJCX010000228.1 GCA_030065255.1 Calothrix sp. MO_167.B42 | reverse complement strand
AAACAAAACAATCCAAATTACATCTACAAAGTGCCAAAACAAAGAAGTGGCATTGACTCCAAAATGGCCAGTATCGTAGTTGCCAGGAAGAAAAGAACGTCCCAAGACAATCCCTTGCAACAATATACCAGTGAAAACGTGCAAACCGTGGAAGCCAGTAAGTAAATAGAACATACCACCGTAAACACCAGAAGTAAAACCAAACTCCAGGTTACTCCACTCAATAGCTTGTCCAATCAAAAAGTAGGTTCCCATTGCCATTGTTAACAACAGAAACAAGCGGAATCCTTTCAAGTTATGATTTTGCAAAGCCCGTTCTGCTAAGTAAATGACAAAACTACTAGCAACTAGCACCACCGTATTAATAGCAGGGTCCTTAACTTCCAATCCCGATACACCTGCTGGTAACCAGTCCAGGGTAGTGGTTTTGTAAACAATATATCCAGCAAAAAAGCTGAGAAAAATCACACTTTCTGATAATAGAAAGACAATAAAGCCAAACATCTTATTGCCTTCTTCATCATGGCCATGTTCGCCACCTGTTTGATGTGCAGGAGATTGTAACTCCTCGGAAATTATGTAACCGTCCATTGGTTTAATTTGTAGTTCGTAGTTCTTAGTTCGTAATTGAGTGATGGAGTGAGAGAGTGAGGGAGTGATGGATGTAGAGGAGATAAAACATACAACTATCAACTACCAACCATCAACTACCAACTGTCAACTGTCAACCGTCAACCGCTCGCACTGAGCTTGTCGAAGTGTCAACCGTCAACCAAACTCTCTGCATCCTCTGTTTCTGTAGATACTTCCAAAGTCAAAGTATGACTATGACTATGACTGTGGCTAGGAGCAACTAATGGCTCTGATTTCCCGTAACCGTAGGGTTCGCTAACCACAACGGGAATTTCCTCAAAGTTTTCTACAGGGGGTGGGGAAGAAATTAACCACTCTAAACCAATTGCTCGCCAAGGATTGTCTGGTGCTTTTTCTCCCTGCATCCAGGAAGCAATCATATTGATGATGAATGGTAATGTAGATACACCGAGTAGGAATCCACCAAGACTAGCAATGTTATTCCAGAAAACATACTCTGGGAATGGAGCGTAGGAAGATACCCGGCGTAGCATACCTTGTAATCCGAGGGGATGCATGGGTAAGAAGTTTAAGTTAGTACCAATGAAGGCCAACCAGAAGTGCAACTGTCCCCAGCCTTCCATGTACATCCGACCAGTCATTTTGGGGAACCAGTGGTAAATGGCCGCATACATCCCCATGGTGACTGTACCATACAACACGTAGTGGAAGTGACCAACCACAAAGTAGGTATTATTGACGTGGACATCCACAGGTACGGAGGAAAGCATAATACCTGTAATGCCGGCAAACACAAACATTACCAATCCACCCAAGGCAAACATCATGGCTGTATTCAACCGGAGTTTACCGCCCCAGATGGTACCAACCCAAGCAAACACCTTAATTCCAGTAGGTACGGAAACAAACATAGTTGTTACCATGAACAGCATCCGCATCCAGCCAGGGGTACCACTGACATACATGTGGTGTACCCAGACAATACCACTAACTAAGGCAATTGCCATGGAAGATAGGGCGACTACTTTATAACCAAATAGGGGTTTACGGGAGTAGACGGGGAAGATTTCCGAAAAGATACCAAAGATAGGTAGGATAATTACGTAAACTGCGGGGTGGGAGTAAAACCAGAAGTAATGTTGGAATAGGACTGGATTACCACCTTGGGCAGGGTTAAAGAAGCTAGTGCCCACAGTTAAATCCAGGAGCAACATTACCGCACCGGCAGTCAGAGCAGGTAATCCAAACAACTGGATAATCTGGGCGCTAAATACTGCCCACACAAAGATAGGCATGCGGAAGAAGCCCATACCAGGGGCGCGCATCTTCACAATAGTGGTAACAAAGTTAACCGCACCCATAATGGAGGAGACACCGGATATTGCCACCGCCAACAGCCAGAGGACTTGACCATTAATTAAATTCCCCGTAGGATTTTGAATACTTACAGGAGGATAAGCCCACCAACCAGCTTGTGCAGGACCACCAGGAACTAAAAAGCTACCCATGAGCAGTACACCAACCACTGGTACCATCCAAAAGGCAACGGCATTTAGTCGGGGGAATGCCATGTCCTTAGCACCAATCATAATTGGCACTAAATAGTTAGCTAAACCAACTAAGGATGGGAATGTCCACAGGAACAGCATGATTGTACCATGCATGGTGAACATGCCATTATAAACCGTGCGATCGATTAAGTCTGATTCAGGGGTCATCAATTCTCCCCTAATCACCATGGCAAAGATACCACCGACTAGGAAGAACATGAAAGAGGTAACCAGGTATTGAATACCAATCACCTTATGGTCAGTACTAAAACTAAAGTATCGTTTCCAGTCGTCGGGAGGATCCTGATAAGGAATCTCGCTGGCGATACTGATGGTGTCGATTTGAGATTGTGTCATTTCAGTTATCAGTTATCAGTTAGCTTCTTGCAGAAGAGCTACGCTAACAGTTATCAGTTTCTTCATCGCTAGGGGCTTGATACCGATTACTGTTTGGCCATCAATTACTTTCTTTTTAACCGTCGTAATTAACCATGGAAGGGTTAGCAGGTGCAACGGTGGCCCAACCTGTTTTCACGGGTTGAGTCAATGCTTGGGCATATTCAGAGGCGGCTTGATTATTGGCTGGAATGGGTTTGTTAGTCGCAGCTTTTGCCAGCCAATTATGGAAATCATCGGCGGATTCCACCACTACATCCGCTTGCATGGTGGCAAAATATGTACCGCTATACTGGGAGTCTGTCAGTAAATATTTACCTTCCCGGGTGGGGGTAAATTCAAAGTCTAAGGTTTCGTTGGGGATAATATCTTGCTTGACTCGGAAAGCAGGAATATAAAACCCATGTAGCACATCTGCTGATGATAATGCTAAATGAACTCGATGGTTTTCGGGTAAGTGTAATTCCGTACTAGTGATGTTCTTTTCTGGATAGTGGAATACCCAAGCCCACTGTTTAGCAACCACATCAATGTTTTCCACTGGTGTATCAGTTACATCTTGGGGGGCTGCATATGCTGATTCTACTACCTTGGGCATATGCATGGCTTCCATTGGTCCTCGGATACCCATCTGTTCGTAGGTTTGGTAGCTGTAACCAGCAATCCACAATACTAACAAAACGGGAATAGCTGTCCAGACTACTTCTAAGGTAATATTACCTTCAATGGGAGGACCATCACTCAGGTCATCTTTCTGCGCCCGGTGGAAAATTAGGGAATAGATGACGGTTGAGGTTACTCCTAGGAAAATGAACGATCCTAGAGTTACCAAAAAGCTAATGAGATTATCAACTAATCGAGATTCTGCCGCAGCCTCTGGAGGAAGCCAAGAATAAGCTTGCTGTCCTATCCAGAAACTGACGCTACCAAGTGCGATGGCACTTGCAATGATTGTTACAATGTTCCGGATTTTCATGACCATAATCTATGAATTATGAGTTAGAAGTTAAGAGTTAAGAGTTATGAGTTATGAGTTATGAGTTAAGAGTTAGGAGTTAAAAACTCTTTAGTGTCACCCGTCAACCGTCAACCGTCAACTGTCAACTGTCAACTATCAACTGTCAACTATCAACTCAAAGTTACTTCAACACTGCATTGAGGTCTTGACCTAGGCGCAGTAAACTATCAGCAGTGTTATGTACGCCAAACTCAGCAGCCATTTGCGCTCCTAATGTACCGTGGAGGAACATCAAAAACATGACTGCTGCTCCTGCGAACAAATAACTCCACTGCACTTGTCTATCTTCTGACTTACGCCACACAAAACGTTGGAATCCACGCCAAGCAGTCATGCCAATCATCAGGATTAACAGGATAACTCCACCCACACCATGCCAAAGCATAGTTTCCATTGCTTGCAATCCCCAAGCACTTTTGATATCAGCTGGTGGTTGTGCCAACATCATTTCGTAGAAACCAGCTGTGACGGTAAACAAGGTAATCACTGCGGAGGCGAACATGTTGTACCAGCCAACATCAAAAAAGTTTTCCCGTTCTACAGAAATAGACAGATATTTGAAGATAAATTTGTTCAATGGTAGGAATACACCCACAGCATCAAAAAATATGCCAATGATGAACAAACCAAGGGTAAGGTGGACTAAATTCGGATGAATGGGAATGCTGTAGGGTAATCCATTGGCACCAACATTCAATTGTTCTAATAGTTCAGAGTTCATGGTAAGATTCCTTCCTTTACTGCTTCAACAACTGGTACTGTGTGCAGTCCATAAACCCAAACAAGTTGATCTCCTAAGAGAACTTGGAAGCCTACTATTAAGCTAAGAACTAGTCCTACTCCCACATAAGCCAAGGGTAGTTTTTGCGGGTTACGAGTACGCAGTACATAACGCCATGCCGTAATCGCAGCGATAATTCCTGATAGGGACCAACCAATCAGGGTGTGCATATTCAATACTGACTTAACTAGTTGATATGGCTTTGCCAAACCTGCTTCAAATTGACCAAAAATAATGGCAACAAAAATGGCAATGGTGGCTAAACACATGTTCCACCAACTCACCTCAAATAGACGGGAGTTACTAGTAAAATAGCCAATGACATCGCAGAAAACCGCAAACAGTACCATTGCAATCACAAAGTGAACCACAATGGGATGTAAGGTATCTGGATATGGTAAATTATGCTCGTTTAACGAGGTGAGAAAATCAAACATATTGTTCTCCTAACCATAGGAATTATACCTAAGTGAAACTTCTGTAATTGACACCACACAAAAGTCTGAAAAGCTCGATCAATCTACCGGATTAAATTCATATCTATGGAGAGAAATCCGGTGATTAATTTTGAGATTGTTAGTTATTACTAATGATTAATTTACTGTAGCCATGAAAGTACTAGATTTAACTGAAAATTTGCATCGACAGTCAAATATAGATTGACTTTTTTTACTAATGCAAATCCCAGTTTGACAGTGAATTGAATTAGTACTTCCATTAGTTTCGTGTACTTGCTGTTTATTTACTCATAAACATATGTTGGAGCAACGACCTATTACAAAAGTACATAAAATCTTTGCTCTTTGCTCTATCACCATGAACTTTTCTTTAGTTTAATGAATTATTTATATTTTGTCAAAACCTAATCTTACAAACTATCTGAATTGCTTAATATCTGAAAATATCTTGAATATCAGTATCTATTGTAAATATAAATAAATATGAATTTGTGCAGTGAATAACAGTTTTATTATTAATATTTTGTTGTGAAAAATACGGATATTTTGTCATATTTATTTAGAGTTATAGGAATCCGGTTTGAATATTGAAAAAATTAGGTATTTGTAGGGTGCATTATGACGCTAGTCTAATGCACCATTACCCCTATATAATGGTGCGTTGCGCTCTGCGAAAACACACCCTAGGTATATTTCAAAAATCAATTAGGATTGCTATATAAACTGTTAATATAGCAATCCTAAATCATAAGCCCTGGGGTTAGGCTATGCCAACGTGAAAAGTTAGATCCCCGACTTCTTTGAGAAGTCGGGGATCTTGGCACTGCTAATTTCACAACTTATATGATGTGCGTTTAAATAATCGTCATTACGCAAAGTGTTGCGATTGCTTCGTTCCACTCCGTTTCACTCGCAATGACATATTATGGGTGATTTGCCGGACATGATATTAAATAGGATTGCTATATAAATTTGATAAATTTAGGACTTACGCACTCTTCACAAGTAATAAGTTTGACAATAGTTTAAAATTAGAGGATTCAAAAAATGAATTGGACAGGACGTACACAATTGTCACAATCCGTGGTTGGTGCGTGACGCTATAAGTCTTATTGCTAGGTTCAAATATTTTCGCATTTCACGCAACGGCAATAATGCACCGAAGAACATCTACACCGCATTTTGCCTCCCCTACGCCAAAAAATATGCCAGTTGCGTAAGTCCTATTACTTATTACTTATTACTTATTACTTATTACTGCGAGCTTTCTTGATGCAAGTTTGCTCCTGTGAGGTTGGCTTGACTCAAATTAGCACCAGTTAAATTAGCACCGCTAAAATTGGCTTCTGTGAGATTAGCTCCACGGAAATTGGTTTTATATAAATTTGTACCAGCTAAGTTAGCTCCACGTAAATTAGCCCCTTGCACATCCGCCTCAATCAAACTGGCACGGCAAAAATTAGCTCCTCCCAAGTTGGCATCTCTGAGGATGGCGCTTAAAACAGTCCCAGTCAAGTTGGTGCCACTCATGGATGCTTGGCTAAAATTAGCACCACTCAGGTTAGCCCCACTGAAATTCCCTCCGTTTAAAGTCGCTCCTACAAAGCTAGCATTACCCAACTTGGCTCCACCGAAGTTTGCTCCAATCAAGTCAGACTGATTAAAGTTAGTTGTAAGTAAATTTGCTCCACTAAAGTTAATACCGATCGCATTTATGTCACTCAAGTCAGCCCCCTGCAAATCTGCACCACTGAAGTTGGCTCCAATTAAATTGCTACCTTGGAAATTGATATCTCGCAGAACGGCTCGGGCGAAATTTGCTCCATTTAGCTCGGATTCTTGGAAATTTCGTTCCCCGGCTGCATACCTTTGTAGTAAATCATGTACACTGATATCCATCTGTCTACACCTCTAACTAATTCAATCATGAATGCTGCCATCGGACATAATAGTTCCTTGCAGATTTGCCCCTCGTAGATTAGTACGGGTGATGTCAGCATGAGTGAGGTTTGCTCCCCCCAAATCTGCACCGTAGAGATTAGCTCCTTGGAGGTTCGCTCCTTGTAAATTAGACTGCTTCAAGTTTGTACCTGCCAAGATTGCGCCCCGCAAACAAGCACTGGATAAATTGGCTTTTTGAACGATTGCACCAGTCAGAACAGCCTCACTGAGATTAGCTGCACTTAAGTCAGCTTGACTCAAATCTGCTCCACTGAGATTGGCAATAATTAGGATAGCATCCTTTAATTTCGCTTCAGTTAAGTCTGCTACTACTAAAAATGCTCCACTCAAGTTACAACCTGTGAGTTCTGTTTGGGACAAATTAGCGCGAATCAGATTAGCTCCACTTAACTTTGTTCCAGACAAGTCAACTCCACTCAAATCCTCCCTACTGAAATCCCGTTCCCCAGCAGCGTAACGTTGTAATATGTCATCTACCTTGATCATTTTTCTTACCTTGAGGTGAAATGCCATTCAACTTTGGATGTTTATTTTTTTGTCAGTTATCGGTAATAGAGAAACAAAATATTAAGTATGTTATTTTCCTCAGAAGTTTCTCATTTTATTTTCCTAGAATTGTAAGTGTGTAGGGGGTCAGTTTTTAACAAGGGTGTGGGGCGTGGAAATGCTTTACCGTGAATTTAGGTATTCCTAAATTAATTGTAAGACTTTCCGTTAATTATTTTCATTTTCCCTACTTCTGGTGACTACCAATGATTAGAACTAGAGACAAAACTATAACCAAGCCGCCATCCGTAGAGATAAGGGCAGCTCCAAAACCCAAGGCAAAGAGAAAACTGGCGCGTTGGATTATGGGTGTTGCCGTGGTGACTGTCATCGGTGTGGGTGCAACTTATACTATCTCTCAAGTTCAAAAACCAAAACCCGCACCAGTCCCTGCCACCAAGGTCGCTCCAATAACCAAAGTGACTGCTTTGGGAAGACTAGAACCCCAGGGGGAGGTGATTAAATTATCCGTTGCTAATGCCCAGGATAGCCGAGTCAATAAATTACTCGTGGAAGAAGGCAATCGCGTCCAGGCTGGACAGGTAATTGCTATTCTCCAAGGTATTGATAAAAAACAGGCAGAACTGACGGAAGCCGAGAAAAATCTGGTAGTTGAGCAGGCCAAACTCAAACAAATCAAAGCTGGGGAAGCAAAACAGGCAGAAATTGCCGCTCAGTCAGCTAATATTGCCCGCATCCAAGCACAGCTACGCACTGAAACTGTCGAGAAACAAGCCACAATCGCTCGGGCTCAATCGGAGTTACGCAATGCCCAAATTAATTATCAACGTTATCAATCTTTACACCAAGAAGGGGCAGTGAAAACTTCTGACTTGGACGATAAGCGAGAAGCTTTTGAGACAGCTACAGCCAAAGTGAATGAGGCACAAGCTCAACTGGCCTATAAGGTATCAACCTTAGAAAAGCAGATCCAGACAGAAAAGGCAATGCTGAAAAAACTGAGGGAAGTACGTCCTGTGGATGTCAAAGTTGCCCAAGCTGAGGTCGAAAAAGCGATCGCTCAAATCAACAGGATTAAGGCAGAGTTAGAGGACTTATACGTGCGCGTCCCCGTAGCTGGGCAAATTTTGAAAATTAATACCCGTGTTGGGGAACAGGTAAACACTAGCCAGGGGATTGTGGAACTGGGAAGAACGAACCAAATGTATGCTGTGGCTGAAGTTTATGAAACTGATGTGGGTAAGCTGCGTGTTGGTCAACTAGCTACAGTGGTGAGCGAACATGGAGGGTTTAAGGGCAGTATACAAGGCACCATAGACCATATCGGTTTGCAGATTAAAAAGCAAGATGTTTTAGAATCCGATCCCGCCGCCGACAAAGATGCTCGTGTGATAGAAGTCAAAGTTCGTGTCCGTCCTCAAGATAGTCCCAAAGTTGCAGGACTGACCAACCTGCAAGTACGTATAACTTTTGACTTGAGTTAATCAGGACTTACGCAATTGTCACAATCGGTGGTTGGTGCGTGACGTTATAAGTCTTATTGCTACGTTCAAATATTTTCGCACCTCACGCACCCTA
>JASJCX010000227.1 GCA_030065255.1 Calothrix sp. MO_167.B42 | reverse complement strand
ACTCAGTCTTTACTTCCTTATATACGACCAGGAATCATTGAATTAATAGCAGTAGGTGACTTACCTTTAAAAGTTACTGAATCTAACAATAACAATACTCCAACTCAATCTCAACCCAAGCAGGCAAAAAAACCTGTGGTAGCCTGTGTTGATGATAGCCCTCAGGTTTGCCAAATTTTAGAGCAGGTTCTTACCCCACAAGGACTAGATGTGATTACAATTCAAGATACTACAAATGCTTTAACTACCTTACTTCAAAATAAGCCAGACTTAATTTTCTTAGATTTGATCATGCCAGTGGTTAGTGGTTACGAACTTTGTGCTCAATTACGTAAAATTTCCCTATTTAGTAACGTCCCCATTATTATCTTAACTGGCAGCGATCGCGTATTTGACAGAGTTCGTGCCAAATCAGTTGGCTGTAATGACTTTATTAGCAAACCTATAGTTGCTGATAAAGTCATAGATGTGGTCAAAAAACATATTCGTCATCAGTCTTTAGCTCACAATTAAGATTAAATCAATTTGGTGATGAAAAAATTAGTTGAGGTAATTACAAAGCAGTAAGATTTAACTATTTTTGAAACCTTTTTAACATTCTCTCACCATAAATTAAACACACACATATTTAGTTTTTTTGACAGATTATTTACTTGTGCAAAAGAATGCTTTTAAAAAGATTAAGAGCATTCTTTTGATACTTGTCATATTTACAAAAAACCTAGCTCACGTAAAGATTTTTTGGTTTGAGCCATCAAAATTTAGGATAAAATAATAGGTTTTCTGACTTTTTGTGGTTAAGTCATGATTGATAATCACATTCATTAAAATCATTTTTTATATCATATGCAATATACATTTAGTGAATGTACATAAAATATATCTTATAGCATATTCATAATAATGTTTAAAAATAGTATTTACACTGAGACAGTTTGATTGAAAATAGATGAAAATTAAAAACATAAACCAGAATATGTAGTTACATACAAAAATAGGCAAAAATACTGCTAAACCTCGTCTACTTTGAGAAACGTAGTTTTATAATACGACTTTGGGATTACCTCGAAGCGTCGCAATGGTATATCTAAATCAAGAAACTTCAGATTCCTACATGGATGAGGTTTATCTACGGTTATATAATTTACATTTGTGTAATGTTACGTCCTGTATTTCCTGTCATTTATTGAATATATGAATACTATTTTAGTAGTTGAAGATGGCTTAACTGATATGCAAGTAATTAGTCTTTACTTGCAGCAGGAAGGCTATACTGTGATGAACGCCAAAAGTGCTGAAGAAGCCGAGCGAGAAATAAGTAAAAAAAAGCCTGACATGATATTTCTCGATGTTGTTTTACCTGATAAAAGTGGCTTTGAAATTTGTCGAGAAATAAAAGATAATCCGAATACCAGTAACATTCCTGTAGTTTTTTGTTCTACAAAAAATAGTGATGTTGATAAAACATGGGGCACCATGTTAGGTGCTGATGATTATCTTGCTAAACCAATTAATAGAGAAGAATTAGTCATGACCTTGAAGAAATTTGTGAAATAGTATTATGGCAGATGAAAAAGACCAAATTACTTTGGAAAAGACGCAAAAATTTTTAAGCTGTCATTTAGGGAAAAAAGAGATAGCCGTAATTTCATTAGCACATATTATAGAAGTACTCCAAGTCTCCCTAACAGAAATATGTAGTGTGCCTCAGATGGCTAACTGCGTCTTGGGCATCTACAACTGGCGCGGTGAGATGCTTTGGTTAGTAGATTTAGGTAATATGCTGGGTTATGCACCATTGTCACAAGCAACGAATTTACAATCCAAAATGATGTTAATTGTGGTGCAACATGAAGAAAAGTATTTAGGATTGATAGTGCGGGATTTAATAGATATTGATGGTCTAGACATATCTAAAATGCAATCACCTAGCAATGAATTCTTTTCCTCAGAAATTGCCAACTTATTGCAAGGATATTTTGTGCATGATTCAGAAGAGATAATTCTTAATTTAGATGTACCAGCAATTACAAAATCACCCATGTGGTCAATTCATAATTGAAGATTTATGCACAAATTAAATCTTATTGATTCACATAATTAAAATATATTTTTAAGAATTTTAGGTGTACAAAATGACAACTTTCTCTGCAGAAAATAATCGCAAATTTGTGAACAATACAGAATTAGAATATGTTAATTTAAATCGAGATGTACCTCAAGAAATATTCTCGGATTTCAAAGCAACACAGCAACAAACGAAAAATTGGCAGCAGTATTTGTTAGATATCAGCAAAGCAATACAACAAGCTGCTGATTTTGACACACTTTTAAAAGTGACTGCGGCTCAAGTTAGGGAGAAAATTGTTTGCGATCGCGTAGCGGTGTATCAGTTCAATCCTGATTGGAGTGGCAAATTTGTTGCCGAATCTGTAGCAAATGGTTGGATGCCATTGGTAGGTGGAGATATGGAAGATACCCACTTCCAAGAAACCCAGGGAAATCCTTATGCTAAAGGAGAAGGTCTAGTTGTTAATGATATTTATCAAGCTGGTAATTGTCAGGGTAAACTAGCGATTTTAGAGCAGTTTGGCATTAAATCTTATATTATTGTCCCCGTATTTTCTGAAGAGAAATTATGGGGATTACTTGCTATTTATCAGCATTCTGGAACTCGTAATTGGGAAGATAATGAAGTCAATTTTTTAACTCAAGTTAGTTTAGAATTTAGCAAGGCAATATCTCAAGAAAAATCCTTACAACAATTTAGAACTTTGCAATTACAAGCACAAACTAAAAAATCTAAGCGCAATCAAATTGTTCAGCAAGAAAAATTATCCAAACTATCAATTACCATTGGTAATCGTATTGATAAATCTTCAGATGTAGAAACATTTTTTAGAGCTGCTCTGCAAACAATAAACTCAGAAATGGGATGCGAACGTGCTACAGTTTATCGCTTCAACCCTGATTGGACTGGTCAGTTTGTGACTGAAGCCGTGGCTGATAATTTAATACCCATGGTAAAAGGGGATGTGGAAGATGCACACTTTCAACAAAGTGAAGGTCATCCATATGTTAAAGGTGAAGATTTAGTTGTCAACGATATTTATAACAGCGATATTTGTCGGCAAAAAATTGATATTTTAGAGTACTTTGAAGTGAAAGCTTATGTAGTTGTACCGATTTTCTCTGAAGGAAAATTGTGGGGATTACTAGCAGTTTATCAAAGTTCAGAACCTCGTAACTGGCAAGACTATGAAGTCAACTTTTTACGTCAAATTGGCTGGCAATTTGGTATTGCTTTATCTGAGACTAGATCCCTAGCAACATCACTAAAGCCCGCTCAGATAGTGCAACAAGAAAAACTATCGAAATTATCTATGAAGATAGCCAAACTTATTGGTAAATCTTCAGATGTAAAAACCTTTTTCCAAAATACTACTCAAACAATTAGATTGGGAATGGGATGCGAGCGCGCCACAGTCTATCGCTTTAATCCTGATTGGACTGGTAAGTTTGTGACTGAGTCCGTGGCTGATAACTTGCTCCCCATGCTGAAAGGGGATGTGGAAGATACCCACTTTCAAAATAGCCAAGGTTATCCCTATGGTAAAGGTGAAAGTTTAGTTGTTAACGATATTTATAACAGTGGTCTTTGCCAGGGCAAAATTGATATTTTAGAGAACTTTAAAATCAAAGCCTATGTAGTATCACCCATCTTTTTTGAAGCAAAATTATGGGGATTACTAGCAGTTTACCAAACTTCCGAACCCCGTAATTGGCAGGATTATGAAGTCAATTTTTTGAGCCAAGCTGGTTTGCAATTTGGCATTGCTTTATCTGAAACTAAATCTCCACCACCATCATTAAAGGCGACTCAGATAGCCCAACAGGAGCAACTATCCAAGGTGTCTGTTCAAACAGCCAAGCTGATTGGTAGATCTGCAAATGTAGATGCCTTTTTCAAAACAACTACCCAAGCAATAAGGGAAGTCATGCAATGCGATCGCGTTACAGTCTATCGCTTTAATCCCGACTGGAGTGGTAAATTTGTCGCCGAATCTGTGGCTAATGGTGGAATGCCCATGTTGGCAGGGGATATTGAAGATACCCACTTTCAAGCAAGTAAAGGCGGTCGCTATGCTAGAGGTGAAAACTTAGTTGTTAACGATATTTATAACAGTGCCATTTGTCAGGGCAAAATTGACATTTTAGAATCCTTTCAAGTCAAGGCATATATTTGTGCGCCTATATTCTCTGATGATAAACTGTGGGGATTGCTAACGGTTTATCAAGATACTGCTACCCGGAATTGGGAAGACTATGAAGCCAAGTTTTTGAATCAACTCGGTTTACAGTTTGGTATTGCTATATCCAAGACAGCATCTTTGCAAGTATCAGTCGATAAACAAGAAAAGCTATCACAACTATCGAGAAATTTAGCCAACCAAATTAGTAAATTTTCAGATGTAGATGCCTTCTTAAAAAATACCACTCAAAAAATCCGCCAAGGAATGGGATGCGATCGCGTTGTTGTCTATCGCTATAATCCAGACTGGAGTGGTGAATTCATTGCCGAATCTGCTGCTGATGGCTGGATGCCTTTGAGAGACAAAAAATTTAACCTTGCCAATATGCAAGAAGATGCAGGCAATGTCTTTAACATTTTCCAAGGTAATCGCGGACGGCAAAAAACTATTAGTGTAGTAGATGACATCTATAAGAGTGGATTGTCTGATTGTTACATCGATCTGCTAGAACAATTTGAAGCTAAAGCCTATATGGCCGTTCCCATTTTTCACGAAGAACAACTTTGGGGACTGCTAGCGGTGTATCAAAATTCTCAGCCCCGTGAATGGCAAGAATCGGAAGCAAATATCCTACAGCAGTTAGCCGTAGTCTTGACCATAGGAATGCAGCAAGTACAATCCTTTGGACAACTGCAAAAAGCAGGAATTAGGGACCGTGCCGTTGCTAAAATCATCGAACGCATCAGACAAACCCTAGATTTAGATAATATCTTAAGAATCTCCACCAAAGAAGTGCGATCGCTACTCAAAGCTGACCGTGTGGCAGTTTACCGTTTCGATCCAGACTGGAGTGGTGAATTTATCTCTGAATCAGTCGGCAATGATTGGGTACCAGTGGTAGGAGAAGGTATTAGAACCATCTGGGAAGACACTTACCTGCAAGAAACCAAAGGGGGTCGCTATGCCAAAGGTGAATCCTTTGTAGTTAATGATATCTATCAAGTAGGACATGCCCGTTGTCACCTAGACATTCTTGAACAATTTGAAGTGAGAGCTTATATGATTGTTCCTGTATTTGTCGGCACAAAATTATGGGGTTTTCTAGCAGCTTATCAAAACTCCGGCACTCGTACTTGGCAAGACTGGGAACTCGGGTTTCTCAAGCAGATTGGCATGCAATTTGGTCTAGCAATATCCCAAGCAGAATATGTGCAGCAAATGCAGAGTAAGTCTGAACAACTGGCTCGGATTGCGGAACAAGAAAAAGCCTTAACTAACTTAGTCAACCGCATCCGGCAAACTTCAGACATGGATGTGCTTTTCAAAACATCTAGCCAAGAAATACGTAGATTCTTGCAATGCGATCGCGTAGCAGTTTATCGTTTTAACCCAGACTGGAGCGGCAATTTTATTAATGAGTCGGTGGGTAGTGATTGGGTGCCACTGGTAGAATCTGATATAGAAGACATCCATTTCCAAGAGATGAAAGGTGGTCGCTATAGCAAAGGCGATAACTGTATAATTAATAACATATATCAGGCAGATCTTTGTCCTACTCTATTAGAAATTTTAGAGCGATTCCAAGCCAAAGCCTATGTGATTGTGCCTATCTTCTCTGGAGAAAGATTGTGGGGCTTGCTATCAGCTTATCAGAACTCCAGCACCCGTAACTGGCTAGAATCGGAAGTGAGCTTGTTAGCACGAATCAGCGATCAATTGGGGCTAGCCTTACAGCAACATCAATATGTCAAGGAAATCCAATTAACCAAAGCATTAGAAGCAGAAGCCAAGCAAAAAGCAGCCAAGGAGTTACTCCAAAAACGTTCTATTGAATTGTTAACAGCCCTCAGGCCTGCCCTCAAAGGAGATTTGACAGTACGTGCTCCCATTACCGAAGACGAACTAGGCACGGTTGCTGACGCTTACAACAATACCCTGCAATCTCTGCGGCAGATTGTACTTCAAGTGCAAGCAGCAGCACAACAAGTAGCAAAAACTTGTAGTAACAGTGATGTTTCCCTAGGAAAACTGAGCAACCGAGCCCAGGAACAATCTAGCCAGGTAAGTAACGCCTTAGGAGAGATTGAGCTGATGGTGGACTCTACCCAAGCTGTGGTCAATAGTGCTGATTCTGTGCAACTAGCAGTCCAACAGGCAAACCAAACCGTAGAGTCTGGTAATACAGCCATGAACCAGACTGTAGAAGCTATCCAAGGAATTCGGGAAACCGTTGCTCAAACTAGCAAAAAGATTAAGCGTCTGAGCGAATCTTCGCAAAAAATCTCTAAAGTAGTCAACTTGATTAGTAATTTTGCCACCCAGACTAATGTCTTAGCTCTGAATGCCGCAATTGAAGCCACCCGTGCAGGGGAATATGGCAAAGGGTTTGCAGTGGTAGCCGATGAAGTCCGCTCCTTATCCCGCCAATCAGGAGCAGCAACCATCGAAATTGAAAAATTAGTTCAGGAAATTCAAGCTGAAACTGGAGAAGTTGCAGCAGCAATGGAAACAGGTATTCAGCAGGTGGTAGAAGGTACCAACTTGGTGAACGAAACCCGCCAAAACCTGAATGAGATTGTTACAGCCACTAACGAAATTACCAAGCTAGTGGAAAAAATTAACAACTCAACCCAAACACAAATGCTACATTCTCATTCCGTAACTACATCTATGAATGATGTATCTGATATTTCCCATAAGACTGTTGCTGAAGTGCAAGACATTGGCGTTGTCTTCCAACAATTATCAGAAATGGCGCAAGAGTTATTGAAAACTGTCAGTAAGTTTAAAGTGAACTAACGCCGAGTTATGAGTTAAGAGTTAAGAGTTAAGAGTTAAGAATTAAGAATTAAGAGTTAGAAGTTAGAAGGGTATTGCGTTGTTCACCGCTAGTTTCATAACTGTTAATTTATAAGCTCTCATTCTCTACTCCTCACTCCTAACTCATAACCTATTAAAAACGAGGAGCAAAGTAGTTGGCAGAAAGTATTATTCAAAGTAAAAATTTTCAATTTGCGTTAATAATTATTGACTTATATCGTGAACTTCAACAGCAAAGAGAATATGTAATTTCTAGCCAATTACTGCGAAGCGGTACAAGTATTGGTGCAAATATTGAAGAGGCTAGTGGGGGTCAAAGTAAAAAGGATTTCTTAGCAAAAATGTATATTGCTTATAAGGAAGCAAAGGAAACTAAATATTGGTTAAGATTACTACAACATTCTCACATAGTAAACATTGATGTGACCCAAGAAATCAATTATGTTGATGAAATTATTCGGATATTGAGTTCAATTATCAAGACAACTAAGCAATCATTAAATCAATAAACTAAAATACATTATTAACTCTTAACTCTTAACTCTTAACTCTTAACTCTTAACTCTTAACTCTTAACCCATGATCGAAGACCCTTCAATTCTCGAACAAGGCTACATTTATTTCCGAAGTGAAGCCCCAGATTTAATCCAAACTATCGAACAGGAACTCTTTAATTTATCAGAAGAGCGTAGCACCGCCACAGTCCATAGCTTAATGCGAGCAACTCATACCCTTAAAGGAGGAGCTGCTAATATTGGGTTGGAAGTAATTAACCAGATCGCTCATTCTTTAGAAGATATATTTAAAGCTCTCTATAATCCAGAAGTTGTAATTGATCCTGAGCTGCTAGGACTATTATTTCAAGCCTATGAATGTCTCCAGTTAGCATTAAGTGCTGAACTCAACGGAAATGAAATTGATAGTGATGAAATACTCCAGCGAACAGCTTCTGTATGCGAACAATTGCAAGACAAACTCGGCGATGCTTTTAGTGAAGAAACTAGTTACATTCCCACTTCGGAGGAATTGGGGTTTGATATTACCCTATCTATCTTTGAAACGGGAGTTAATGAACGCATTGAAGGTTTGGCTGAGATTCTTAAGGCTCCACCATCATCTACAGAACTTGCCGATTATTTAAGTTCCAATGCTGAAGTATTTCTTGGCTTGGCAGAGTCGTTAAATTTACCTGGATTTCAGGAAATATCCCAGAACATTATTAATGCACTGCAAGCCAACCCTACACAAGCCCTCCAGATTGCTAAACTTGCCCTTGCTGATTTGCAGCAGTCAAAAGCAGCAGTACTAGGAGGTGATCGCATTCGTGGTGGAGAACCATCCCCGGCTTGGCAGCAATTCTTTTCCCCGATGGCAGATCCATTGATGGAATTGCTTGAGGAGTCGCCTGTTACATTATCCACTACACAAGTTTCCCCAGAGATATCTGGTTTTGTAGCCAAGCCATTAGACAATTTCTTGGAGGACGTTGGAACACAACAGCTCACTACTAATGAAACTGACTTATTATTAACTACTGAAGGTGAAACACAAGATATATCTGTAGCCGAGCTATCAGACAATTCCCCGGGGAATATTTGGGAAGAACAACTCACTACTAGTGAAACTGACCAAACAGAAATACAAGACATATGTGTAGCCGAACCATCAGACAATTCCCCGGGGAATATTTGGGAA
>JASJCX010000226.1 GCA_030065255.1 Calothrix sp. MO_167.B42 | reverse complement strand
CTCTTAACTCTTAACTCTTAACTCTTAACTCTTAACTCTTAACTCTTAACTCTTAACTCTTAACTCTTAACTCTTAACTATCAACTATCAACTGTCATTTGATTTTTGACTTCCCCCTCGTGGGACACTCATAATTAATGTATTCAAAAATAAATTATCAGGAGGAGTTACCTTGAAAGTTAAAGCAGCAGTCGCTTACAGTGCGGGTAAGTCATTAACCCTAGAAACAGTCAATTTAGATGGCCCCCGGGCTGGGGAAGTGATGGTTGAGATTAAAGCTAGTGGGATTTGTCATACCGATGCTTATACCCTTTCTGGAGCCGATCCTGAAGGTTTATTTCCGGCGATTTTGGGACATGAAGGAGCTGGTGTGGTGGTGGAAGTGGGGGAAGAGGTGAGGGATTTAAAAGTTGGCGATCATGTCATTCCCCTGTATACTCCAGAATGTCGCCAGTGTGACTATTGTCTGAGTTTTAAAACCAATCTGTGTCAAGCCATTCGCGCTACCCAAGGAAGGGGGTTAATGCCCGATGGTACCAGTCGTTTCTCCGTCGGTGGGGAAATGATTCACCACTACATGGGTACATCCACCTTTGCTAACTATACCGTGTTACCAGAAATTGCCGTTGCCAAAATCCGGGAGGATGCACCCTTTGAAAAGGTTTGTTACATTGGCTGCGGTGTTACCACTGGTATTGGTGCTGTGATTAATACCGCTAAGGTGGAACCAGGAGCAAATGTGGTAATTTTTGGTTTGGGTGGAATTGGCTTGAATGTCATCCAAGCAGCGCGGATGGTGGGAGCAGACATGATTGTGGGGGTGGATATTAATCCCAAAAAGCGGGCTTTAGCAGAAAAGTTTGGTATGACTCACTTTGTCAATCCCCAGGAAGTGGAGGGGGATTTGGTTCCCTATTTGGTGGATTTAACTAAGGGTGGTGCTGACTACAGCTTTGAATGTATTGGGAATGTGAACGTCATGCGCCAAGCCTTAGAATGCTGTCACAAGGGTTGGGGCGTAAGTGTAATTATTGGTGTGGCTGGTGCGGGGCAAGAAATTAGTACCCGTCCATTTCAGTTAGTCACTGGGAGGGTGTGGAAGGGTTCAGCGTTTGGTGGAGCGAGGGGAAGAACAGATGTACCAAAAATTGTGGATTGGTATATGGAAGGGAAAATTAATATTGATGATTTAATTACCCATGTAATGCCCATTGAGCAGATTAATCATGGTTTTGATTTGATGCATCATGGTGATTCAATTCGTAGTGTGGTGACATTTTAGGTGACAGTTGACAGTTAAGAGTTAAGAGTTAAGAGTTAAGAGTTAGGAGTTAAGAGTTGACAGTTGACAGTTGACAGTTAAGAGTTAAAAATATTACTCCCTCATCTCCTCATCTCCTCAACTCCTCATCCCCTCATCCCCTCATCTTTTGTGATATTCAATCCGTAATTGTTGTATTTCTGGGTGTTCAGGTTCCAGAAATGTAACTCGCTGAATTTCCTGGAGTCCCAGCCGTGAAAATTGAGCCAATTCTGATGCAGATAAAGGCCATGGCGGGCCACTCGGTGGTGCTTCCTGTTCTCGAAAACGGGCAATTACTAATAATGTTCCCATGGGAGCAACCATAGAACCAACTGACTTGATGGCTTGGGAGCGAACATCCAAAGGTAAAGCTTGGATATTACGGGATTCGATTACCAAATCAAAAGTATTTTGCCATTGTGGGGGTAGTGCCAATAAATCTGCGATCGCATAATTGACGGTAGAATCAGGAAACCGTCGTTTACACCAAGCAATCGCAGTGGGGGAAATATCGAAGGCTGTCACCTGAAAACCCAGTTCACATAAGGCTTGGGCATCATCACCCAAACCACAACCAATGACTAATGCTGAATGTCCTTGTCCTTCTGGTTGACGCAGGCTTAACCAGTCTTGTAAATAAGGGTGGGGTGCTAACTTTGCCCAAGGAACCTGGCTAGCATCACCTCCAGCATCAGCATACAATACCTCAAACCATGCTGATGGTTGTGATGATTCTATAGCTTCAGTAGCTAGTTGCTGAACCTTTTGTCGTAACTGTTGTGGTTGTTCTTCAAACATAGAAAATTATACCAGTACACTGCAAGTAATAAGTAATGAGTAATGAGTAATAAGTAATAAGTAATAAGTAATAAGTTTACTATTTATAGCTTTAGCAGTTCAACAATGTTCTAACGTACATACATAGTGCTATATCTTGACAAATTAGTATTTATTTTCCAGATCATTTCCAAATCAGAGTCATCCGCGTCATCCGTATAATCCGCGATCCCTATTTATCTCGCTGGTTATTCCGTCGCCAATTCTTATCCGGTAAAGACGCATTACCAATACCCTGTAAAATTCCCCGTCCAATTAAACCAATTGCTCGGCCAACAATTTTAGTCAACACAAACACCACACCACTACCCAAAAAAGATGCTAAAGATTGTAAACGAGGAGCGATGGCATCCCGGAATTCTAACACCAAGGTAACTGTTAAAGGAATACCTGTAAGTCGGGCTAACTCATCATTCCGATGGGAATAAATTGATGTTTTGGCAATACCGCGGGGTGCAAACACAAATATTTCATAACGACTTTCAAAAATTTGTTGGGGTTCTTGAATATAATTTTTTAGTCGATATTTCCAAGATAAATCATTTCTAATTCTTTCTATTTCCCTAGTAGAAGCTAAGGTTTGCTTGTAATAATTTTGCTTAACATAATTTATACTGGCAAATTTATTTAATAATGGTTGAATCATCCCATTTGCTACTTGAATCAAGAGATTCTCCAGTAGCATAGAGCCACGTTCTTTAGCTTCTTTACTATATGAAGAGTATACTGTATTATCAATTTTTAATTGATTTTGAAAAATTAAATAAGAAAATAAATCTAATACAAAGGGAATTTTATTTAAAATTTCTGTTTGCACTATCTCCCTATCTTGTAGCAGGATATTGACAATTTCTACTTCTGTATTATCTACTTTGATACGAGAAAATTTGCCAAAAAAATCAGTTGTGCTTGCTTGCCATAAATCTACTAAACTAATTTGATAAATTTCTGATAATTGATTCATCTCAATGTGGGACTCCCTCAATTCATCGAGAACATCAGCTAATTTTTGCAGGACAGTATAGAGGATTTCCCGTTTTTTATCGTCCCGTAAAATATCTATTTCTAGGGGTAAATCAGTCAGATTTTCTAAACTAAATTGGAGTTTATTCACCACACAGGCGAATAATTCTGATTGTAATGCCCTGGGACTAAGTAAAGAGGGTGAACTCGTAGATGTTCTGGGTAATTCTGATGGAGTAGTATCACTTGCACCAGGAAAAGCGATCGGTAATTGAAACTGTTCTCCATCGATTTCGGGAGTTTGTTGTCGTTGTTTTCTTTCCTGGGATGATGTCAACAACAATTTAATTAGTTTACGTGCTGCGAGTAATTCCCTCTGTCTTCCTGCTAGAAACGCCTTTTCAATTATGGGTTGTCCGGGAATTTGTAATTTTTCCGTCACCTGCACCAAAGTAGAATTAATATAGTCAATTGCCGATAGTCGCAGATTTCGTTGTAATTGGGCAAAGGAATTTAATTCCGAAATCGGTATAACTGCTGCTGATTCCTCAGTCAATAATGAATTTTCTTCTCCAAACCAATAGGGATTTCCTGCTGTTACCTGTTCAATGGCTGTGACTAATTCTTGAATGGGAGTACCTTTAGGGCAGTAGCCATCAATACCAGCATTTTTTGCCGCTAAAAGCAAGCCTGACTCTTGGACAACGGTGAAGAGAAATAGGTAGAGATTGGGATATTGAGCTTTTAGTTGTTTACAAAGTAATAGGCCCAATTGCTGACTAGATAAGGAATGACCATTACCTAATTCCAAGATTACCAGATTTATTCCCTCGGGATCTGTTTGAGATAATTCCGTTAATAATTGTAAGGCAGCAGTATCAGATTCTACCGCAGCAACCACTTCCAGATTAGGAAATTCCCCTAGTGATACCTGTAATCCCAAGCGGAAAATGGGATCTTGGTCAATTAACAATAATTTTAGTGGGCGATCGCTCATAATCTGCTCGCAAATACAGCTGCTATATTACCCAGCCAGATCAAAATGAGTAATGAGTAATGAGTAATGAGTAATGAGTTATACAAATCTTGGCATTGCATAATTGGGGGATGATTTTATTCACAGAGGATCAACCATAATCCCCGTGTCACCGTGTCCCCGTGTCAGCCTAAATCAACCTTCTAGTAATGTCCAGAAATAACCATCGGGAGCTACAAAGGAAAAACTCATCTCACCAAATTCATTTGTAGCAATGGTAGTAAATTTTTGAACCAAACTAGCTTTCATTCTATCAAAATATGTATTCAATCCCTTGACTCGATAAGTATATAAACACATTCCTAAACTACCAGGTTGGGCAAAAGTAAACCGTGATTCTAGGTTTATTTTTTCGGGGAAGCGGATAATATATAATCTACCGCTACGTGCTGCCATAAAGTCACTACAGGATGAACGAGGATCGTCAAAAGCGGTGACAAAAAACTTTTCCCCCGGTTTGAGGTCAAAAATTTCCCTTCCAGCCAGAGAGGATTCGTAGCTCGTTTCCACATCATCGCGCGATCGCAACAAACCTAAAACTTGTTCGTAAAATTTGAGTGTTTCTTTGCTGTCATCTTGCACTACCATGCCCATATGGGTAAATTGACTAGTCCGCATCAGGGAAGTGGGATGAATTTGTCCGTAGTTGGGGATACTATAGCCAAACCTTTGAAACAATACCTGTCGTGCTAGGGGTTGTAGCATCAACATTTCCCGTACCCCACACAAGCGATCGCTAAAAGGACGACTTTTCTGTTGTTTGTTATAAATAATTTCCCAATGGGGATGGGTATGTTTAATTGACCAACCAGCAGCTTTTGCCTCTTGGATGTGATTCAATATATTCAAAATATCCCCAGTTAAACTTGTCCCCCAGCGATTACCTTTTACCTTCATCGAACCCATACCTAATCCTTGATTAGTGGGTTTTTGCCAAATCATCAGTCGAATTAAACCATGATCGGCATTTTGATGGTGCATACGCACGGAACGTAATGCAGAATTTACACCATATAAATGTTGGGCTGCTGGTGCTGATAGTTCACCTTCTTGGGTAATACCGTAGCCAAATTGCTCCCAATATTGAATTGCACAAACTGCGTCTGGAACCCCAATACATACTTCATAAATTCCCTCTGTTGCAGTTTTTTGTTCCAGATTCATAGGCGATTGAAATGTTGACAGTTGATAGTTGACGGTTGACGGTTGGGAGTTGACAGTTGACGGTTGACAGTTGCATGACGATAGATTGTTTACGTTTGGATTTAAATCTCCCACCAACGCCTTGATAAATGTTCACTGTTCACTGATTTAATTAATCCTACAGCAGATTTTTCGTCTGGTTTCCCCAATTTATCCTACTGGCATTTTGCATTACTACTGGCATCTTGCATCAAAGTATTAATACTGCTTTTTTATTTGCTTGTATGTATGGTGTATTGCAATGGACACGAAGAGGCAGGGGGAGTGAGGGGAGTGTGGGAGGTGTGGGAGGTTTAACTACCAACTATCAACCACCAACTGTCAACTATCAACCATCAACCATCAATCGCCATACCTAAATTCCTACGGCTTTGTTAAAGCGTAATAATTCTAAACTGCGCCAGCCATAAACCCCTTCTATTTGTTGACGACAACACTCAATCGCAAAGTCATTTAACTCCTCTGGTTCAATACCATACATATCCTGAAATATCTCCGGCTCCACCCGACAAAAACGGGGACGGTTAGGATAAATCTTACATTCCCTGGTTTCCCGATCTAGATTCACACACCATCCCCCTTCTCCCACCATGCTTAGATACAACTCCAACTCATCTGGTAATAGGTACTCATATATATCTGGACGCTCCTCTGGATCCAGGTGACAGCAAGCTCCACATTGCTTAATACATTGCCAAGTAGCCATGTTTTTTGACCTTTATTTAAATTCAGGGTTTTACCGCAAACGCGACCAAAGCTCCTAATTTCTAATTATGGGGATATAGGGCGCAGGAGAATTTATTCCCCATCAAAAAATATTATGTAAATATGCTTGTACTTGAGGCAAAACTTGACTCAATCAGAACCAAAGGTAATCAAAGGAGATTCTGTATTAGCGAGGAAATCCCGCCAGACAAGCCTTTCAGTTGCGATCCTTTCTTTAGCAAAGCCAATAAACTTTTCATGGTACACTACCTTTAGCGGTAAAGCGCACATATAAAAAGTCTAGTAGGTAACGCGAACAGAACCTGATCCGGAACCCTAAGGACAAACACGGAAATTGAATAAATCATTTCAAACGCGGTCGGACAGTCCGTGTACGCTTGTGGACGTATCCAAACGTGGGAATTTGAATACTTGTATTGAGGTTTCTAGAGAGGGCGAGTGAAGCAAGAATCCCCTGGATTTCAAAGCAGGGGAGTGTCAAAGCCGGATATGATGATTTTCGGGATTAGCAACTGTGTAATTGATTTTTTGAAAAAAACGTAGGAGGCACGATGTTTGAGAGTTTAGGCGGTATTTTTGACGTTTTCAACAACATAAATTTTGAAGTTATTTTCCAATTGTTATTTGTATCCCTCATTATGTTGTCTGGTCCTGTAGTCATTTTTGTGCTGGCGTTCCGCAATGGTGATATGTAGGGTTCTATGAGTTTTGGGTAAATAAATGTAAATTCACTGCTCGGAACTGGGAATAGACAAAGCTGCAAATGCAGCTTGAATGATATCTTCATAAGGGGGTTGAGAAATATCAACCTCTTTTGAATTTTGCCGATCGCTACCTAATAAGCCTATAGAATTATGGGGATGGACGGCTAGAACTTTACCTTCTGGGTTCCTAATTCTTAATTCGGGCACGGAGCCATGTTGATATATACCACAGGTGTAGTGGCGTTGGTGATATATAAAGGAAATTTTGCCGGGTTTATGGTTAGAGTTGAAGGAAAATTGGGGCTGGTTGGGTAGCCTGGCTCCTAGTAACTCTAATTCGATACTGGTATTACCATTAAAGGTATTTTCCCGCAGTTTGTAGGCAATATCCAGGCGGGATGGCAGGGGAAAATAATCCCGCCAACGCCAGGCGATGGCTTTAATTGTGTGCTGGTGTTCGCCAATTTGCTCTCTTACCGTCAGTTTAATATGATCCTTACCCACGGTTTGCTGTTCCACCACTTCGACATTGGTGGTGCAGAATATGGGGTTGGGGTTTTCAATTCCACAGGGTTCTAGGGAATGGAGTTGTTGATAGAGTTCCTGGTTAATTTGGTGGAGATGGATTTGAGTATCAATTTTCAATAGGGGTTTGAGATGTTGAACTGACAAACATTGATTAGCAAACTCCCTCAGATGCGATCGCAGTTGTGGTAAATTATCCCCAGGTAAGGAGAATCCCCCCGCCGCCTTGTGTCCCCCAAACTTACCTAATAAATCTCGACAATATTCCAAAGCGTCAAATACATTAAATTCCGGGATTCCCCTGGCCGAACCGCGAATATCACCCCCATGTTCGTATGTGCCAATAAACACAGGCACCCCATACCGTTCCACCAAACGGGAAGCAACAATGCCAATTACACCATGGTGCCAATTAGGCCCAACTACCACCAATACCCGGTCATCCTCTAGGGATTGGATATATTCCGTTTCCACAAGTGCGATCGCTTCCTGTTCAATTTGTCCGCACATTTCCTGACGTTGACGGTTAATAGTTTCACACTGCATTGCCCTTTCCAATGCCAGGCCCATATCATCAGTAGTCAGCAACTCAATGACAATTTGCGGGTCAGAAATTCTGCCAATAGCATTAATACGGGGACCCAACCGAAACCCAATATCATCAGGCTTGAGAGTTTTCTCACCTTGAACCCCTGGCAAACCCATCTTCTCTCCCCCTGCTCCCTGCCCCCTGCCCCCCTGCTTATTCTTCCTCCCCTGCACCCCAGCCAATTGAATCAAAGCCTGTATCCCACATAATTGGGACTTTGGTAACTGTTGCAAACCCCGCCTTACCCAACGACGATTTACACCAATCAACGGTGCTAAATCTGCAATAGTTCCCAGGGTAAATAACTCCAACATTGGTTTAAATAAACCCCTATAACCATCCCCCATTTGTTGAGCCAAAGACACCGCCAATATATAGGCAACCCCCACCCCCGCAACCCCATAGTATGGAGAATAGGGGTCAATTAATTTCGGATTGAGAATCCCATCAGCTGGAGGTAACTGTTGGGGAATATCATGGTGGTCAGTAATAATTACCTGTAAACCAAGCTCCTTGGCCCTAGTAACGGGAGCCAAAGCAGAAATACCATTATCCACCGTGAGAATTAATTTTACCCCTTCATCGGCAAATTCTTCCACAATCCGGTTATTAATGCCATAACCCTCATGCATGCGACTGGGAATAGCATAATCTACCCGCGCTCCCAACCACCGCAAACTCCGCAACAATAAAGCCGTGCTAGTCATTCCATCCGCATCATAGTCACCACAGATAGCGATTTTGGCTTGACAAGCGATCGCATTTTGCAATAACTCTAAACTAATAGCTAAATCCGGGAATTCTTCTAGGGGGGAAGGCAAAACAAGAGACTCTGGATTGAGAAATAGTTGTGCTTGCTCTGGGGTTTCCACACCGCGATTAATCAGCAATTGAC
>JASJCX010000225.1 GCA_030065255.1 Calothrix sp. MO_167.B42 | reverse complement strand
CCATCCATCCTTACCTATAAACCCTCAACTATCAACCATCAACTATCAACTATCAACCCTCAACTATCAACCATCCATCCTTACCTATAAACCCTCAACTATCAACCATCAACTATCAACTATCAACCCTCAACTATCAACCATCCATCCTTACCTATAAACCCTCAACCATCAACCATCAACTAACAACCATCAACCCTCAACCCTCAACCATCAACTAACAACTATCAACTATCACCCATAACATCATGAACTTAATTAAAACCGCCGTTCGTTGGCGACATGGAACCTTTGTATTATTCTGCATCCTGGCACTCTTCGGCGCTTTATCATTATTAAGCCTACCCCTAGAGCTGCGACCAGGGGGCGATCGTCCGGAAATCACAATTAGTACTTCTTACTCTGGTGCTAGTCCCCAGGAAGTTGAGGAGTTAATTACCCGTCCCATTGAGGAAAGATTAGAAGAAGTCCAGGGAGTCCAGGAAATTACCAGTAGCAGTGCATCTGGTATCAGTACTATCAATTTAGAGTTTAACTGGGATAGTAATATTGATCGGCGGCTAGTAGATGTTTTAAATAAGCTCCAGCAAGTAGAAGCCCTTCCCCAGGAAGCAGGGGAGCCGGATGTGGAAATTGTTAGTGGTAGCAGCAGTCCCATGATGTGGGTCATACTTGTTGCCAAACCAGGATTTACAGAGAATGATGAGCATTACCGGGATTTAGTAGATGATGTGATTGTCCCCCGATTTCGCCAAGTTCAAGGCGTGGGGCAATTTATGGTTTCTGGCGGTAGGGAAAGGGAAGTAGAAGTCATTGTCGATCCCAAAGCTTTAGCTGACCGTAATCTTACTATTAGTGATGTAGTTAATGTTCTCAGGAGTAATAACCGGGATATTCGAGGCGGTCCTTTGGTGCTGGGAAGACGGGAATATCGAGTACGTACCATCAGCCGTTCCACTGATGTTAAACAATTGGAAGGGTTTGTCCTCCGTCGAGATGAGTCGGGGACAGTTTATTTAAGGGATGTGGCCACAACCCAGATGGGGCGCAAAATCCAAGACCGGGCTTTAATCAGGGATAATAAACCTGCGGTGGCTATGGGAATTATTCGCCAACCCAATGCCAATGTACCGGAAATATCCCAAGGTATTCGCCAAGCATTGGTAGATTTAGAGAAACGATTTGACAGGGAAGGGGAAGGTATTACCTTTGACGTTTCCTATGATGAAAATGACTATGTCAATCAATCGATTTCCTTTGTACAAGGGAATTTGATGATGGGTGCTGTGTTGGCTGCGTTAATATTATTACTGTTCCTTGGTTCCCTGCGGACAGTTGCAGTGATTGCGATTACCATTCCCACCACCTTAATTACGGTATTTATCGTCTTTGCGGCTTTGGGGCGTTCTTTGAATGTAATTAGTTTAGCGAGTTTGGCCTTCGCTGTGGGGATGGTGGTGGATAATGCCATTGTGGTGTTGGAAAATGTGTTTACCCACATGCAAATGGGTAAATCTCCCGTGAAAGCAGCCATTGAGGGTACCCAAGAGGTTGGTGGTGCCATGTTAGCCTCCACTTTGACTACCATTGCCGTATTTGCACCAATTATCTTGGTAAAAGGGGAAGCGGGACAGTTATTTTTTGATATTGGCATTGGACTTTCCGCTTCGGTTTTATTTTCCCTATTTGCAGCATTAACCCTAGTACCCATGTTGTCTGGGTTATTTCTCAACCAAGGAGAAGCCCAACGCATACTTCAAGGAATGGGAAATAATCAACCCAACCCCATAGAAATAGCCTCTGATAAAATTATCTTTAATCCCAACCCCAGTAAAAATCGTTCTCGAAAGTCCTCTGTATTTGTTGTAATTCAAAATCTTTTAGAAACAACCATTACCAAAATTTCCTCTGTATTTCTGTTCTTCCAAAGAAAGCTAGAAAAATTCCTCCTGGCAACGGTAAGTTGGTCCATAGGAGTGGGGCGTAAAACCAGACGTTTGATAGTTTTAGCAATTCCCGTCACCTTGCTAGTGATTAGTTTTCAACTATTACCCCCCGCCGACTACCTCCCCGAAGGAAACCGCAACCTGATATTATGGCTAGCACAACCATTCCCCGGTACTAGCATTCCCGAAGCCGTTAAACTTTCCCAGGGACCGAGGGATTTTGTCAGCCAGCAACCGGAAATCATGCGTAGTCTCTACGTTCATCGTAGCGGATTGAGAGCGATCGCAGCTTTTATTAAACCAGAGGAATCAACTGGGAATAAACTCGATGAAATTGTAGATAGAATGCGTAAGGCGGGGGCGAATTTTCCTGGATATCGTTTCCTATTTCCCCGACGGGTATCTATTTTCCGCAACCCTGGTAAGGAATTTGAAATTAATCTGGTGGGACAGGATTTGCAACAGTTGAATCAACTGCAACAACAAGTCTTGCAGCAATTAAGGGGGCTGGAAGGGGTGCAAAATGCCCGCTCTGACTTTGTTACTGGAGCACCAGAATTACAAGTTATCCCTAACAGGGAACGTTTAGCGGAGGTAGGACTTTCGGAAGCAGAGTTAGGTGCAATTGTTGAAGCTGCTTTGGGGGGTCTGGAAGCATCGGAATTTACTGATGGCAAACGGGAACTTGATGTAACAGTAGAGCTTAAAGATACATCAGTAGAAACACCGGAACAATTGCGACAGTTACCTCTGAATATTAGTGGTGGGCGACAGGTACAACTTACGGATGTGGCGGAGGTGGTGGAAGCCACTGGACCCGATACAATCAATCATGTAGACTTGGAACGCTCAATTACCCTGACGGCTCGCGTAGCCAGGGAAGCACCTTTGGGGGCTTTATTAGAGCAAACTGAACAGCAAATTCTCGAACCTCTGCGTCAGAGTTTACCCCCTGGTTTCCGGGCTGAATTAGCTGGCTCTGCCGATGTGCTATCGGAAACATTACTGCAACTTGCTTCTACCTTTGTTTTATCTTTGGTAATTACCTATTTACTGCTAGTTTCCTTATATCGTTCATTTACCTTTCCGGTATTAATTATGGCAACGGTACCCATGGGAATATCGGGAGCTTTGTTAAGTTTAATCCTAGCCAATTCCCTTCCTGGTGTAGTGGTTCCCTTAGATATGATTACTGGATTGGGATTTGTGATTTTAACGGGAATCGTAGTAAATAATGCGATTTTACTGGTGGATAGATCCCTACAACTGCAAAAAGAAGGTAAAAGCTACGATGATTCCCTATATTTAGCGGTGAAAGATAGACTCCGACCTATTTTCATGTCTGCGGGAACCAGTGTATTAGGTATGTTACCTTTGGCTGTGATGCCGGGGAAAGGTGCGGAATTGTATCAAGGATTGGGAATTGTGCTGACGGGAGGTTTAGCATTTTCCACAATTTTGACACCAACGGTAGTACCTGCACTCATGGGGTTGTTGCGGGATTATTCCCGGGGGAATAATGTGCAAGTGAAAGATTCTCAAATTATGGATGAAACATCGGCCACAAGGGTGTGAGTCTTATAGGGTATGGGGTAGAGTTTCAGCTTCTTTACCCTATACACTCTCGTTTAGCCCACATTCCCACCTTGAAATAAATTTCAAGGCTAATAAACTAAGTACGTTGAAACACACTCTGGTATATAATCACTGCTACTAAAAATTGTGCCAAAAGTGTTAATCGCGCACCATGCCACTGAAAGTGCTTTCCTAGAATTGGGCGTAATCTATTATTTGACGACATTCTCCCTCTCAAACTAATATCAAATCCGGTTGCACCGGAATAATAAAAAAACTACTCCAGGCGCAGGGAAAAGTGTAGTCTTGGGGAGCGGTGCGTTGTAGACGACTGGCGGAGGGTTTCCCCCATGAACAACTTTTCAAGACAAAGAACGCAACAGAAAGAGAAAAATAGAGCAAATTTAAATAATTCCGATACAAACAGAAACGATATAACTAATCAATTGAAATCGTGTAAACCTGACTAGACACTCGATTCATTTCCCCGCTTTAAAGTTACGAAACCGAGAAGAGTAGTTGTGCTTAGTTATATATGTAGTACAGGGTTTTGTTTGCTACCAAGAACACGCACAACCAGGATAGTGTCTTCTGTTTGCTGATAATAAATGGAATGAGAGCGGTATTCATAACGTAGCAGTCCTGGTTCAATAAAATCATAGTTGTTGCCCCAACTAGGATTGTCAGCCAGTAATTCAAAACAATGATGAAGCCCAGAAACATAATCCTGTGCTACTTGTAATCCAAAGTTCAGAATGGAGTATTCATAAATTCTCTCAATCTCACTTTCGGCTTTATTAGTGAGTTGATAAGTTGCCATTCTTTTTAAGCCTATCTTCTACCCGTTGCATAATATCCTGTACCGTGGAAGTGCTTACGCCACTATCCAACCCTTCCTTAATAAGCAAGCGCAACTCTTGTTCCGCTTGCCGTTTGTCCTGATCGCGGCGTATCAAATCACGAAAGTATTCACTATCATTTCCGTAACGTCCGCTCTCAATTTGAGCTTTGACCCAAGCATCCATTGCATCAGGGATAGTAATTGTTTTACGCATCATACCCATAAGAATGACTCCTTTTGCTATCTCTAAAGTATGTTTATAGTATGATGATTATCATACTTTATATTAAAGCTAAAAGAAAGCTTTTTATAAGACAAGAAATCAGAAGCCCTTGTAGAGACGCGTTAGCGTAGCTCCTCCGAAGGGAGGCAATTTCGCGTCTCTACATTATTTTTCACCAGAAGTCTATTACTTATTACTTGTGCGTAGCGCCAGTTCACCTAATTTTACGTCCAGTCAAGGCTTCCCGCACATCTAACATGGCAGTATAAGTAGGTAGGATATGTAAAGTTTGCTCATCAGGTGTATTTTCTAAGGCCGTAGCGATCGCTTGGCGTAAATCTGCTTCTACAATTAAGTTGAGATTATCTTGATTAATATCCCCACTGTAACGCAGACGTAGAGCCATATCATACACGCGATCGCCACTTTTTACGTAAGATAATGTATGTGTTATGTACTCGGAGGTGAATTATGACGGTACGCACTTCAACCATTGAGGAAAGGGTCAAAGATTACATTTCAACTAACTTTACAACCTCTAGAGAATGGGAGTCTATTTACGGTTATAAACAACGGCTTACAGAATGCGTAGGATATTGCTACGAAGCTGAGTTGGCTGTATGGTTTGAAGAAATGGGATACAAAATAGCTTATTTAAAAGACTCAAAAAAACTTTTAGTTAAGGCGAAATTAGGAAAATATCGAGAAGTGGAACCAGATTATTGGCATGATATGTACCCAGACTGGGATGTACACCGCGAACTACCAGAAGAGTATGGTGTGGTATTACTACCAGAAAAAATCCATCGTTACTTTCCGCGTGATGAATATTAACTCTCGCCTATTTTTAACTGTTGGAAGATGTCGTCATACGAGCATTTAACTACATTTTCCCCTCAAACACAATTAGTGCAAGCGTCTCGCTTGCTATTTCCCAAACATGGACAAGATACCCACACTACCAGGACTTACGCAATTGTCACAATCGGTGGTTGGTGCGTGACATTATAAGTCTTATTGCTACGTTCAAATATTTTCGCACCTCACGCACCCTACACCAAAAAATATGCCAGTTGCGTAAGTCCTAACTACTTGTTCAAATTATTTTTACACAAATACCTACCTTTCCCCTTCCTCCTAAACAATGATAAATTTGCAAAAAGAATAGACAATTTGTATTTATAAATGCCACAGTACGATTTGTATCACAATGAGGTAAAAAATGCTTTAGTCAAAGATGGTTGGGTGATTACTAATGACCCATTTACATTAGAATATAAGGGCTTACGTTTATATGCAGATTTAGGGGCAGAGAAATTATTAGCTGCTGAAAAAATGCAGCAAAAAATTGTGATTGAAATAAAAGTTTTTAATAGTCCTTCTTTAATCACTGAGTTAGAAAAAACGTTAGGACAATATAGTATTTATTTCAGTTTATTGAAAAGAATTAATCCCGAACGTAAATTATATTTAGCAATTGCGGAAACTGTTTATATAGACTTTTTTATGAAACCAGCAATCCAAGATATTTTAAGTGACCAACAGATTAATTATCTGATTTTTGACCCAAACCAGGAGATAATTGTACAATGGATAAATTAGAAAAATACAGACAGATAATTGAAAGCATTGTCAAAAAGCACGCTCAATATCAACCAAGTCATGGGCAAATTGAAAGCCTATCTATTTGTGATAAAGAAGCTGATAATTATCTGTTGATGGATACAGGTTGGGATAAAACAGGTAGGGTTCATGCTGTGGTATTTCATCTGCGAATTGTTGAGGATAAGGTGTGGATTGAATGGGATGGAACGGAAAGGGGTATAACTGAGGATTTACTGGATTTAGGAATAGTTCCAGAAGATATTGTGTTAGGTTTTATTCGTCCTGAAAATCGCAAGTTTACTGATTTTTCCGTGGCTTAATTGTTCAGATTATCTGTTTCCTAAAATCTAAAATGATATTACCTTCCCCCGGAGTAAGAAACACCAAATTGATTAACGGGCATTAATTACTTGTATTGCTATCGAGCCAATTAACCAAGTCAGAAACATGGGAAAAACTCAAAAATTCTTCACCCAACACTTCCAATTGTTCCGTGGATAATACACGAATGCGATCGACTATCAATGAGTCTATCTCACCAAAACGTCGATTTAACAATCGATTGAAAAAACGAAATGCCTCCTTTTGCTCACCCTTTTGCAAAATGTCTTGATAAATAACCGATTCTTGCATCATATCCTCCCTTAGTAACTGGCGAATTAAATCCTTCTCAAACCTCAACCCAGCTAAAATCTCAGTATAAGTTGCCGTATTTTGTCATTGCGAGCGTAATGTAATGGAGCGAAGCAATCGCAAAGTCTAGATATTGCGATTGCTTCATTTCGCTCCGCTACATTCGCAATGACAACCTAAATC
Organism: Calothrix sp. MO_167.B42; assembly: GCA_030065255.1. Lineage (GTDB taxonomy): Bacteria > Cyanobacteriota > Cyanobacteriia > Cyanobacteriales > Nostocaceae > Calothrix_A. The sequence goes on along the minus strand of JASJCX010000225.1, from coordinate 1,780 downwards.
TTGGTAAATTTTAAAAATCGGGCGTTGCATAATTGCGGTATGAATTTATCTCACGCAAAGACGCAAAGAATCATTGTTTAATCTGTCGAAAAATGTAAAATAATACTTCCATTCAGCAACGCCAAAAATCGGGATGCTCCCAAACTTACTACTTATTACTTATTACTTATTACTTATTACTTGCGCGTAGCGCCAGCTCACCTAATTTTACGTCCAGTTAAGGCCTCCCGCACATCTAACATGGCAGTATAAGTAGGTAAAATATGTAAAGTTTGCTCATCAGGTGTATTTTCTAAGGCAGTAGCGATCGCTTGGCGTAAATCTGCCTCTACAATCAAGTTGAGATTATCTTGATTAATATCCCCACTGTAACGCAGACGTAGAGCCATATCATACACGCGATCGCCACTAACTATCAAGGTTCCCCCCCGAGCGACTAATTTTTCCGTATCCACGTCCCAAATCCAGGATACATCTTCACCATCCTGAATGCGATCGTTTAATACTAGTAGGGTGGTGGTATCATTGCTTTCAGTCACTACACGGATGGTTTCGTTAGTCCCCACGGGATTTTTGGAGAGCAAAATCCGCACCCTGGTACCATTGATTTCTAACTCTTCTGAACGTCCAAAAGCGGCTTGGAACCTGGGAATGGTAGCCTGAATGGTCTGGGTATCAATTCCCAATTCCTGGGCGGCGGTGGCGGCGGCTAGGGTATTGTATTTGTTATATAAACCGATTAATACCTGTTCCCACTCCTTACTATCTAGGGTGGGTTGACTCTTGGTAAAACCACAACTAGGACAGGTAAAATCCCCTAGGTGGGATAAATATACCCCTTGATAATCGAGGGAATGTCCACAACGGGGACAGTAGATAGAATCTACCGCATGGGGAATCGCTTCGAGATAACGCTTTGGTTCAGTTAAACCAAAAAATGATACCTTTTGGTGTAACTGCTGACCGAGGTAACATAAAGTTGGATCGTCAGCGTTGGGAATAACTACCGTGTCTGGAGGTAGGGTGGAAATCGCCTTTGTCCATCGCTTGCTAATGCTATCCACTTCTCCGTATCTATCTAATTGATCCCGGAATAAATTTAAACACAGGATAATCCGGGGTTGCAGTGGATTTAGTACCTTGGGGACAATATTTTCGTCAACTTCCAAAATGGCGTAATCTACATCCAATTTTCCCACCAAGTTAGCACTTTCCATCAGTGCTGTTACCAAGCCATTTTCCAGATTGGCTCCCGTGGAATTGTGAGCAACACTGTAGCCTTTGCGTTCTAGGATGTCTCGTAACAGCAGGGAAGTGGTGGTTTTCCCATTCGTCCCTGCAATCAGAATTACCCCACCCTTCACTTGCTGACTTAATTGTTGCAGTAGCCCTGGTTGAATACGCCGAGCAATGGAACCAGGTAGCACACTCGCTGCACCTAAACGTAGCGATCGCACTATTAAGGTTACAGTTTTAGCGATCGATACTGCAATACCCAGTCTGAACCAATCTATAAACTTAATATTCTTTCCCACATCCGTACCCTACCTAAATATTGTGACTAGTTACTAACTAAACGCCTAAAGTGACAAATTTTAACATGGAGGAGCTGGGGTAATTCCTGGTAAAAGAGAAAATCTCACAACCAAGAATGTTAGCAGAGCTTGGCATTAGCCATAACGAAGACAAATTTTCCCTTCCCTCCGGGCGGAAAAACCCCTCCGGGCGGGGAAACCCCGCCCCTACTCCCTCACTCCCTCACTCCCTCACTCCTTCACTC
>JASJCX010000224.1 GCA_030065255.1 Calothrix sp. MO_167.B42 | reverse complement strand
GTTCAAGGAAATATTATCAAGTGAAGGTTCCGTGCTTCCAGGATAGTAGTAAACTACATTACTCAATTCAATTTGATTTTCAAAAGTTATGGTGTGACTTTTAGATGATTGATACCTAGTTAAATCAGTAGTATTTGGATTTGATACAAATTTTACATTTTTTGTTAAATCTTGATTTTCTATTTCCTTTAAATCTAAATAAATTTTATCTACAGAATAACTACTATTCTGCAACTGACCCATTGCTTGTACGGTTTGACTAGCTGCTGGAATCAAGCGCATTGAAGCGACTGCAAATACAGCCATAACTGCGGTAATATCTTGAACATTATGCTGGAAAAATATTTGAGAAATAGATATAAATAGAACTACAAATATCAGTAAAAAAGTCTCAATTAAAATACGCGGCAAAATATTAGAGCTACTAAATCTAGTAGATGCAACTGAAAATTTTTGAACTTGCTGTTCCATTTGATTATGAAAATAAGCCTCACAGCCAATCACTCTAGTCTCTTTAAAGCTTCCTAAACCATGATTCACAATACGAATAATCTCTTGAGCAGATTCTGATAATTCCTGACCCCATTTTTTGAATTTATTTTTAAATGTATAAAACAGTAAAAACGTAGGTAAAATAATTGATAAAATCATTACCAGGAGAATTAAATCTGTTTGAGCAAGCAACACTAACAGGATACAAATAACCGTAATATTTGCAATTGCACCTAGAATCGGCTGCATACAAAAATGATTAATTCTCATGGCTTCACTAGTCATATTTTTTATTAGTGTTGCCGTATTTTTACGTAAAAAAAATGTATATGGAACAGCTAAATAAGTACTAAGTAATCTTGATGATAATTTTGCTTGTAGAGTAAAACTAAACTGTATAATATATGTTTTAGCAAAAAAGTATAATACAGATTTGATACAAAAAAATGTAGCAATAATTAGACCTAGTATGGGAATGAATTGGCTAGTAGATTGCAGATTAAACTGCATATAAACCCAGTTCAAGATAGGAATTTTATTGATTGATTCTGGGTTAGATGCTAAGTTTAAGAATGGCCCTATAAGTCCAATACCTACAGCTTCTAATAGGGATGATAAAACGAATGTCAGTAGGAGCCAAGGAAGATTTTTTCTCGAACCTTTGATAATATACCAAACTTTGGAAAAATATTTGAGCATGAAGTTTGTGATTTACTTTTAAAGGTAACTGAAAGTATAGAGTTAAATAATGGAATCAGGGGATTTAGTATAAGAAAATCACCTACTAATAATACCCCTAATCAATTTTATTTTACACTTACAGAACGTGGAGATAATTTACTTCCCTCTACTGACTCCTCATTGTAATAAAAATATCCCTCCGGTTCGCGCTTTACATTCACATCGTTCACTACCATACCCAGCACGTTTTGACCTGACTGATTCAAAAATTCTTTTGCTGCACTGGCGCTGTTACAATCTGCCATTCCAGGACGAACCACCAGTAGTATTCCATCAGCTAGCTTGCCCAAGACCCCAGCATCCGCTGTTCCTGCTAAGGGAGGAGTATCAAAAACTACTACGTCATATTCTGACTTAAAACTATCAAGTAATGCAGACATTCTCTGAGAATCTAATAAAGATACAGGATTAGGTGGTATAACTCCTGAAGTCAAAACATCGAGGTTAGGCATTACCTCCTGTGCAGTTGTCTCCAAGTGTAGCTGATCGACAATCAAATTACTTAAACCCACAGTATTATTTAACTGCCAAATGTGATGTTGAGTCGGACGACGCATATCTGCATCAACCAATAGTACTCGACGACCTACCTGTGCCATAGCTGTAGCTAAATTAGCGGAAATAGAAGATTTTCCTTCTCTAGGCACAGAACTGGTAACCACGATCGCTTGCAGTGGTGTATCAGACAGAAATCTTAGATTTGCTTGTAGTATTTGATACACATCTCCTACGGGAAATTGTGGTAAATCTCTACCTATTACTTTTGGAATAGGTACACCTTCTATTTTTGGAGATTTCTTATTTTTCCCATAACTACCCAATGCCGGAATTACTGCTAGTAAGGTATATTGGAACAATTCTCTGATTTCTTTTACAGTCTTCAAGGATCTGTCAGTCAAATCTAAACAAAAGGCTAAAATTATCCCTAATAAAGCACCAACAATCCCTCCAGCAGCTACAGTCAGCTTCTTGTTAGCAGGAAGGGGTTTATCTGGCACCAAAGCTGGAGAAACAATGCGAGCATTACCAATATTTTGATTTTCGGCTACATTGATCTCTTGCAGCCTAGTTAATAGGGTTTCATAGGTTGTTTGAGCGGCTTTTAATCTTCGCTCTAGTTCCCGTTGAGCCTGTTCGAGTTGGGGAAGAATATTTGCTCTTTCTTTGTGAAGAAGTCTACTTTTAACCAATTGGGCCATACGTTGTTCTAAACCAAAATACTCTGCTTGAGTACGAACAGCATCTCCAATTAGAGTTTGTTGTAACTCCCTAATTTGTAAATCCCCTAGATTGACTGGTTGATTATTCCCATTAATTTGTTGTATCCGTTCATCGAGTAAACTTCTGAGGGCACTAACTTGTTCTTGCAAGTTAAGAATCGTGGGGTGATTTGCTTGCCATTTTGTTTGTTCTACGGCAAGTTGACTTTCAGTTTTCTGGAGTTCTTCTAGTACAGTTTGTACTCCCGGAGCTTGACTCAAGGAAGCAAAGGAAACTGCTTGTCCAGAATTAATATTTATCTCTTGTTGTAATTTTTGTGCCCTAGCATCTGCATTAGCTAAGTTAGCTTGGGTTTCAGTCAATAACTCATCTATTTTAGCGATCGCATTCACTGATGCTGATGCTTCTTCTGCTAAAGAAATAACTTTATATTTTTCTTTAAATCTACGTAATGCTGATTCTGCTTTTTTCACAGCAGTTTCTGTACTGGGTAATTCTTGTCGAATAAACTTGCGAGCTGAAGCTGCTTGGGCACGATTAGCCTCAATATTCTTTTGAATATATGTTTGCACAAGTTTATTAACGACTGCCGCCGCTAACTCCGGCTCTTTGTCAGTATAAGAAATTTCAATAATATCTGTGCCTGTGATCGGTACAACTTTGAGTTTTTCCAAAAAATCTTCGATTCTAAGTAATTCACCTTCGTCATCCTTAAGCTCAAGAGACGTAATTGTTTCTTGGATCACTGGAACTGATGTAACAATTTTCGCCTGAGTGTCTAAGGGAGTATGATCTCTAGCTAAAGACTCTAGTTGACCTCTAGAATCCTCTAAATCTGTTAAAGATGGGATTTTATTACTTTCAATTAATATGCTGCTTCCCGCCTGGTACGTAGGTTTACCAGAAAATGCAACCAAGAATGAATAGCCAACAACCAGACTAAAAACTCCTGTGGCTGGTAGCCAACGACGTTGGAAAACAAGCCAGTATTTGCGAAAATCAATTTCTTCAAAATGCTCTTTATAGTAATCCATCATGATCTAGTATTCCAGTTGATTTTCTATACAAATAAGTTAGCCGTAAAAACGGAAAGATTTGCTACTGTTGTAATTGAGCCTCCTTGACTGTTTGCGAGTAAATTCTCCCACGGAAGGATTCCCTCTAGGATCGATTGTCCCTGCGACTTGTTGCCATAGTCTAGAAGGTGCTAATGATAAATGGTAAGCGCGTTCACCAGTTTTTTTGACATAATACCATTCTGTTTTCTGGCAGCGATCGCACCAAAATGCTTCCAACCATTCACCTTTAAGAGATACTGTGGTGTTAGCACTGACTAAAATATGAGCATTCTGGCGACCCATACCACGCTGTCGTAACTGTTGGACATTATCTGCAAATAGTTGATATTTCTGACTGACGCTATCCATATAACACTGATGGATCGGACAATATATTGCTCGCCGCTTAGAACGTTTCCGATTTCGCTCGCATCTTTTGTGCAACTTTTACCTCCTTTCTTGGTTAAGTCAAATTTCACGACCTAGCCCCATAGAGTCTGATTTCCAGACTCACCTATCTCCTCTAAAATTAATCCAAAGAGGAATAAGAAGGTTCCTTTAGAGGGACTGAGATCCAATGAACCATCGAAGCCCTACTCTATAAATCAATCAAAAGTTAGATATTTAATTTAAATCAACTCCAGTCAGCCAATAAGCTTTGTATGGTTAAAATACAAAACACAGGGGCAAGAAGAAAATATATTCAAAGTGTGTAATGTCAATGCACTAGTTTGTTTATTCTTCTTAAATTGGCTCAATCCATTATATATAGCAGGTACTAAAAATGAAGACGAGTGGTAATTTTTATGTTTCCTTCTACTAGTAGTTAGCTCGCAAATCTTGTCTAAGTCAGTGTCTGACATGATTAAATGCCAAACTATAGGTTAGTTGTTATTGAAACCTACTTCTAATATAGAAAAAATTATCAAACTAGTTTGATAAATAAGTTTTTCTATATGAAATTTGGATTTGCAGTAGATGTTTTGATAACTTGATGAGAAAGTAAACCCTGGCAAGTCTATTACGCCAGTCAATAGCACTGACACTGAACTATGAACAAATACACCCAATGACAGAAATTTAGCAACCTAGAAAAGCTTTTATACACTCTACCTAAGTACAATAACCATATTCAGTTATAATACTTAGCCTTAATGTGCGCGTGACTTATATTACTAAACTGCTGAATATAATATACACCACATCGTAGGAGTTTACAATTTATTTACTTAAGATTCATGAATATTTTATGGATAATCACAGTGTATATACTAGCATGATTTTAAGCAAAAACAAACATCTATACTGTTGTACTTAGAAGTAAGAATCTATAAATGAAAGCTTTATATGGATTCCCTATTTGTACTAATGACGAATTATTTTGCACTTATGTGCCAAGCAAATAAAATATAATGACGTAGTTGATAATACATTAATCGCAGCAAATAATCAAATATCAAATTTGACCCAGACAGCAATTAAGATTGGATCGATATGATGTGCTGGCAGTTCGTATGATGTTCATGGAGATACATACCAGTAGGGTGCTTTACTTTCCTTCGTTCTAACTCTTAAGAAACACATTCGGTGGGTTTAGAAATTGTGCTTGGTTTATTAGCCTTGAAATTTATTTGGTAGGTGGGAATGTGGGCAATCACGGGATTGCTGCAAGTTACCAAGCCTAGGGCACTATTCTCAAGGGTGAGGATAAGCCTAGAAGTTAACTGACAAAAGCTTAATTTACAATAATACTTACTTTCTAAACACGCAAGTGATAAATAATGCATTTATGTAAGTGTATACTCTAGATGCATTACAGAGACTTATTGTGTTAAATAATGTAATATCAAGCAACATAGCTGTATAAACTATGTTTGGCATTTCATAACTCAGTAAAAAAATACACGTGTTTCCAGATTTAAAAAAGAATGTAGTTATCTGCTTTTTTATCAAACCATGTTCTTTCCAGGGTTATGGAGTTTTATACTTTCTTAACCATTTTTCATCACTCACATAAGTAAATTCCTATTTTTGCCAAATTTATGAACGAATCATCAAATACATCAAATTCTCTTCGAGTTCCCGTTGCACCACCATTACCACCACCACTACCAAATGCGACAGATGCAACCCTACGCCAATCACAAGATCAATCAGATATAACAAACAAAGATAGTGGTTCTCACAACAATGTCCCTCCTGCTCTTGGTAACAATTACCCTAAAAAGGAATGGGTAGGAAGTAATAATCAAGATCAAAATAATGTTCCTCTACCTCCTGACAACCATCGTCCAAATGTTTCACCTCCCATACCTCAAGTTGCCAGTGTAAAAAACAGGAGTTTACATCCCACTTTTGAGCAATTAATAAAACATGCTTACGATAAGGGATATTCCGATATTCACTTAGGTGTAGGTGAAGTACCTCGCTTCCGCAATCGAGGGGAAATAGAAACCACAGATTATCCAGAAACAGACCAAGAAGCCTTTCTTGGCTGGTTGGAAGAAATATTGACTGAGGCTGAAATCAAGCGGTTTCGAGAGCATCTGGATTTTGATGGTGCCACTCAATTTGATTTTGCTAGGGTACGGATCAATATCTTTGATACTCTCAAAGGTTACTCTATGGTGTTACGGTTAATTCCCCTGAAGATTTTGACCATTGACCAATTGAGATTGCCTCCTATTTTCAGAAATATTTGTCATCACCACAAAGGATTGGTTTTGGTTACAGGCCCCACTGGTTCTGGTAAATCTACAACCATGGCAGCAATGATTGACTATATTAATAAGGAGATGGCTAAACATATCATTACTATTGAAGACCCCGTTGAATTTGTTCACAGAAGTCAAAAGTCGTTGGTGAAACAGCGAGAAGTGGGAATGCATACTCGGAAGTTTGATAATGCTTTAAAAGCAGCTTTGCGAGAAGATCCTGATTTGATTCTAGTGGGGGAAATGCGGGATAAAGAAACGGTGAATACTGCTCTGAAAGCCGCACAAACAGGTCACTTAGTCATGGGAACCCTCCATACCAACAGTGCCGTGAAAACTATTGAGCGTATTCTCAACCTCTACTCAGGGGAAGAACAGGATGCCATGCGGGTGGCAGTTTCTGAATCTTTAGTAGCAGTCATTGCCCAAGGTTTATGTAAAACTACAGATGGGAAAAGAGCTGCTTTTCACGATATTCTGATCAATACAGATGCGATTACAGAATGGATTAAGGATGGTAAGTATGATGAAATTGGTGAGTTGATGAAGCAAGCCAGTTTTGATGGTATGACCACCATGAATCAATCCTTGTTCAATCTCTATCAGGAAGGTCGCATTACGGAAGAAACTGCTTTAGAAATGTCACCAACTCCTAATGAAATGGCTCAGTTCTTACGAGGACGAGTTTAGAACCCAAAGGATACAAAGGATACACAACCCAAGGAAATACCGAATGAGTAAAGACTTTTTATGAATAATTTATTTTTTGGTTTCTCCCAAGTAAGGTAAAAGGAAGAAGGTGAAATAATATTTTTACCTTTTATCTTTATCTTTAGATTTTGAGATAATTTTGTGCGTTTAGATCCAAAAAAATCTACCCTACCCCAGGTATTTAAAGGCATTGCTTTATTTACTCCTGGCGGAGATCTTGTTTATTGCATCGATCCTAGTAAAAAGGGTCGATGGCATTTTCATTTGTGTACTACTTTACAAAAAATTCTGGATTTATCAGAACCACCCCACTTTTTAGTACCTTGCTATACAGCAACAATAGATCATTGGTTAGATCCCCATACTCAAAAAATACGTACTTTTGCCGAAGCTTATCCAGGAGTTTTAAGGCATCAGGCGTTATTAAATGCTATTTTCGGTACTGGGGAGTTAGTATGGCAGCCTGCGCCTTGGCAGGAAGGATTGTGCGATCGCATGGTATTAACAACTTATCGCTCTTCTTTTCCCCAACTGTGGGAAGATCATGACTTAATTATACCTCTGGAATTATCTGAACCAGAATCTTTGTACTATCCACCCATGACTGCTGTACAAGAACTGCATTCAAAAACTCAAGGGTATGTATTACGCCTGTTTGTGGCAGGTAATAGTGCCAGCACAGAGCGCATTTTGCATAATTTACATGAACTGTTAGAAAAACATTTGGGTCAACCTTACACCCTTAAGGTGATTGATGTCCTCACTCATCCTGAGCAGGCTGAAGCCAACCACATATCTGCTACCCCTAATTTAGTCAAAGTTTGGCCCCATCCAGTGCGACGAATTGTTGGTGATTTTGATAATGCAGAAAAACTTCTGCAATTTCTGGGAGTGAGGGAGTGAAGGAGGTGAGGTAAGGAGGTAAGGAGATAAGGAGATAAGGGATACATTTTGTTAAAATTTTTCACCTCATCACCTCATCACCTCATCCCCTCATCACCTCATCACCTCTAATTAACTAGATCGGGAAACACCTGCTGTACCGCAGGGTGAATTAAACGATGATTGTTGATGTTTAAACCTTTGGCTAATGCTTGGTTCTTCTCCAATGCTTCCATGCCTTGGTTGGCTAATTGGATGGCATAGGGTAAAGTACTGTTATTTAATGCCTGGGTTGCAGTCCAAGGTACGGCTCCTGGCATATTAGGAACGCCATAATGTACTACCCCTTCTTCAATGTAGGTGGGATTTGTGTGGGAAGTGGGGTGTAAGGTTTCGATACAGCCACCTTGATCTACGGCTACATCCACAATTACCGAACCAGGACACATTTGTTTGACTAGTTCCCGGGATACTAGTATTGGTGCTCTACGTCCGGTTACTAATACCGCCCCAATTAGTAAGTCTGCTGCTTTGACACTGGCTTCGATGTGAGCGGAGTTGCTGTAAATTAGTTCAACTCTAGAACCAAACAGAGTTTCTAAATATGCTAATCGTTCTACATTTATATCTAATATTTGGACGATCGCACCCATTCCCACTGCAATTTTAGCAGCTTCCGTTCCCACAACTCCACCACCTAAAATTGTCACTTTACCAGGCCTAACTCCTGGAACACCACCCAAAAGTACCCCTTTTCCTCCTTGCTGGCGTTCTAAGAATCTAGCTCCAAATTGTACTGCTAAACGCCCAGCAATAACACTCATGGGGGTAAGTAATGGTAATTTATTCGCCCCTGGTTGTTCTACGGTTTCGTAAGCGATCGCTGTTACTCCACAATCAATTAAATGCTCGGTTAATTTCCGGTCTGCTGCTAAGTGTAAATAAGTAAATAATATTTGTTCTTTTTGCAGATATTTATACTC
>JASJCX010000223.1 GCA_030065255.1 Calothrix sp. MO_167.B42 | reverse complement strand
GCTTATCAAGTGTTGTATACTGGCTTCAAACTATATTATTTTCAAGGTTCGGTGCGCTTGAAGCGCGTCGCTTCGTTTCGCTTCGCTCTCAGGCACTTAATCAATATATCTAACCTTCCCATCCCTGTCAACTACTTTTTCAGAAAAAGCTGAAAAAATTTTGGAGTATTACGCCTAAATCTATATATATCAATCCTTTAAGGCGTTAAAATTTTTTTTAGCGTTTAGGCTTTGGATTTGCCAATGATGGATATTTTCGGGATTTTACCTCCTTGGTTAGTAGTAGATCCCTTATTACAAGGTTGGTTGTTGGAGGATATTGGTAGGGGCGATCGCACAACCCAAGCTTTGTTAGCTGAAGATGGTAAGAAAGGACAAGCTCAATGGATAGCTAAAGCACCAGGAATAGTTGCAGGTTTACCACTAGCAGCTAGGGTATTTCGGTTATTAGATGAGGGAGTGAGTTTTGTTCCAATAGTGGCGGAGGGAGAAAAATGTGAACCAGGACAAGTGATCGCACAAATTCATGGTTCTCTAGATGCATTGTTAATGGGAGAGAGGGTAGCTCTGAATTTGGCTATGCGTTTGAGTGGGATTGCTACCTTAACTAATAAGTATGTAGAGCAGGTTTTTGATTTACCCACTCATTTTGTGGATACTCGCAAAACAACTCCAGGGTTAAGGATCCTCGAAAAGTATGCAACCCAAGTGGGAGGAGCAATTAATCATCGTATGGGTTTAGATGATGCAGTGATGCTTAAGGATAACCATATTGCAGCAGCAGGGGGAATCGGTCAAGCGATCGCTCGAATTCGTTCTCGCATACCTTATCCATTAACTATAGAAGTGGAAACGGAGAGTTTGGAACAGGTAAAGGAAGCTTTGGAAAACAATGCTGATATTATTATGTTGGATAATATGTCTTTGGAAATGATGGGCGAAGCTGTGCAGATAATTCGCCAGTACAGTAATCGGATAAAAATCGAAGCTTCTGGAAATGTAACTCTACAAACTATTCGTGGTGTAGCAGAAACCGGTGTTGACTATATATCTAGTAGTGCGCCGATTACTCAGTCGAAGTGGTTGGATTTGAGTATGAGAATGGGTTGAATTAATTTAAAAAGGAGTATTAGTTTGTAAATGCAGTTCTTTATTTGTATATGGATGCTGCAAGTACAATTCCCTAGCATGGAGATGTAATCTATCTGTAGATGTAAAATTGCCATAAAAGCGATCGCCTAATATTGGTGTACCCAATCCTTGGGAATGAGCAGCATGAACTCTCAACTGATGGGTTCTGCCAGTAATAGGGATAAACTCTATACGAGTATAGTTACCTTCTGTAGCTATCGCACGAAAATTAGTAATACTGGATTTGCCATATTGCCAATTTACTTGTTGATAGGGGCGGTTTTTTTGATCTCCCCACAACGGTAACTTAATTACTCCTTTATCTATATATATGAAACCTGCAAGTACAGCTTCATAAACTTTGTGAACTTGACGTTGCTGAAACTGGTGATTTAGCAAGCGATGGATTTGGAAATTACGTGCTAAAACTAAAATACCTGATGTATCCATATCGAGTCGATGTACTGCTTGTAAATTAACTCCATCAGGAAAAAGATTACGCAAACGACTCAGAACACTATCTTGATTATGAGAATATCTTCCAGGGACAGAAAGTAACCCAGATGGTTTATTAACAGCTATCAACCATTCATCTTCATAAATAATTGACAGCTTCTTCTCTGTGAGTCTTTGCGCGACGGACACTTTCCTCAAGTCGGGGAACCCGCCCACAGAAGTGTCCTCCTCTGCGTGAGACAAATTAACATCGTGTTCCTCAACTTTAGTCGCCGTAGATCTGGATTGGAAACCTGAAAGCAAAAAACCCATTAATGGCTGGCACCTCTCCACACAAGCACCATAAAATTCTCCCTGAATTTTCCCTCCAGAGGATGCACCCCACCAAAACTCAGCCATTGCTAAGGGTTTTAAATTGTGGGTAGCTGCGTAATGCAATAATTTTGGCGCACAACAATCCCCTGTTCCTGTGGGTAAACCTTGTGGTACTAATTGTTGTAGGGTTTGCGATCGCCCATAAAAATTCATTAAGGAATAAGCTGCATGCATTTGTGTTTGCAGTTGGCGGGATAATTCTTTTCGCTTACGTTTCAGTTCCCGTATTTTTATATCTGCATCCTTAATGATTTGCTGTAAGGGTTGTAATACTTGATTTCGTTCTCGTTTAAGTAATTTGCGTGCAATTCCATCCTGACGACTTTCTTCGTCAAGTTGGGCAATAGCTGTATGTAATGCTTTCCCTGCAAGAGTTTCCCGGAATATCTGTCGCTTTACTTGTCGTTGCTGTTTGCGATCGCTATGGGTTTGAATCATTCGTTGCAAACGTACTGCAAATTCTTGTTCTAGCTTCTCATATTTCTGGCGTTCGGGAATTTGTTTCAGGCTAATTAACTCTTGCTTAATAGCTTCTAATTCTTTTATTGTACGAGCTTCTTCTAGTACTACCTGTTCTCGCCCAGGAATTGGTGTTACCCAACCATCAAAGATACTACAACCATTCAGTAATCCAGAAAATGCTTTGAGTATTTTTTGTTCGCCATCGGGTAATTCTACCAGTAATATCCCGTACATTTTACCTTCACGGGAATAACGCTCATCCTGAGCCAGATATTTCATTAAACCATAGGCGATCGCTTCTGCTAAACATGTGCGGGGTAATTGCAGGAGTTCGCTAGTTTGGGGACAGTAACCTTGATAGTGATAAGTTGGGGATGAGTTGTTGGTTACAGCATTGGGACTGATAAAGTCTGAGAGTGGATGCAGAAGTACCATTTAATCTGCCTGAAATTTGAAATTGCTTATCCCAGTTTTATGTAACCAATGATATTAGTATCCGTAATTTTGGGATAGGTAGCGATCGCAAAAGAATAGTCAAAAACTAAGCTCAAACGTCCGAAAAGCGACATACAAGTTGATTATTTTTATCAATGCGTAAATCCTAGATGCTTAAAACAATCCTGCTCACCGAAATTCATCGCTCCGGAAGCCGTTTTTAGCCCATGTTTTCTAAATATCTAAACATCTTCCTGACTCAACCAAACATCTAAATCCGCCATTCCCTGAAAATCCAGTAAAGCTACACCAAGATTTTCTAATTGCTCCAAAGACAGATTTTCAATACATTGACGCACATCCGAGGATAATTCCCCTACTCGTCGAGTAAGTAAGCGCAGAACAAACTGACGCTCCCTTTGTTCCCCCTTTTTTTCTCCTTCAGAAAGGATTTCCTGATAAATTACTGACTCGCGCATGATACCCTCCCGGAATAGTTGTCGAATTAAGTCTTGTTTATATTTTAATCCAGCAAAGATTTGAGTATAGGTGGAAATTTCTGCTCGTTTCCCCCCAGAAATTTCAAGAACTCGTTCCACGATTTGTTGCAACAAAATTTGCGGTTGTTTTGTTGCTGTGAGTGGTGCTAATGGTAACAAAGCTTCGTCATTGAGGAATATTTCTGGGCTTTCCTCCCACATCCGAATTACCCGATACTCGTGGCGGGTAGTTTCAATATTAAAGGATGTCTCAATAACTGTTTCTGGTGTGGGAGGAAGTAATAATACAACCACTTGGGTAATTGGCAGACGATATAAGCGATACAACCGCACCCAGTAATCTAGCATCCGTAAAGGTAAGGGTGGGGTTGATACCAGTTTAGTTTGAAATTCCAGGTGTAATATCCGTTCTTGTAATTGTAAAAATGTAACGTAATCAGCACGTATTGGTTCAAAAAGAGGCAGGGGAGCAGGGTGAGGGGGAGCAGGGGGATGTTCAGACGGGGATTGTACCCCGACAGCAACGAGAACCACTTAAAGAAGTGGGGGATTGTGACCCTTGCTCCACTTCGTTTCGCTCAAGGGGGGAAGGGAATATTCCCCTTGCCCCCTGCTCCCTTCCCCCCTGCTTCTTGTTCAATACTCAATTCGGTTTTCAGGACTTTTGCGGTTGTTTGGGGTGTACCTAAAACCCAATTGGCGAAGTTATCAGGATACTTTTCGGATAGGAGCTTGCACAGGTTATCAAATAACATTAAGGATAGGCAACAATCGAATTGAGCATCACCATTATCCTGGTTTTGTTTGCGCGAACAAACTCAATCCCCGATCGCTTTTTACCAAATTCTGTAAATTAGCCACAACAGTATAGATTTACTTATACGTACCTATAGTAAAGATTTATAAATAAAGTGTTACAAAATTTAGTATGATATTCATATTAACAAACTTAAGTATTCTTACTCACTGTCATGATAGCGGATCGATTTCCCTGGCTGACCGCGATTATAATGCTGCCACTAGTGGCTTCCTTGCTTATCCCCGTTCTACCTGGTAAAGATGGTAAAAGCGTGCGGTGGTATGCATTAGGTGTAGCAATCGCGGACTTTGTCTTGATGTGTTATGCCTTTTGGAAGCACTATGATGTTAGCAATGCTACTTTTCAACTCGCGGAAAATTATGCCTGGGTGCCCCAGTTGGGCTTTAGCTGGGCAGTTTCGGTCGATGGTATCTCAGTACCACTAGTACTACTAGCAGGATTTGTTACCACATTATCAATATTTGCAGCTTGGCAAGTTGACCTCAAGCCTCGTTTATTTTACTTCCTGCTGCTGGTGCTATATTCGGCGCAAATTGGGGTATTCGTTGCCCAAGATTTGCTGTTGTTCTTTATCATGTGGGAACTGGAATTAGTTCCTGTTTACCTACTAGTTTCCATTTGGGGTGGTCAAAAACGGCGTTACGCAGCGACAAAATTCTTAATATACACGGCTGCGGCTTCTATATTTATTTTAGTGGCAGCATTAGGAATGGCGCTTTATGGCGACAATATCACATTTGATATTGCCCAACTGGCTACGAAGAATTATCCCCTAGCTCTAGAATTACCGTTATATGCAGGCTTACTGATTGCCTTTGGCGTAAAGTTAGCTGTTTTCCCCTTACATACTTGGCTACCTGATGCCCATGGGGAAGCCTCTGCTCCCGTATCCATGATTTTGGCAGGTGTGCTGCTAAAAATGGGGGGATACGGATTAATTCGCCTGAATCTAGAAACACTTGCCGATGCCCATATTTATTTTGCCCCTGTTCTGGCAATTCTGGGGGTTGTGAATATTATCTATGGCGGACTAAATTCCTTTGCTCAAACTAATATGAAGCGCCGTTTGGCATATTCCTCAGTTTCCCACATGGGATTTGTGCTACTGGGAATTGCTTCCTACACCGACTTGGGAGTCAGTGGTGCAATGTTGCAGATGATTTCCCACGGCTTAATTGCAGCGGTGTTGTTCTTCCTGGCTGGTGTAACTTATGATCGCACCCACACCCTATTAATGGATAAAATGGGCGGTATTGGTCAAGTTATGCCCACGGTATTTGCTTTATTTACAATCGGAGCAATGGCTTCCTTAGCTCTCCCTGGTATGAGCGGCTTTGTGAGTGAGCTAACAGTATTCTTGGGTTTAACCAGCAGTGATATATACAGTTCAACTTTCTGTACTGTAACAGTATTCCTCGCTGCCGTTGGGGTTATCCTCACTCCTATTTACTTACTGAACTTATTAAGGCAAGTGTTTTATGGAAGTGGCTCGGACAGTAGTTGTGATATTGGTAACATAGGCAAAGAAAACCAGGACATTGAAGGGGCGGTTTGTTTTGGGACAGACTGTACCATACCTAGTGAGGCTGTATATAGGGATGCCAGTACCCGTGAAGTTTTCATCGCGGCTTGTTTTCTTGTGCCAATAATTGCTATTGGTTTATATCCCAAATTAGCTACGCAAATTTACGATGTTAAAACTGTGGCAGTGAATACACAAGTGCGTCAATCTTATATTCAGATAGCCCAAACTGATACCAGGATTTATGCTCATACTTTTTCTGCACCTCAAATAGAAGAGTCTGAAGTTATACCTGTCTTGGGGATAATTAAGTAATTATTAAAAAATGTTACTTTTCTGATAAATTTAGCGATGCTCCGAAGGAGCCACTGCGCGATCGCCCTTTTATGGGCGATTTTTTTATAAACTTCTCAAAGCATTGGCAGCAAGCATTACAGAGGTATTTTTAGCTAAATTACAGAGGTGCGATCGGATTATTTAGTTTACATTTATTAATGTATTTTGTTACATTTATTAATATAAAAATTATAAATTGACTTAGGTTAAAAGCCGAATCATGACTAATAATGCACTCATAGCTAATATCTTTAAACCCAGCGTCAACCTCAATTTTTGGTCACAGGTAGCTTGGGCTGTACTACGGGCTGTTGTGGGCATTGTGATGATCCACAATGGTTTGGATAAGTTGGGAGATATCGAAAGTTTTTCCGAAGCCTACGTTGAGTACATAGGCTTACCATTTCCCATATTTTTTAGTTACGTAGCTGCTTTCACTGAACTGATTGGCGCACCATTACTAGCTTTTGGTTTGCTAACTCGCCCAGCTGCATTGGCTTTGTTTGGAACAATGTGTGTTGCTATGTACCACCACATTCTAGTTTCTGGCTTCAATATTCCTTACTTAGAACTATCTGCAATTTACGCAGCTTGTTTTCTATTCTTTACTATCAATGGAGCTGGTTTATTTTCTACTGATGCTGTGATTGCCAACTGGTTAGATACTAGTGCCTTGTCTATTCAAGCTAAACAAATTATGCGTTTAGAGAAAGCTTATCAATCAGTGGCCGCAGACAAAGAAAAAGTTGGTATTACGAAGTAATCATTAAAGTGAGCAGAGTCAGAGAAAAGAGCTAAACCCAAAAATACCCCCCTCGGTGACGAGGAGGGTTAAATAAGTAATATTAGAAAAATTGGTTATGGAAAAATTACTTACAGTTGCTTCACTTCAGAAACTAACTTCGCCACCATATCCTTAGCACTACCAAACAACATGGTAGTTTTGTCCTTGTAGAACAAATCATTATCTACACCAGCAAAACCAACACTCATACCTCGTTTAATGACGATGGTATGCTTGGCTTTGTCTACCTCTAAAATCGGCATACCGTAAATTGGACTTTTATCATCCGTGCGAGCAGAAGGATTAACCACATCATTAGCACCGATTACCAAGGCAACATCAGTTTGCTCTAACTGGGGATTGATATCATCCATGTCGTGCAGCTGCTCATAGGGCACATTCGCCTCTGCCAATAATACATTCATGTGCCCTGGCATTCTTCCAGCTACAGGGTGAATTGCGTATTTGACATCTACACCCAATTTTTCCAGTTGGTCTGCCAATTCTCGCACACTGTGTTGTGCCTGGGCAACAGCCATCCCGTAACCAGGAACAATTACTACAGAGCGGGCATAACCCAACATCATTGCTCCTTCTTCGGGATCGATGCTGTGAACAACTTTATCTGTTGCTCCCGCACCCGCAGCTCCACCAGCAACTGCGCCTCCACCAGTACCAAAAGCACTGAACAGCACGCTGAATAGGGAACGGTTCATAGCCTTACACATAATCTCTGTCAGGATTAAACCTGATGCTCCCACCAATGCACCGGCGATGATTAACATATTGTTCATCACCACAAAACCAGCAGCAGCAGCAGCTAAACCGGAAAATGAGTTCAATAAAGAAATCACCACCGGCATATCACCCCCACCAATGGGGATAACGAACATCACACCCAATACTAAGGAAACTCCTACCACTCCTAAGAATATGGGTAGATTACTGGGATCGATTAACAAAAAAGCACTACCTACTAAGTAGGAGCCTAATAATAAAGCATTGAAGGGTTGCTGCAAGGGAAATGTAATTGGCGAACCACTCATGATTCCCTGTAGTTTAGCAAAAGCGATCGCACTACCTGTAAAGGTAACACCACCAATTAGCACATCTAGCAGCATGGAAATACTGGCATCCAAGGGCACTGATTGGGATGCACCCAATAAACGCCAAAATTCAGCCACAGCCACCAAAGCAGAGGCAGAACCACCCAAACCATTCAACAAACCCACCATTTGGGGCATTTGGGTCATTTCTACTTTATAGGCTGCGATGGCACCAATTGACGCTCCAATTGCCAAGCCCAACAAAATCATTTGGTAGTTTAACACTTGCTGATCTAGCAATGTGACTACCACCGCCAATAACATACCCACAGCAGCCATAACATTACCATTTCTGGCAGTGGCTGGTGAACCTAATTTTTTCAAGCCCAGAATAAAGAGGGAGGCTGCAACCAAGTATGTCAACTGAATCCCAGTTGGTATTAAATCGCTCATGCCTTAATCTCCTTTTTCTTAAACATTTGCAACATTCTATCTGTCACCAGGAAACCACCGACTACGTTGATAGTTGCCAGAATTACGGCAATTAAACCTAAAATTACGGATATTTTCCACTCTTTAGCACCGGAAGCCACAATTGCTCCCAGAACCGAAATACCCGAAATTGCATTTGATCCCGACATGAGGGGAGTATGTAAAGTAGGAGGGACTTTATTAATCACCTCAAACCCCACAAATGCTGCCAAGGCAAACACAAATAAAGCTGCAATTAATGCTTCTGTCATTGATATTCAAACTCCTGTAATTGATCGATGGGAAAAGTCAGGAGTTAAGATTTAGGAGTTAGGAGTATTCTTAACTCTTAACTCTTCACTCTTAACTCTTCACTCTTCACTCTTAACTCTTCACTCTTAACT